>CAMLIZ010000005.1 GCA_946480245.1 uncultured Pseudomonadota bacterium
GTGGTGGAAGGCTTCGCCCAGCGCATCGCGCGCGGCGACGTGCCGCCCGCACTCAAGGACGTGGAGCTGCGCGCGCTCGACGTCGGCCTGCTGCAGGCCGGCGCCAGCATGAAGGGTGAGTTCGAGCAGCGCCTGCGCTCGGTGATCGAGGAGGTGCAGGCCAGCCCGAAGCCGATCATCCTGTTCGTCGACGAGACGCACACGCTGGTGGGCGCCGGGGGTGCCGCCGGCACCGGTGACGCGGCCAACCTGCTCAAGCCCGCGTTGGCGCGCGGCACCTTGCGCACGGTGGGCGCCACGACCTTCGCCGAGTACAAGAAATACATCGAGAAGGATCCCGCGCTGACGCGCCGCTTCCAGTCGGTGCAGGTGGACGAGCCCGACGAGAAGAAGGCGATCCTGATGATGCGGGGAGTGGCCTCCACCATGGAGAAGCACCACAAGGTGCAGATCCTCGACGAGGCGCTGGAGGCTGCGGTGCGCCTGAGCCACCGCTACATTCCGGCGCGCCAGCTGCCGGACAAGTCGGTGAGCCTGCTCGACACCGCCTGCGCGCGCGTGGCGGTGAGCCTGCACGCCGTGCCCGCCGAGGTGGACGACTGCCGCAAGCGCATCGAGTCGCTGGAAACCGAGTTGGAGATCATCGGCCGCGAGAAGGCGGTGGGCATCGACGTGCGCGAGCGCGAGGTCGCGGCCAACGACGCATTGGTCGCCGAGCGCGACCGGCTCGCCACTTTGGAAGCACGCTGGAACGAGGAGCGAGGGCTGGTCGACGAGCTGCTGGCGCTGCGTGCCAAGCTGCGCGCTGGCCATCGCCCGGTGGAAGGCACCGGCACGGCGCTCGAGGCTGCTGCCGACAGCGCGGCCGCCGCCGTCGAGCCCGGGCTGTCGGAGGCCGATCGCGCGGCCACGCTCGACAAGCTGCGGGAGGTGCAGACGCGCCTGACGGCACTGCAAGGCGAAAACCCGCTGATCCTGCCGACCGTGGACTACCAGGCGGTGGCCGCGGTGGTCGGCGACTGGACCGGCATCCCGGTGGGCCGCATGGCGCGCAACGAGATCGAGACCGTGCTGAAGCTGCCCGCATTGCTCGGCTCGCGTGTGATCGGCCAGGACCACGCGATGGAGATGATCGCCAAGCGCATCCAGACCTCGCGCGCCGGCCTGGACAACCCGAGCAAGCCAATCGGCGTGTTCATGCTGGCCGGCACCTCCGGCGTGGGCAAGACCGAGACGGCGCTGGCGCTGGCCGAGGCGCTGTACGGCGGCGAGCAGAACCTGATCACGATCAACATGAGCGAGTACCAGGAAGCGCACACCGTGTCCTCGCTCAAGGGCGCGCCGCCGGGCTACGTGGGCTACGGCGAAGGCGGCGTGCTGACCGAGGCGGTGCGGCGCAAACCGTACAGCGTGGTGCTGCTCGACGAGGTGGAAAAGGCCCACCCCGACGTGCACGAACTCTTCTTCCAGGTGTTCGACAAGGGCTGGATGGAAGACGGCGAAGGCCGCGCGATCGACTTCAAGAACACGCTGATCCTGCTGACCACCAACGCCGGCACGGACCTGATCGCCAGCATGTGCAAGGACCCGGACCTCATGCCCGACCCGGAGGGCATGAGCAAGGCGCTGCGCGAGCCGCTGCTCAAGATCTTTCCGCCCGCGCTGCTGGGGCGGCTGGTCACGATCCCGTATTACCCGCTCTCCGACGAGATGCTGGGCCGCATCGTGAAGCTGCAGCTGAACCGCATCAAGAAGCGGGTGGAAGCGCGCTACAAGATTCCGTTCGAGTATGGCGACGAGGTGGTGAAGCTGGTGGTGTCGCGCTGCACCGAGAGCGAATCGGGCGGCCGCATGATCGACGCGATCCTCACCAACACGATGCTGCCGGACATCAGCCGCGAGTTCCTCAACCGCATGATGGAAGGCGCACCGATCACCGGCGTCAGCGTCGGCGTGCGCGACGGCAACTTCAGCTACGCCTTTTAAGGAGCGCACATGCCCATCCCGAGGTTGATGACGCAGGCCGACTGGCTGCGCGACACGAACCGCAAGGCCTGGCACGGCCAGTCGCTCAAGGAGCGCAGCACCGAGCTCGACCTGGTGGACCAGCAACTGCTCGCCTACGAGACCACGCCGACGCCTTCCACGCTGGAAAACCTGCACGCGATGCTCACGCGCTGGGCGGCCGGCAAGACCAAGGACGACGGCACGCTCAAGACCATCCGCGACCACAAGGGCGCGGTGACCCGGCTGCTCGACCAGGTGGAGCTGGCGATGACGCTGTTCAGCCCGGTGCCCACGCGCTACACCAAGATCCTGATCGGCGTGGACAACTACCGCGGCAACGACTGGGTGCCCGACGGCTTCAAGGGCGCGATCGAGGAGGCGCTGGTGCAGATCGCCAGCAAGCCCATCGGCAAGAAGCTGCTGGAGGACATCGGCAAGAAGTGCACCGGCACCAAGCAGGTGGTGATCGAGTACGGCAAGCTCTCCACCGCCGCACCGCTCGCGGTGATCGACAACCTGAGCCGCAAGAAGGTGCAGCCGAAGATCGGCGAGGACCGCTACAACCTCAGCGAGATGATGCGCAACCCCGACCTGATCGGCCGCGTGGTCGACGGTGACGGCGGCAAGAAGGATTTCGTGCCCGCGGCCGGCACCGGTGCGGTGATCACGTTCAACCACGAGGACAAGGGGCTCGATGGCCGGCCCACGTTCATCGCGCTGGCGCACGAGCTGGTGCATGCCTTCCACTACGTGTCCGGTGCCTGCTATCGCGCGGCCGACGGCGGCCTGCAGGACAACGGCAACACCGGACTGATGGAAGAGGAGATGCGCACCGTGGGCTGCCAGAAGTTCGCCGACGAAACGCCATCGGAGAACGCGATCCGTGCGGAGCACGGCATCACGCTGCGCAAGACCTACAACGACACGATCTCGTTTGCCAACGTCGCCCGCACCTACGGCTGATCGCCGAGGCCACCGGCCAGGAGCCCGCCATGCCCGATCCCACGCTGCCCACGCTCGTGCCCTATGCCGACTGGATGAAGGGCACGGCCAAGCTGTTCAGCACGCGCAGCCAGCCCTTGAAGGCACTGGACGTGGCACTGCAGGCCTACGAGCGCGCGCCCACCGTGCTGCGCCTGGGCCGCGTGCGGGAAGCCTTCGACGCATGGAAGAACTCCAAGGGCCCCGGCGACGCCTGGCAGAAAAGCGGCCGTGACGACAACCAGCTGGTCACGCTGCTCGATCGGCAACTCACCGGCAAGGGCGACACCGACGTGGCCAACGGCGCGCAGGTGTTCATGCAGCCGGCGCTGGTGAACGCCCGCCTCGGCGTGCTGTACCTCTTTTCCAAGACTGAGTGCGAGGACAGCATCTTCAAGGTGGTGCTCAACGGCGCGCTGGATCTCACCACCGCGTCGCTCGACTACGCCGGCGGCGACAGCAACGTGGCGATGAGCCGCGCCAGCACCGTGATCGGCAAGAGCCAGGGCGCCGCGGGCAAGGCGGCCGACCTGGTGGAGCAGAAGATCCGCGCGCGCGGCACGGCGCCCTCCACCGTGAGCGCGCAGCAGTTGCTGGGCAGCACGCCGCCGGCGCCCACCGACGGCAAGATGCGCCAGGTCTGGGAGTCGATCAAGGCCACGCTGTACGAGTACGCGCAGAAGCTGTGGACGGCCATTCGTGACCAGCTCACCGCCGCCAAGGCCAAGGTGGCCGGCATGCTGGCCGACCCGGCCGAGAGCGCGCTCGCGATATTGCCCGGCGCGATCCGCAAGCTCTGCGACTTTCTGGCCAGCAAGTTCCTGGCGGCGGCAGCGCCTTTCATCGGCGCCGGGCTGGACCTCGCCAAGGGCGTGGCCAACACGATCGACTCGGGCGTCACCAAGTTCAAGGAGTGGCTGGCCGGGCGCAACGTGGTGCTGCTGTCGGGGCATCCGTCCACCATCGTGGAGGCGATTCGCCGCGCGATGTGGTTCAGCGTGGGCGAAGGCCTGTACGACACGCTCAAGGGCGGCCTGAAGCTCGGGCTGGAGTTCGCCTCCTCGGGCGCGTCGGCCATCGGCTCGCTGATCGTGTCCATCGTGGAGGCGCTGGTCAAGACGATCTGGAAGGTCATCGAGATCATCCGCATGCGCGGCTTCTTCAAGCAGGCGCAGGGCTACTGGGCGGTGCGCAACGAGTCGAACGCGCTGCACACCCGCCCGATCGCGTTCAACAACTGGTTCAAGAGCCATGCGGTGGAGCTGCCGGCGCTGTCGGTGCTCACGCTCAACAGCGGCATCTGCGGCGACAAGATGCACTTCCTGCAGATGTACAAGGGCAACGACGAGATCGTCACGCAAGGCGAGTTCGACAAGGGCTGCCGCTACGTGGACGGGCTGAAGGCGTGGGGCTCCAAGTTCATCGAGGACTGCGGCTACGGCTTCTCCAGCGACGACAAGCTGGTGTCGGGCCTGCTCACGCTGGCGCAGAGCCACAAGCAGGAGGTGAGCACCGGCCGCAAGGTGTGGCAGGCGGCGCTGGGCTTCCTCAACGCCTGATGGCCCCGGTTCGCACCACAACCCCCGACACGGCGCCGGCCGAAGCGGCGCCGCGCGAGCTCTCCTATGCCGACGCGCTGCAGATGGCCACCACGCTGCACCGCGAAGGCCGGCTCGAGCCGGCCGAGCAGCTGTACCGCGCGCTGCTGCAGCTGCAGCCCGACGACCCCAACCCCACGCATTTTCTCGGTGTGCTGCTGCACCAGCGCGGCCACGCGGACGAAGCATTGGCACTGGTGCAACGCTCGATCGCGCTCGATCCCGGCGTGGCCTCGTGGCACAACAACCTGGGCAACCTGCTGCTCGACGCGCACCAGCTGGACGCCGCCACCGACGCGTATGCGCGCTGTCATCAGCTCGACCCCGACAACGTCGAGGTGCTGAACAACCTGGGCGTGCTGCGCGGCCAGCAGCGCCGCTACGACCTGGCCGAGGACGCCTACCTGAGCGCGCTGCGCATGCAGCCCAGATTCGCGGACGCGCACGCCAACCTCGCCGCGCTGTATCACGTGCTGAAGCGCACGCGCGAATGCCTGCACCACAGCGCCGAGGCGCTGGCGCTGAAGCCGGCCCACCCGGCCGCGCGGCGCGTGCTGGGCATGCTGTACGCGCGCCTGGGCCGCATGGACGAAGCCGCGCAGGTGTTCCGCGACTGGCTGGCGCTGGAGCCCGACAACGAGCAGGCGCTGCATCACCTGGCCGCCTGCGGCGGCGCCGAGGTGCCCGAGCGCGCCAGCGACGCCTACGTGCGCAGCGTGTTCGACCGCTTCGCCGACAGCTTCGACGCCAAGCTGGCGGCGCTGAAGTACCAGGCGCCCGAGCACGTGGGCCAGGCGGTGCAGCGCTTGCTGGGCACGCCACAGGCCGCGCTGCGCGTGCTCGACGCCGGCTGTGGCACGGGGCTGTGCGCGCCGTGGCTGGCGCCGTACGCGTCGCGCCTGGTGGGCGTGGACCTGTCGGCCAAGATGCTCGACAAGGCGCGCGCGCGCGGGCAGTACACCGAGCTGGTGGAAGCCGAGCTCGTGGCCTGCCTCGCGGCCCAGCCCGCGGCGTTCGAGCTGATCGTGTCGGCCGACACACTGTGCTACTTCGGCGCGCTCGACCTCGCGCTGCGGGCCGCTGCGCGCGCGCTCACGCCCGGTGGCCACCTCGTGTTCACCGTCGAGGCGCACGACACGCCGGACGACTTCCGCCTGCATCCGCACGGCCGCTACAGCCACCATCGCCACTACCTCGAACGCACGCTCGCACAGGCCGGTTTCGTGCCGCTGCAGTTCGACGGCGTGGTGCTGCGCCACGAAGCCGGCGAACCCGTGGCCGGCTGGCTGGTCGCCAGCCGCCTGCCTCACGCTCACTGACCCTTCATCGACTTGCCATGGCCCACCCTCACCTGATGCGCCTGACCACCCCGCTCGGCGACGAGAAGCTGCTGTTCCGCCGCATGACTGCCACCGAGGAGATGAGCCGGCTGTTCGAGTTCAGCGTGCAGGCGCTGTCCGACGACGACGCCATCGCGCCGGCCAGCCTGCTCGGCAAGCCGGCGTGCGTGAGCATCACCGGCCCCGAGGGCGCCGACCGGCACTTCCACGGCCTGGTGTGCTCCACCGGCCTCGAAGGCGGGGAGGACGACCGCTTCAGCTACCGGCTCGTGCTGCGCCCGTGGCTGTGGCTGCTGACGCGCCGCACCGACACGCGCATCTTCCAGAACAAGACGCTGCAGGACATCGTGAAGGCGGTGTTCGAGCCGTTCAGCGTGGACTACCGCTTCAACCTGTCGGGCAGCTACCCGGCCTACGAGTACTGCGTGCAGTACCGCGAGTCGGATTTCGACTTCGTGAGCCGGCTGCTCGAACGCGAAGGCGTGTACTACTACTTCGAGCACGAGAAGACCAAGCACACGCTGGTGCTGGTGGACAGCGCCAGCGCGCACCAGCCCTGCCCCGGGCAGGACCAGTTCGCCTACCGCGAGAACACCGAGGAACTGCACGACGTCGACGCCGTCACCGACTGGCGCGTGAGCCAGGAGATCCAGTCGGGCCAGGTGGTGCTCACCGACTTCGACTTCGAGAAGCCGTCCACCTCCTTGCAGGCCACCGGCAAGGCCGAGCGCGAAGGCGCATCGGCCAAGCTGGAGGTGTACGACCCGCCCGGCGGCTACATCACGCCGGCCGAAGGCACGCGCTACGCCAAGGTGCGCGTCGAGGAGCTGCAGGCCGGTACCTTGCGCGCCACCGGCGGCGGGCCGGTGCGCACGCTGGCCACCGGCTTCAAGTTCACGCTGACCGAGCATCCGCGTGCCGACCAGAACGTGGCGCACGTGGCGCTGTCCACCCGCATCGAGGCCGAATACAGCGGCTATCGCAGCAGCAATGCCGAGTCGGTGTACCGCTGCCAGTTCGTGGCGCTGCCGGCCAGCGAGCGCTTCCGCCCGCCGCGCGTTACGCCGCAACCGCATGTGGCGGGGCCGCAGACCGCGCTGGTGGTGGGCCCCTCCGGCGAGGAGCTGTACGTGGACAAGTACGGCCGCGTGAAGGTGCAGTTCCACTGGGACCGGCTGGGCAAGAAGGACGCCGACAGCTCCTGCTGGGTGCGCGTGTCGCACCCCTGGGCCGGCAAGGGTTGGGGCATGGTGGCGCTGCCGCGCATCGGCCAGGAGGTGGTGGTGTCCTTCCTCGAAGGCGACCCCGACCACCCGATGATCACCGGCCGTGTCTACAACGCCGAGAACATGCCGCCGTACACGCTGCCCGACCACGCCACGGTGAGCACGATCAAGTCGCGCTCCAGCAAGGGCGGCGGCGACACCGACTTCAACGAGCTGCGCTTCGAGGACAAGCAGGGCAGCGAGCACGTGTTCCTGCAGGCGCAGAAGGACTTCCTGCAGGTCGTGAAGAACAACGCCGCCGTCACCATCGGCAACGACGAGCAGCACACCGTGGGCCGCGACCTGCACGAGAGCCTGGGCCGCGACTGGCAGCTCACGGTGGGCCGGCATGCGCAGCTGAGCGTCGCTGAGAAGCTGGAGGCCGCGATCGGCCAGGACATGTCGCTGGACGTGGGCGGCAAGCAGAGCACCAACGTGAGCCAGGATCTGATCCTGCAGTCCGGCGCGGTGCTGTCGATGAAGTCGGGCGCCGACACGCATGCCAAGGTGGGCGCCAACCTCGGCGTGGATGCGGCCGCCAACGTGCACATCAAGGCCGGCGCCAACCTCGTGATCGAGGCTGGCGCCATGATCACTCTCAAGGCGGGCAGCAGTTCGATCGTGCTCGGCCCCACCTTGTCGATCACCGGCTCGATGGTGCTGATCAACTCCGGCGGCGCACCGGGCGCCGGCAGCGGCGCGAGCCCGAAGTCCCCAGCCTCGCCCGCCAGCTTCGACCCGCCGGAGGAACCGGAGGATCCGCTCGGTGCCTGAGTCGCTGCGCGAGCTGCTGCAGCCGCACTGGCCGGCGATGGTGCAGCGGCTCGGTGATCGCTGGCCGGCGTTCGAGGCCACGGTGCGCGAGCGTGCGCTGCAACGTGCATTGCACAGCCGGCCCGCCGTGGCGCGCTACGCCGGCCTGTGCCTCACCCTCGGCCCCGGCTTCGAAGAGCGGCCGGAAAACGAATGGGCGCTGGCCGTGCTGGCCGACGAGCGCCTGGGCGACTGGGTCAAGCTGCACCAGGTCGTGCTGCGCGCGGGCGACGCGCTGCGCCGTCGTGGCACCGATCCGCAGCCGCTGCTCGCCGCCGACGCCGCGCTGGTCGACGTGCTCGAACAAGAGCGCGCCGCGGCCGATCCCGACGGTCTGCCGCTGCCGCGCGAAGCCTGCGACATCGACGCGATCGACCTGCGCCTGCTGCAGGCCGAGTGGCGCCAGGAGTACCAGCGCATCGACGGCACGTGGCAGCGCGCACCGGCGCCGCTGCCGCCGTCGGTGCGCATCGACGCCACCCATCCCGCGCCGCCGCAGCTGCGCGTGCTCACGCATGCGCAGGGCACCGGCCCGGCGGCCCTGCTGCAGCTGCGCCAGATCCCGCACGGCCGCTGCCGCAGCGAGCGCCACCCTGCCGCCCAATGGCTGGATGCCCGCGGCGCACAGCGCTGGCAGGGGCACGAGGCGCGCGCGGTCAGCTGGCCGGTGCATGCCATGACGCAACCGCCGGCGCCGGACGGGCTGGGCAGTGCGCTGATCGAGGAAACATCGCCGGCCGTGCACCTGCTCGAAGCCGGCAGCTGCGGGCTGCGCGACCAGGGCGTGCCGCTGGGCGCGGTGCACATGCGCGTGTGGGCCTACCCCGCCGACCAGTGGCTGTTCGCGCTGCAACGCGACGGCAGCTTCGAACTCGACCGTGCGGCCGCGCCGGCGCCTGCCACACCCACCCGGGTGCGCCTCGAACGCGACGCACAGCCGCTGTCACCCGCGGCCTGGCAGCGCGGCTTCGACGACGTGCTGTCCACCGCGCTGGGCCAGGGCATCGAGCGCTTGTTCGCCGCCTGGGGCGAGACCGCGCAACAACCCGCGCTGCAGGCGCAGGGCCGTTTGCTCGGCGGTCGCGGCGTGCTCAGCTGGGGCTGGCGCGAAGGCCCGGGCGGGCTGGCGGACAAACCGCTGCTGCGCGTGCTGGCCGATCTGGACCTGATCTGCGCCACCACGCTCAGCCTGGCCGGCGACATCGACGTGGGCGCCAGCCGCACCCGCGTGCGCTTGCGGGCCGAAGGGGGCGGCGCACTGCGCTTCGAACTCACGCGCGAGCAGCCGGTGCCTGCGCTGCTGCAGGCGTTGCTGCCTGCCAGCGTGTCGTGGCGCTGCCCGTTCACGATCGACTTCGACCCGATCGCCAACGACAACGCCGTGGTCTGCAGCAGTGCCGGCCCCTGCACCGGCGCGCTGGTCGGCGAGGCAGGCTTGCGCCCGCGCCCCGCCGGCAGCGGCTGGCAGTGGTTCCTGCGCCTCGGGTTGGAGCCCGTGGTGGCGCCGATGACACTGCACGACCCGGTGCTGGGCCAGACGCGGCGCAGCCTCGCGCTACTGCCCGCGCTGACGCTCGTCGACTGGAGCCTGGGCTGATGGAGCGCCTGCTGCTGTTGCGCCTGCGTGCCCTCGGCTGCCCGGCGGAGGCGCTGGTCAATGGCGTACCGGTGCTGCGCACCGAGGCGCAAGGCGGCAGCGTGTGCCTGCCGGTGCACGAGTACCTGCTGGAGGGCGACAACGAGCTCGCGCTGGTCATCGAGCCGGCGCCGCCCGGTGCGTCGCTGGCGCCGCGCATGGCGCACGGCACCGTGGGCGCGAGCCTGCATTTGCTGCTGCCGCGCATCGGGCAGCCGGGCAGCGAGCTGAGCGCGCGCGGGCTGGCCGAGATCGACTGGGCTGTGGCGGACGGCGAGGTGTTCGGCCCGCCGATCGTCGAGCGCCGCATCGTCACGCTGCCGGTCAAGCTGCCGCGCTGGCGCTGGCTGGACGCACCGCCGATCGCCGACCTGCCCGCCGCGCAGCCGGTCGTGGCCGAGTTCGTTCAGAGGTTGGCCCTGTCGCTGGCGCGCGGCGAGCCCGAGCCGTTTCTCGCGGCCGCGCGCGTGCGCTTCGAAGACCTGGCTCTGGCGTACCAGCAGCCGGTGGCCGAACTGGCGGCGCGCTGGCGCGCGCGCATCGAGATGCTGCACGCCACCAAGGCGCTCAAGCCGGTGCTGCCCGCACTGGCCGACGTGGTGTTGCGCCCGTGTGCCGGCGGGCGCCTGCTCGAATGCCTGTCGCCCACCGGCGAGCCCGCACTGCGCACCGAGCCCGCACCCGACGGCACGCGCCAGGCCTGGCCGATCCGCGTCGCGTTGGTCGATGGTCGTTGCCACATCGTGCGCTGAGCGCGCCGCGGCTATGCTTGCACGATTGTCCGGACGCAGCCCATGATCGTTCTCACCGTCCACAGCTTCAATGGCAGCCCTGCCGACGGCCGCTCCGCGATGTTCGACGAGCTCGGCGGCACGATCGGCCGCGCCGACACCAACCAGCTCGTGCTGCCCGACCCCGAGCGCTCGATCTCGCGCGTGCATGCGCAGGTGATCTTTCGCAACGGCAGCTATGTGCTGGCCGACCGCGGCAGCAATGCCGTGCTGGTGAACGGCCAGAGCCTGGGCAACGGGCGCGAAGCCCCGCTGCGTGACGGCGACCGCGTGCAGATCGGCGGCTACCTCATCGGCGTGTCGATGGGCCAGGCCACGCGCACACAGGATCCGTTCGCCGACCTGTTCGCCGAAACCGCGCCGGCGCGCGCCATTCCCTCCGGCCCGCCGCCGCGCATGCGCGGCCTGCCCGATCCGCTGGCCAGGCCACCGGCTCCAGCGCCGGCACCCACTGCACCGGCCGCCGCTTCTTCCGCGATCCCAGACGACTGGGATCCTTTCGCGGCAGACGCGCCGGCATCACCACCGCTCGTGGCCCCGCGCTCGCCGCACGAGCCGCTGGTGCCCGACCTGCCGCTCGCCGCACCGTCGCAGGAGGACTCGCTGGATGCGTTGTTCGGCCTGGGTGCCGGTGCGCCGGCGGATCCATTGGCCGGCCTGGGTGCGCCCCCGCCGGCTCAACGCAACACCGCCGCCGACACCGACCCGCTGAACGCGCTGCTACGCGACGCCGCCCCGGTGCCACCACCCACGGCGGATCACGCATCGGAGTTGCAGACGCCCTGGGCGGCCGCCCCGATCCGGCCCAGCGCACCGGCCGCCCCCGCTGCCATGCCCAAGGGCGCCGTGCTGTCGTGGGAGCAGCCGGTGGCCACCGAGCCGGGCGTGCGCCGCGCCGCGCTGCCGGCCCGGCCGGCAGCGCCGGCCGCCTCAGCGGCCCCCTCCGAGAGCGCGCCGGCGGCCGTACCCCGGGCCGCGCCACGCGCAGCGCCTGCAGCGGCATCCGCCGACGGCGCCGACCTGCTCGCCGCGTTCGCCGACGGCCTGGGCCTGGCCGAGCTGCCGCTGCAGCAACTGGGCCCCGACGAGATGCGCTTGCTCGGCCAGCTGATGCGCGAGGCCACGCAAGGCACGGTGCAGCTGCTGCTGTCGCGCGCTGCCTTGAAGCGCGAGATGCGCGCCGAGGTCACCGTGATCGCCGCGCGCGAGAACAACCCGCTGAAGTTCTCACCCACCGCCGAAGTGGCGCTGCAGTACCTGCTGGGCAGCGCCAAGCCCGGCTTCATGGCACCCGCGCCCGCGATGCGCGACGCCTTCAACGACCTGCGCGCGCACCAGCTCGGCATGATGGCCGGCATGCGCTCCGCGCTCGAGGGCGTGCTCAAGCGCTTCGACCCTGCGGTGCTCGAAGGGCGCATCGCCGAGCGCCGCTCGGGCCTCGGCGGCCTGCTGCCGGGAAGCCGCAAGGCGCGGCTGTGGGAGCTGTTCCAGGAGCTGTATGCACAGCTGTCCGAGGAAGCCTCCGAGGATTTCCACCAGCTCTTCGGCAAGGCGTTTCTCGCGGCCTACGAGAGCTACATCGCGCAACTGCAGTCCGACGATTGAAGGAGCACTGCATGCTCGCGCTCGAGGTCGCCATCCTGTCCGAAGCGGGCGGTCGCAGCCACAACGAGGATGCCTGCGGCCACTGGCAGTCGGAACGTGAGCTGTGCTGTGTGCTGGCCGATGGCGCCGGCGGCCACGGCGGCGGGCAGCAGGCCTCCCGCCTGGCGGTGAGCCAGCTGATCCAGCAGCTCGCGGCACAGCCCACGCACAGCGGAGAGCAGCTGAATGCGCTGCTGCGCAGCGCGAGCCAGGCGGTGATCGATGCGCGCGTGCCCGACAGCCCGAGCGCCCAGATGCACAGCACCGCCGTGTGCCTGGTGGTGGACTTCATCGACCAGCAGGCGCACTGGGCGCATGCGGGCGATTCGCGGCTGTACTGGTTCCGCGCCGGACGCATCCTGGCCCAGACGCGCGACCACAGCATGGTGCAGTCGCTGGTGGACATGGGCATGCTGCCCCCCGAGCAGTTGCGCACCCATCCCAAGCGCAGCGAACTGCGCTCCGCGCTCGGCACCGACGCACGCGACCTGCAGGTGGGCGACAGTGGCGCGCCGCAGGCGGTGCAGGCGGGCGACGTGTTCCTGCTGTGCACCGATGGCGTGTGGGAGCACGTGGACGAAGCGCAGCTGGAGGCGCTGCTGGCCGATGCCACCACGCCGCAAGCCTGGCTGGCCGCACTGGAAGCGGCAGTGCTCAGCGCCACCGCAGGGCTGCGCAGCCATGACAACTTCACCGCGCTGGCCGTGTGGGCCCGAGACGCAAGCTAGAGGAGACGCAAGATGCCCTTCCAGACCTGTACCGGTGGCCAGATGCAATGCACGATGGGCATGGCCCCGGCCGTGTTCAACGCGACGCCGAAGACGGTGGTCACCAGCAACATGCCGGCCGGCAACATCCTCGACCACGTGCCGCTGAACAACATCATGCCGTTCGGCATGTGCCAGTCGCCGGCCAATCCCCAGGTGGCTGCGGCCACCGCCGCGGCGCTCGGCGTGCTCACGCCGATGCCCTGCGTGCCCAACACGCCGGCGCCCTGGGTGCCGGGTGCGCCCACCGTCACCTTGTGCAACGCGCCGGCGCTGGACAACACCTCCAAGCTGATGTGCATCTGGGGCGGCGTGATCAGCTTCGTCAGCCCGGGGCAGACGACGCACCAGATTCCTTGACGTTGCCCAGCGCACGCCCGATGCGCTGCAGCAGCGCCGGATTCGGTGCCGCGCGGCCGGTCACCAGCAGCATGAAGTTGTCGGCCGACGTTTCTTCCGGGTGCAGCACGTAGTCGGTGTTGCCGCCCAGGCGCTCCAGGAAGTCGGGCACGTCCTCCACACGAAACCAGACGGGGCCGTTGGCATCGGTCACTGCGCGGCTCGGTGCACCGCCGCGGCCCGGCAGCACGTCGAGCAAGCGCGTCTGCATCAGGTGCTCCAGCGTCTCGCCGCGGCTGCGGTCGGGCTGTTCCTTGGCGGCCACCACCACCGGCATCACCCAGTGCGTCACCCCGGCGATGCGCACCCGCATCGCATGGCGCAGGTGCGGTGCATCCTGGTCGGCGATGCGCATGCGCGCCCATGGCGCAGGCCATTGCAGCTCGCCCACCGGCTCGAAGCCGAGCTGCGCATACACACGATCGGCCAGCGCAGGGTCATGGCGCGACAGCACGTGGAACAGCTCGTGCGCCAGCAGGTCGGCATCGGTGAAGCCCTGCAGGTCCGCGCGATCGGGCAGCACGATGGCCGCGCCGCGCGTGTGCGGGGTGGCGGCGCTCTCGCGGCCGGTGCTGTGCACCAGCGTGATCATCGGCGGCCACGGCAGGCCGAGCCGGTTCAATGCCGGCGCGAGGCGCTCCAACACCGCCTGCCAATGCGCCTGTTGTGCAGTCGTCCAGGGCAGCACCGCATCGCTCTGCCAGCGCGCGAACTCGTCCATGCCGGCGGGCGGCGCGCGCTCCATCAGCGCTGCACGCTGCAGCTCACCGGTGGCGCGCATCCAGTCGTCCTGCACGGCGAGCAATGCACGCGCTTCGGCCACCGACGCGAAGTGCACCCGGGTGCCGTGAAGACCGATGAAATCGACTGCGGCGGCGGCGCCCGGCGCGAGCGACGGCACGACCGGCCCACGCGGCCGCAGCGCGAGTGCGGTGAGCACGGTGGCAAGCAGCAACAGCACCGCTGCCGCGGCATATGCCCACCTGTGCGGCCAACGCCGGCCGTCGCCCATCCCAGCTCCTGCAGTCCGCCTCGGCGCGCAGCATACGGCGTGGCTGCGTCACACCCGTGCAACCAGGGGTGACGCCGCGCGTGCGCGCGTGTATTGTTCCCGCTCCGTACGCGGTGGGGGCCGAGGGACCCGCGCGACACTCACAGCGCCGCGCGGCTTGGCGGCGGACCACACGATAACGATGACCTGGCACAACAAGGTGATGTGGACGGAGGGCATGTTCCTCCAGCCACAGCATTTCCAGCAGCACGACCGCTACCTCAGCCACCTGATCGCCGCCCGGCTCGCCGCCGGCATCGGACACACCTGGGGCTTCTCGCGGCTGGCACTCGACGACGCTGCGCTGCTGCAAGGCAAGCTCGCCATGAGCAGCGCCGTCGGCGTGCTGAGCGACGGCACGCCGTTCGCGATTCCGGCCCACGACCCCGCGCCACCGGCACTGGACATACCGGCCGACGCGCGCGACGAGCTGGTGGTGCTGGCCGTGGCACTGGCCCGCCCCGGCGTGGCCGAGAGCGACGTGGAGGACAGCTCGCCTGCCATGCCGCCGCGCTACCACGCCACCGAGATCGAGGCCGGCGACAGCCACGCCACCAGCCTGCGCCCGGCGCCCATCCAGATCGGCCGTCTCAACCTGCGCCTGATGCTGGCGCGTGACGCGAACGAGGGCTTCACGCACCTCGGCGTGGCGCGCGTGGTGGAGCGGCGCGCCGATGGCCGCGTGGTGCTCGACACGCAGTACATCCCGCCCACGCTGCATGCGCCTGACAACCTGCTGCTCGACGGCTTCCTGCGCGAGGTGCACGGCATGGTGCACCAGCGTGCCGAGGCCCTGGCCGCGCGCCTGGCGCAACCCGGGCGTGCCGGGGTGGGCGAGATCGCCGACTTCCTGCTGCTGCAGGTGTGCAACCGTGTGGAGCCGATGCTGGCCCACCTGCGCCAGCTGCCGGTGTTGCACCCCGAGGCGCTGTATGCCGAACTGCTGCAGCTGGCAGGCGACCTGTCCACCTTCCGTGAAAAGCGGCGCCCGCCCGACTACCCCGCCTACCAGCACGACGACCTGGCCGCCTGCTTTCGCGCCGTGATGACGGACCTGCGCCAGTCGCTGTCGATGGTGCTCGAACAAACCGCGATCCCGATCGAGCTGCAGGACCGCAAGTACGGCGTGCGCGTGGCCATCATCCCGGACCTGGAGCTGCAGCGCAGCGCGCAGTTCGTGCTGGCGGTGAACGCGCAGATGGCCAGCGAGGCGCTGCGCGCGCGCTTCCCCACCCAGGTGAAGATCGGCCCTGCCGAACGCATCCGCGATCTGGTGAACCTGCAGCTGCCCGGCGTGCCGGTGCGCCCGCTGCCGGTGGCGCCGCGCCAGATCCCGTACCACGCGGGCTTCAACTACTTCGAGCTGGAAACGCGCGGCAACGACCTGTGGCGCCAGCTCGAAAGCTCGGGCGGCCTCGCAATGCACATCGCCGGCGACTTCCCCGGCCTCGAACTGGAGTTCTGGGCCATCCGGCCCTGATGCGCGATGAGCAGTGACGACGATCTCTTCTCGGCGTTCGAATCCGACCGCACGGTGATCAAGCCGAGCGCCGGCCGCGCGCGAGCACAGGCGCCCGCGGCACCGGCCGCGACGCCTGCAGCGGGCACGCAAGCCGCCGCCCCGCTGCCCGAGCTGCCGCCGCCGGCCGGCATCAACCCGCTGCTGCAGACCGCGATGCCGTTGCTGCGCGCAGCGCCGCGCATCCGCTCGATGCCGCAGCATCCCAACCCGGCCGCGCTGCGCGCGTCGCTGGTGGAAGGCATCCGCCAGTTCGAGGCCGACTGCCGCGCGCACGGCCTGCCCAACGAGCAGGTGGTCGCGGGCCGCTATGCGCTGTGCACCCTGCTCGACGAATGCGCCTCCAGCACGCCCTGGGGCGGCTCGGGTGCGTGGTCGTCGCACAGCCTGCTGGTGGCGTTCCACAACGAGAGCTGGGGCGGCGAGAAGGTGTTCCAGCTGATGAGCAAGCTGGCGCAGGACGTGCCACGCCATCGCAACCTGCTCGAGCTGATGTACGCGCTGCTCGCGCTCGGCTTCGAGGGCCGCTACCGCGTGCTCGACAACGGCCGCGCCCAGCTGGAGAGCGTGCGCGAACGACTGGCCCAGCTGCTGCGGCAGGACGCCCCCGCGGTGGACAAGGAGCTGGCGCCGCACTGGGAAGGCGCGCCGGCGGCCGACGCGCGCCTGCGCGACGGCATTCCGGTGTGGGTGGTGGCCACCGGCGTGGCCGTGCTGCTGCTGCTGGTGTTCGTGGCGCTGCGCTTTGCCATGCAGGACAAGAGCGACACCGCCTTCGAATCGCTGCAGGCGCTCGACGTGTCGCGCGCCGCTCCGCCAACGCCGCCCGCCCCGGCGCCCGCGCCACGGCTGGCCACCTTCCTGAAGCCGGAGATCGACGCGGGCCAGGTGGAAGTGCGCGATCTCGCCGACCGCTCCGTGATCATCATCCGCGGTGACGGCTTCTTCGACCCCGGCAGCGCCGACGTGGCCGCCCGCGTGCGGCCGCTGCTGGCGCGCATTGCACAGGCACTCAACGAAGTGCCGGGCCAGGTGCTGGTCACCGGTCACACCGACAACCAGCCGATCCGCTCTCTGCGCTATCCGTCCAACTGGCACCTCTCGAAGGACCGTGCCGACGCAGTGAAGACGCTGCTCGCGCAGACGGTGGCACCGGCACGCCTGCGCGCCGAAGGCCGCGCCGACAGCGAGCCGCGCGCCAGCAACGCCACGCCGGACGGCCGCGCCAAGAACCGGCGCGTCGAGATCACCCTGTTCAGCCGCAGCTGACCCCGAGAGATTGAAGGCATGAAGCGATTCCTGAGCTGGCTGACGAGCCGCGCGGTACTGGGCACGATCGGCATGCTGGCGCTGTCGGCGCTGGTGTGGTGGGTGGGGCCGCTGGTGGCCATTGGCAGTTTGCGGCCGCTGGCGGGCGTGTGGTCCCGCGTGCTGCTGCTGGTGCTGCTGTGGGGGTTGTGGATCGGCCGCCTCGCGTGGGACGCCTGGCGCCGGCGCCAAGCCAATGCGGCGCTGCTCAAGGGCATTGCGGCCGGCCCCTCGGCAAGCGACCGCGAGGCGCAGGTGCTGGCGCAGCGCTTCAACGAGGCGGTGAGCAAGCTCAAGGCCACCACCGGCAGGCGCGCCTTCGGCAGCAACCCGCTGTATGAGTTGCCGTGGTACGTGTTCATCGGCGCGCCGGGCTCCGGCAAAACGACCGCGCTGCTCAACGCCGGCCTGAACTTCGTGCTCACCGGCAGCGGCAGCGACAGCGGCGCCGCGGTCAAGGGCGTGGGCGGCACGCGCAACTGCGACTGGTGGTTCACGCGCGACGCGGTGCTGATCGACACCGCCGGCCGCTACACCTTGCAGGAGTCCGACGCCGAGGTCGACGCTGCCGCGTGGGACCGCTTCCTGAACCTGCTGCGCAGCACGCGCCCACGCCGCCCGATCAACGGCGTGCTGCTCACCGTGAACGTGCAGGACCTGCTGCAGCAGGGTGCACCCGAGCGCAAGGAACACGCGGCCAAGCTGCGTGCGCGGCTGCACGAGCTGCAGGCCAAGCTGGGCGTGCAGGCGCCGGTGTACGTGCTCGTGACCAAGGCCGACCTGATCGCCGGCTTCAACGAGGCCTTCGAGGCGCTGGGCAAGGAAGAGCGCGATCAGGTCTGGGGCTTCTCGTTCCCGGTCGACCAGCCGGCCGCGCAGCCGCTGGCCGCGTTCGACGGCGAGATGCGCTCCTGCAGGCCGAGCGCGACCCGGCCAAGCGCGCTGCGATCTTCGGCTTCCCGCAGGAGTTCGCCGGGCTGCAGCCGCTGCTGCGCGAGTTTCTGGCGCAGGTCTTCGATTCGGCAGGTGCGCTGCAGGAGGGCGTGCGCCTGCGCGGCGTGTACTTCACCAGCGGCACGCAGGAAGGCACGCCGATCGACCGCGCGATGGGCGCGGTGGCGCGCTCGTTCGGGCTGGAGCGGCGCGCGCCGGTGAGCGCACAGCAGCGCGGCAAGAGCTTCTTCCTGCGCCGGCTGATGCAGGACCTGGTGTTCCGCGAGGCGCACCTGGTGTCGTTCAATGCGCGCGCCGAGCGCCGCCGCCTGCTGTTGCGCAGCGCCGGCTTCGGTGCCGTGGCCTTGGCCGCGGTGCTGATGGTCACCGGCTGGGCGGTGAGCTATGCGCGCAACAAGGCCTATGTGCAGGAGGTGGCGGCCAAGCTGCCTGCGCTCAAGCAGACGGTGGACGCCGTGCCAGCGGCGGCCAACGGCGACCCCACGCCGCTGCTGCCCGCGCTCGACGCGCTGCTCGCCGCCGCGCATGCGCAGGGCTTCGACATCGAGCACCCGCCGCTGCTCAACACGCTGGGCCTGTACCAGGGCGACAAGCTCGACGCCGCGGCCCAGATCGCCTACCACCGTGTGCTCGACCATGCGCTGATGCCGCGCGTGACGCGCCGCCTCGAGGAGCGGCTGCGCGCGGCCAGCAAGGACAACCTCGAGCAGGCCTACGAGGCGCTCAAGGCCTACGTGATGGCCTACACGCCGGAGCACTTCGATCCGCAGGCGCTGAAGGCCTGGATCGCGATCGACTGGGATGCGCAGTTCAAGAACCTGTCGCCCGAGCAACGCCAGGCACTCGATTCCCACCTCGACGCACTGCTGGCCGACGGTGCCCCGCAGCCTGCCGCGCCAATGGACGCGCAGCTGGTGGCCGGCGTGCGCGACATGCTCGCGTCCTACCCGCTCGAATACCGCATCTACAGCCGGCTCAAGCGCCAGTTCCGCGGCGACCTCCCCGATTTCTCGGTGGCCGCGGCCGCCGGCCCCAATGCACCCAAGGTGTTCGAGCGCGCCAGCGGAGAGCCGCTGTCGCGCGGCGTGCCGGGCTTCTACACGCGCGATGGCTACAAGCAGGCGTTCCAGGGCAGCATCGGCAAGGCGGCGGCGCAGCTGGGCAGCGAGGAGCCGTGGGTGCTGGGCCGTGGCAGCGCCAAGAGTGCCGCCGCGGCCGCGCTCGGCAACGACATCAGCGACCGCGTGCGCCGGCTGTACCTGCAGGACTACGTGAAAGCCTGGGACGCGTTCATCGCCGACGTGCGCCTGGTGCGCCTGAACGGCCTGGACCGCAGCATGGACGTGGCGCGCATCCTCTCCGCGCCCGATTCGCCGCTGGCCGCGTACATGCGCGCGGTGGCGCGCGAAACCACGCTGGTGCCCGCACCGCAGCAGCCCGGCCTGCTCGACAAGGCCGCGCAAGCGGCGCAGAAGGCGCAGAGCGACCTGGCCAAGCTGGCCGACGCGCCGGCCGCGCCCGCCGATGCCGGCCCGATCGAGCGCATCGTCGACGACCACTTCGCCGCCATCCACCGGCAGGTGCAGGGCCAGCCGGCGCCGATCGACGACACCACCAAGCTGTTTGCCGACGTGTATGCGCAGCTGCAGGCGATCGACGCCGCGCAGAAGAGCAAGACCCCGCCGCCGCCCGGCGGGGGCGACAAGATCAAGGCGGCCGCGGGCCAGCAGCCGGAGCCGATCCGCTCCATCCTGGAGACGCTGGCCGACGCCGGTGCCAAACAGGGCCGCAGCGCCGAGCGCGAGTCGCTCACAACCGAACTGCGGCCGATCTACGAGTTCTGCCAGCGCGCCATCGCCAACCGCTACCCGTTCGCCTCGGGTTCGCGCGCCGACGTGCTGCCGGAGGATTTCGGCCAGCTGTTCGGCCCCGGCGGCCTGATGGACGACTTCTACCAGCGCCGCCTGGCTGCGCTGGTGGACACCGGCGGCGCCACCTGGGCCTATCGCCCGCTGGCCGACGGCACCCGGCCCGCCACGCCGGCCGCGCTGGTCGAGTTCCAGCGTGCGGCGCGCATCAAGGAGGCGTTCTTCCGCAGTGGCGGCAAGCAGCCCGGCTTTCGCGTCGACATCCGCCCGCTCGAACTGGGCGACGGCCTGAAGGAGTTGGCGCTGGACATCGACGGCCAGGTCGTGAAGTTCACGCCCGGCAACGCCACGCCCGCCACCGTGAGCTGGCCGAGCCAGCGCGTGGCCTCGCAGATCCGCCTGAGCGCCAATGGCGGCACGCCGATCGTGTTCGACGGGCCGTGGGCGCTGTTCCGCCTGTTCGACCGCTTCGAGGTGCAGGCCGCGCCGCAGCAGCCCGAAAGGTTCACCGTGCTGATGAACCTCGACGGCAAGCGCGCCCGGCTGGAGGTCACCGCCAACAGCGTGTTCAACCCGCTGCGGCTGCGCGAGGTGCAGCAGTTCCGTTGCCCGGGCGCGTTGTGAGCACCGCGCCCGCCGGCTGGCACGGCAAGTTGCCGACGCTCGGTGACTTCGCCACCCGGCGCCTGCCGCCCGACGTGGTGCAGGCGTGGGACGAGTGGCTCAGCGAAGGCCTGGCGGCACTGCAGCAACAGGCCGGCTGGCTCGACGCCTACCTGGCCAGCCCGAGCTGGCGCTTCCTGCTGATGCCCGGCGTGCTGCCGGGTGCCGCGGGCGACAGCGCCTGGGCGGGCGTGCTCATGCCCTCGGTGGACCGCGTGGGCCGCTACTACCCGCTCACGATCGCGCAACCCCTGGCCGCGCTGCCAGCCACGGAGCACGTCGTCGACGCGCTGTGGAGCTGGCTGCTGCGCATCGACGAAGCCGCGGCCGACGCGCTGCACGACGACTGGAGCGTGGAGCTGCTGGAGGCCGAGCTGGCGCGCATCGGCGCCGCGCCTGTGGAGCCGGTCGGCGGCGCACCTGTGCGGCGCGAACTGGCGCCCGGCATCGACGAACTGCCGCTGAACGGCCAGCGCCACGCTGGAACCGCACTGGCCGCGCAGGCTCGTGACCAATGGCTTGCCGCGGCCCGCGGCCAGGCGTTCTGGGCCGCCGACGCGGACCTCACTGCACCGCGCCTGCTGCGCTCGCAAGGCCTCGCACCGGCCTTGCTGCCGCGCCTGCTGGGCAGCGTGGACGACAATCGCGCCAGCCCTGGCGCCACCCCATGAGCAGCACGCCCTCGCCCGACGACGACCGCACGGTGATCCGGCCGCAGTCCGCGCTGCCGGACACGCCGGCGGTGGAGCGCACGCAGCGCATCGATCCGCCATCGCCTGCACCTACCCCACCGGCCGAACACCACGGCAACGCGCTGCCGGTCGGCACCTACCTGGCGGAGTTCGAGGTCACGCGCGTGCTCGGCGAAGGCGGCTTCGGCATCGTCTACCTCGCACAAGACCATTCGCTGGGCCGGCGCGTGGCGCTGAAGGAGTACATGCCCTCGGCGCTGGCTGCGCGCACCGGCGCCACCACCGTGGCCGTCAAGTCCGAACGCCATCGCGAGACCTTCGAGCTGGGCCTGAAGAGCTTCGTCAACGAGGCCCGGCTGCTGGCGCAGTTCGACCATGCGTCGCTGGTCAAGGTGTATCGCTTCTGGGAGGCCAACGGCACGGCCTACATGGTGATGCCGTACTACGAAGGCATCACGCTGAAGGACAAGCTGCGCGAGCTGGCCGAGCCGCCCGACGAGGCCTGGCTGATGGGCCTGCTGGCGCCGCTGACCGAGGCGCTGCAGGTGATCCACGCGGAGCACTGCTACCACCGCGACATCGCGCCCGACAACATCATCCTGCTGGCCGGCAGCGGCCGGCCGCTGCTGCTCGATTTCGGCGCCGCGCGTCGCGTGATCGGCGACATGACGCAGGCGCTCACGGTGATCCTGAAGCCGGGCTTCGCGCCGCTGGAGCAATACGCCGAAGTGCCCGGCATGAAGCAGGGCCCGTGGACCGACGTGTACGCGCTGGCCGCGGTGGTGTATGCCGCCGTCACCCGCAAGGTGCCGCCGCCGGCGGTGGGCCGCATGATGAGCGACACCTGCGTGCCGCTCAGCCAGGCGGCTGCCGGGCGCTACAGCGATCGCTTTCTGCAGGCCATCGACCGCGCGCTGCGCGTGCGGCCGGAAGAGCGCACGCAAAGCATCGACGCGCTGCGTACCGAGCTGGGGCTGGACGACGGCGGCCACGCGCCACTCACCGCGCCGACCCCGTTGACCGCACCCGCGCCGCTGCAGCCCGCTGCGCCATCACCCGGGGCGGACAGCAAGCGCGGCAACAACACCGCCGTGCTCGGCGCCGCGGCGGGTGTGCTGCTGCTGTTGGCCGGCGGGGCGTACTGGGCGCTGGCGCCGCATGGCGAGGCCGCGGCGCCGCCGCCCATCGCGTCCAACGCAGCCGCGCCAACGCCTGCGTCGCCCACGGTGGCCGCACCGGCACCCGCGCCTGCCCCGGCGCCGGCGCCGGCCACGGAAGCGCCAAAACCCGAAGCGCCCGCGCCGTTCTCGATGCCAGCCGAACTGCAGCGCATCGTGCAGGCGCAAACGCCCGGCTTCGACGTGCAGGCCGCCGCCACGCGCCCCCGCCTGCGCATCGACCGCGACCGCCTCGGCTTCACCGTGCGCAGCGCGCGCGACGGCCACGTGTACGTGATCGCCCACGATCCCGACGGCTCCACCACGCTGCTGTTTCCGAACACTCAGGCCAGCGCCAACCGCATCCGGGCCGGGCAGACCCTGACGCTGCCGCAAACCTCGTGGCCGGTGGTGCCCACCGAGCCGGCGGGCCAGGAGCGCCTGCTGGTGATCGTGTCGCAGGCGCCGCGCGACTTTGCCGCGGTGGGCACGCAGCGCGAGAGCTGGTTCCTGAAGCTGGCCTCCGGCGACGCGGCGGCGGGCATCGTGCGTGGGCAAGGCGGCAGCGGCCCCTCGCCCTTCGCCGGCAAGGCGCAGTGCGGCGAGCCCGGCTGCGATGCCTACGGCGCCGCGCTGTTCAGCGTCGACATCGTGCGATAGCCGGCCGACACCTCAGGTGACCAGCAGCGAGGTCACACCCGTCTGGCCCGGGTAGTACAGCCGCAGCCGCACGTGGTAGGTGCGGCCCTTGAAGAGCTTGTAGCGAATGCTGGCGTTGCGGTCCTCGCCGCTGTCGTCGTCGGCCGTCAGGTAGCGGGGCTCGCCGCCCATCTCCTCGAACAGTGCCAGCAGCGTGTCGGTGGCGCCCTGCGTGGCGATGGTGTAGCGGCGCGACTGCGTGGGCGTGAAGGTGTAGTCCACCTGCTGCCCGGCCTGCAAGGTCACCGCCACCGAGTGATGCGCGTGCAACGCCGTGGGTGCGGGCGCGTCGCCCGGGTACCACTTGAGCGCCCAGGTCTTGTCGGCCGTGGAGAGCACGCCCGGCGGCACGAGGCCCTCCTTGTCGTACTTGTCGGGCACGTCGATCAGCCCCGGCTCGAACTCGTATTCCATGATCGAGTCCGGGTCCCAGGCCGAGCCCTGCACCTGCTGCGGATCGAGCTTTTCCAGGATGTTGTGGAAGGTGGTCTGGCGCGACCAGTTGTTGGGCGGCTTGCCCAAGGCCTGGTACACGGCCTCCTCGTGCCACTGGATGCCGGCAAACGGGTTCTGGTGCTCGTGCTCCATGCCCAGCACATGGCCCAGCTCGTGCAGCGCCGTGCCGCGCCCGTACGGCGAGGTGAGGTCCCAGCCGTACACCGTGGTGGGCTCGGTGAGCGGAATGGACAGCACGTCGCGCCCCACGGCCGACTGCGAAACGCCATCGGCCTCCGAGTAGCCGATGCGCACCTCCGCCTCGCTGAGCGAGGCCACTTCGGTGAAGCGCAGGCCGATGCCGGTGCCCAGCCAGCTGCCGATGGCCTGACGGATGGCGTCGGCCTGCACGGCGGGCACCGCGTAGTGCGAGCCGGCGCCGAAGAAGGCGTAGTGCAGCACGGTGTGATTGACCCACTTGGTACGCGCGCTCACGATCGCAGCGCGGCGCAACGGATCCATCATCACCGAGTCCGGCAGGCTGGGACGCGGCCTGGGCGGCGTGCTGCACAGGGGCTTGAGGCCCGGACCGGGATGGGTGGGATGCGGGGTCGAACTCGACTTCACTGCTGCCATGTGCTCCTCCGATGGGTGGTCGCGCCGCTCCACTTCACAGTAGGCGACGAATGCCCGCTGCGCCAGCCCGAAAAGCCCGGGCGCGTGGCTTGCAACATACGCAAGACCATGACCGACACCCCCTGCCCGCGCTCGGTCGCCCAGTTCGAAGGCACGCCCCAGCGGCACTACTACACGGGCCACCGGCTGGCCCGCGCGATCACCGTCGATGACCTGCGCGCCATGACGCACAAGCGCATGCCGCGCTTCGTGCTCGAGTACCTCGAAGGCGGCGCCGAGGAGGAGGCCACCCTGCGCCGCGAGCGCACGGCGTACGCCGATTGGCGCTTCACGCCGCGTCAGCTGGTGGACGTGTCGCGGCGCACGCTGGCCACGCCGATCCTCGGACGCGACGCGCCAATGCCGCTGGTGATCGCGCCCACCGGCCTGAACGGCCTGTTTCGCCACCGTGCGGACACGCTGCTGGCCCGCGCGGCCGCGGCACGCGGTGTGCCATTCGTGCAAAGCACGATGTCCAACGACCGCATGGAGGACGTGGCCCAGGTGCCGGGCCTGCGCCACTGGTGGCAGCTGTATGTGTTCGGCGGCGACGAGGTGTGGCAGGAGCTGCTGCGCCGCGCCGACGCCGCCGGTTGCGAGGCCCTGGTACTGACCACCAACGCCCAGATCTTCGGCAACCGCGAATGGTCGCGGCGCACGCAGGCCACCAAGACGCGGCCGTCCATGGCCACCGTGCTCGACGCGGCGCTGCATCTGCGCTGGCTGGCCGCCACGCTGCTCACGCACGGCATGCCCGTGTTCCGCAACGTCGTCGAATTCGTGCCGCGTGACCAGCGCGGCTTCTTCGAGAGTGCGTTCTGGATTCGCGAGCATCAGCCCACGTCGCTGTCGTGGCACACCGTCGAGAAGATCCGCACGCGCTGGCGCAAGCCGCTGATCGTCAAGGGCATCCTGCATCTCGACGACGTGCGCCGCTGCGTCGACGCAGGTGTCGACGGCATCGTGCTCAGCAGCCATGGCGGGCGACAGCTCGACTGGACCGTGGCGCCGCTGGACCTGCTGCCTGCCAGCCGCGAGATCGTGGGCGACAGGACCGCGCTCTATCTCTCGGGCGGCGTGCGCCGCGGCACTGACCTGTTGAAGGCCCTGGCCCTGGGGGCCGACGCGGTGCTCGCCGGGCGTGCGCCGCTGTACGGCCTGTGCGCCGCCGGGGCCGAGGGCGTGGAGCGCGCGCTGTGCATCCTGCAGCAGGAGGCCTTCGATGCAATGGGGCTGCTGGGCGCCAACTCAGTCGCCGAGCTGAGTGCCGGCCGCGTGGTACCGGCCGCGCAGCGCGTCGTTCAGGCCTGACGCAGGCGCTCGAGCACCCGGGCGACGATGCCGTCGCAGCGCGCGCCGGCGAACTGGAACAAGTCGCGCTCGGCCAGATCGGCCTCGCGCGCCAGCGCCTCGCGCAACAGCCCGCGCGCACGGAAGTGGCGCGAGCGCACTGTGGCTTCCGGCACGCCGAGGCAGGCCGCCGTCTCCTCCACGCTCAACTCCTCCACGCAGCGCAGCACGAACACCGTGCGAAAAGCCTCCGGCAGCTCATCGAGCTTGCGCTCGAGCAAGGCACGCATCTGCGAGCGGGCCAGGGCCTTGTCGGGCGAATCGGAAGCGGCAGTGTCCATGGCGATGGGCTCGAAGTCGGTCGGCGGCGCCACCATCGGCAGCACGTTGTCGCGCCGCGCGCTGCGGCGCAGCCGCGCGAGGCATTCGTTGAGCACCAGCCGCGACAGCCAAGTGGTAAGCGCCGCCTCGCCCCGGTACTGCGCCATCTTGCGATAAGCGAGCAGGTAGGCGTCCTGCAGCGCGTCCTCGGCTTCGGCGTCGTCGCGCAGCGTGGCGCGCGCCAGGCGGTACAGGCGCCGGTTGTGGCGCCTCATCAGGATCTCGAACGCCGGGCGGTCTCCGGCGAGCACGCGGCGCACCAGTGCGTCGTCGCTGTCGTCGGCAGAGGCAGAGGCAAGCGCTCGCAGCTCGTTCATTCGACCACCACCGTGCCCTTCATCGTGGGATGGAAGCTGCACTTGTACTCGTACCGCCCCGCCTTGCGCACCACGTCGCCCCAGGTCGCGCCGGGTGCGATGCTGCCCGAATCGAACGTGCCGGCGGCCGTGGCGGTGTGCGGCATCAGGTCCTTGTTGACCCACGTCACCTTGTCGCCCCGGTGGATCGTGAGCACCTGCGGCGCGAACTGCATGCCGTCGATGGTGACCGTGTGCGTGGCAGCGCCCGCCGGCAAGGCCGCGCCCATGAGCGCGGCCACGGCGATGGCGGCGAGCGACCTGTCAGCCACCGCGCTGCCCCAGCGACGCCTGCAGGTGCCTTGCATGCTCCAGGTGGGCCACGAACGCCGGTCGCACCTTGACCAGCAGCGCCTTCAGCTCGCCGTTCTTCGCACTCGGGATCAAGGTCTTGTCCACCGCGTCCAGCACGGCCTCGTGATAGGCCACCTCATGGTCGACATACGCCTTGTCGAAGGCCGCGCCCTTGAGCTTGCCGAGCTTGACCAGGTTGTCGTCGCCACCCTTCTTCAGGCTTGCGCTGGTGGCGTTGGCTTCAGGCGTGACGTTCAGCTTGTGCACCAGGTCGGTGGCGGCCTTGTTGACGCCACTGTGGTCGGTGACCATCAGTTGCGCGAAATCCTTCACCTCCTTGGAGTGGGACATGCGTTCGGCGAGCTTGCCGGCGTCGATGTCCACCTGGTTCGCGGTCACCACGATCGCGGCGATCTGCGGATCGGTGGGCGCACCCTGCGCGTGGGCGGCCGCGGCCGCGGCGGCCGACAGCACGAGTGCCAGCGTCTTCAGTCTCGATGTCATCGCGTTCTCCTGGTTCGTCGAGCAGGCGCCGCCACCGCCCCGTGCGATGGCTTCGGCCTCTCCACTCTGTGCTTTGATGTCACGTGTGCGCCGCGCGTTTCCGCGGTCGGGTGCGAGGGCCGATTTCGGGGAGCGGATGGGACGGAACAAGCCGTGCTGCATTGAAGAACGGCGCACGAGCGTGCGCCACAAATGCGCCCCGGGCACGTGACATTGCACACAGATCCTTGCCAAGGTTCCCTCAGCCAGACCTGCAGCGCACCGAAAGGCTTGATGTGAATCAACCTTGGAGGGCCGCCAAATGTCCCGCAAAACGATGAGATTGAGCCTCAAGCTGCCACTGTCCATCGCCGTCATGCTGATCTCGATGTCCGCCGCCGCCTTGATCGGCATCTGGCACCTGAACCGCGCGGTCGCCGTGTTCGATGTCGACGTGGCACAAGCCACGCGGGACCAGCGGCAGGTGCTCGAGATCGCCCTGCTCTTCAAGGGCCAAGTGCAGGAGTGGAAAGACACGCTGCTGCGCGGCAAGGACCCGGCCAAGCTCGACAAGTACTGGGGCGCGTTCCAGGCCAAGGAGGCAAAGGTCAAGGAACTCGTGGCCGCCCTCGAGCAGGCCACCGCGGACGCCGACGTGAGGCACGGCCTCGAGGCCTTCGGCACCGCGCATGCGGAGATGGGGCAACGCTACCGCGATGGCTTCCAAGCCTTCAAGGCCGCGAACTTCGAATCCGCAGCGGGCGACAGCGCGGTGGCGGGCATGGACCGGGCGCCCACCCAACGGCTGAACGACGTGGCCAAGCTGATCGGTGACCGTGCCACCCGCGTCAGCACCGCAGCCACGGTCGCGGGCCGCAGTGCGACCGCGCTGAGCCTGATGCTGATGGGTGCGGTGGCGCTGTGCAGCCTGGCAGCGGCCCTGCTCGTGAGCCGCTCGGTCATCCGCCTGCTCGGTGGCGAGCCGGCGGACGCCACCGAGGCCGCCCATGCGATCGCCCAGGGCGACCTCACGACCCCGTTGCCGGTCAAGGACGGCGACACCACCAGCCTGATGAGTGCGCTGGCCAGCATGCAGGGCAGTCTGGCCACGCTGATCGCGCAGGTGCAGCAGAACGCGGACGCCGTGGCCTGCGCCAGCACGCAGATCGCGCAGGGCAACGGCCAGCTGTCGGCACGCACCGAGGAGCAGGCCGCGGCGCTCGAGCAGACGGTGGCCTCGGTGCATGAGCTCAACACGCATGTCGCGCGCAATGCGGAGCACGCGCTGCAGGCGCACGACTTGGCCGAAGGCGCCACGCAGGTGGCAGGCCGCGGCGGCGAGGTGGTCACGCAAGTGGTGAGCACGATGAAGGAGATCGACGCCAGCTCCAAGCGCATCGCGGACATCAACGGCGTGATCGACAGCATCGCCTTCCAGACCAACATCCTCGCGCTCAACGCCGCGGTGGAGGCCGCGCGTGCCGGTGAGCAAGGCCGTGGGTTCGCGGTGGTGGCCGCCGAGGTTCGAACGCTGGCACAGCGCAGCGCGCAGGCCGCTCGCGAGATCAAGGACCTGATCGCCAACAGCGTGGCCCGCGTGGAGCAAGGCGCCAGCCTCGTCGACCAGGCCGGCGCCACCATGCAGGAGGTGTACGCAGCCATCGAGCGGGTGTCGTCGATCACGCGCGAGATCAGCGCGGCCAACCGCGGGCAGAGCGAAGGCGTGGCGCAGTTGTCCGAGGCCTTGAAGACGATGGACTCGGCCACCCAGCAGAATTCGGCGCTGGTCGAGGAAACGGCCGCGGCGTCGGAGAGCCTGAAGGTGCAGGCCAACCAGATGTCGCAGGTGGTCGGCAAGTTCCGCCTGACCCGCGAGGAGCCCGCTCGCGACACCGCCGTGGCGAGCCGTGCCGCACCGAGCCCCGCGGCGCCACGGCTCACCGCCATCCACGAGGCGGCTCGCCTGTCGATGGTGTGACACAGCGGGGGGAACCCGAGGCCCGCGGCAGCGGGTTTTCCCCGTCACCCCGCCTTCGGCCGGTACCTAAGCTTCCCCAAAATAGTGCAGAGAACCTGGCACCTGTCTTGTGGAGGTGGTCGATGCGGAGACGGCGACTCATTGGCGCAGGCCTGCACGCGGGTGCCCTCGCCTGTCTTGCAGGCCCGGCGCGCACGCTGGCTCAGGGCGGCGCCAGCGGCGCCTCCACATCAGCCGCCCTGACCTTCGGCACCACACCGGTCTTCCTCAACGACCAACTCGGCTTTCTTGCACGCTGGGGCCCGTACCTGGCGCGCACGGTGGGCATGCCGGTCGAGTTCGTGCAGCGGCGTGCTTACCGCGACATCATGGCCCTGCTGCGCTCAGGGGAGATCGACTCCGCATGGATCTGCGGCTACCCGTGGGTGGTCAACCGTCCGTACCTGCGCGGGCTTGCGATGCCGCTGTACCACGGCGATCACTGGTACCAGTCGTACCTCATCGTGCCGGCGCGCGACACCAAAACCAGCGGCCTGGCCGACATGCGCGGGCGCACCTATGCGTTCTCCGATCCCGATTCCAATTCCGGCTGCCTGGTTCCGCGCGCCACGCTCGTCAAGCAAGGCTTCGATCCCGACCACTTCTTCAAGCGCACGTTCTTCACCTGGGGCCACCCCAACGTGGTACGCGCGGTGGGCGCCGGGCTCGCCGATGGCGGCTCGGTGGACGGCTACGTGTGGGACACGCTGCAGATCGTCGACCCTCAGCTCACCCGCCAGACCCGAGTGGCCTGGCGCAGCGAGAAGTTCGCCTTTCCGCCGCTGGTGGTGCGGGCCGGGCTGTCTACCGAGCTGGAAGGCCGGCTGCGAGCGGCCCTGTTCGGCATGTCTGACACCGAGGACGGGAAGGCCCTGCTCAAGGAGCTGAATCTCACCGGCTTCGGTCCGTTCAGCGAAGAGGCGTTCGATGGCATCGCGCGCAACGTGGCCCTGATGAAGTCGCGCATGTGACCACCGATCTTCTGGGCGGCCGCGCCCGCTTGTTCCGCAACTGGAGCTTCCGGGTTCGCGTGCCCCTGCTCATCATCGCCGTGTCGCTCGTCACGGCGCTGTCGATCTCCTTTGCCATCTCGCTGGCCGTGCGCGGCTGGCTGGTGCATGACCTGCACACCCATGTGCTGTCGGTAGCGCAGTCGCTCAGCCGCAACCTGGTGACGCAGATCGCGCGCGACGACGTGTGGGAGGCATTCCAGGCCGTGCAGGCGGTCACCACGGCCGAGAGAGGCGCTTACCAGAGCGAGACCGTGGTGCTCGACCGCGAGCAGAAGGTGTTCGCCTCCTCGAATCCGCTGCTCTACCCGGTGGGCACCCCAGTGGCGGCACTGCCCATGCCCTACCCGCGCGCACAGCGGCTGCAGGCCGCCAGCAGCGCGGCGGCGCTTTCCGACGAGGACGTGAACCAGGAGGAGGCAACGCTCGTGAAGATGCCGCTGGTGTCTCTCGACGCGGCGCCGCTGGGCAGCCTGCTGATGCTCTATTCGCACCGGCCGATCGCGCAGCGCTATGAGCAAGCCGTGATGCGCGTGGGCCTGATCAGCTTCGGCTTCGTGGCGCTGCTGGCACCGCTGGGATGGTGGCTGGGCCATCGGCTGACCGCGCCGATCTCGCAGGCGACCGCGTCGCTGCACCGGCTCGCGCTGAGCGCCGCGGCCCGTTCGCGCGACTACGCCGGCGGTACCAGCGGCCCGCCGGAGGCGGACCTGCACGCCTTGCCGGGTGCGGGTGAGCTGACGCAACTGCGGCACTCGGTGGCGATGCTGGAGCGCCAGCTGCACGAGCTGGAGGACCTGCGCGAGCAGTTCGCGGCGCACGAGCGGCAGAAGGCCCAGGCCGAGATGGCCAGCCGCGCCAAGAGCGCGTTCCTGGCCAGCATGAGCCACGAGTTGCGCACGCCGCTGAACGCGCTGCTCGGCTATGTGCAGATCATGCAGCTCGACCACGACCTGGGCGAGCGCCCGCGGCGCTATCTGCACACCATGCACGAGAGCGGCCTGCACCTGCTGCGCCTGATCGAGGACGCACTGGACATGGCGCGCATCGAGGCAGGCAAGCTCGAGCTCCGGTATGCGGCGGTGGACCTGAAGGCATTGCTCGATCTCATTGCCGAGAGCATGAGCGCAACCGCGGAAGGCAAGGGCCTGGAGTTCTTCCATGAGGTCGAAGGCCAGCTGCCTGCGGCCTGCAACGCCGACCCCAAGCGCCTGCAGCAGGTGGTGTGGAACCTGCTGAGCAACGCAATCAAGTTCACGGACCAGGGTTTCGTGCGCCTGAAGGTGCGATGCCTCAAGGCCGACGACTACCTCGCCCGCATTTGCATCGAGGTAGAAGACAGCGGCATCGGCCTGTCGCCTGACGACGCGCAGCGCATCTTCCTGCCCTTCGAGCAGGCGGGCGATGCGTCGCAGCGCTCGCAGGGCGCCGGCCTCGGCCTGGCCATCACCAGCGAGCTGGTGCAGCTGATGGGCAGCCGCATCCACCTCGACAGCGAGCGCGGAAAGGGCAGCCGCTTCTGGTTCGAACTGGAACTGCCAGTGCTGCAGCGGCACACCGTGCTCGCTCCCGCGCCGCCCGCCCACGTGGGCGGCTACCTGGGGCCGCGCCGCATGGTGCTGATCGCCGACGACGTGGACCACAACCGGGCCGTGCTCGACGAGCTGCTCGGCTCGCTGGGATTCGTCATCCGGCACGCCGCCAACGGTGAGGAACTGCTGCAGCGGGCGCGGCTGAACCGGCCCGACCTGATCATCACCGACATCGTGATGGCACCTGTGGATGGGCTGGAGGCAATGCGGCGCCTGCGTGCAACGCCCACGCTGATGACCGTGCCGGTCATCGCGCTGTCTGCCGCCGCTTCGGACGGCACGCGCGCGCAGAGCCTGGCCGCTGGCGCTGACGCCTTCCTCACCAAGCCGGTCCAGGTGAGGCAGTTGCTGCTCGAGATGACGCGGCTGATGGCAGTCAACTGGACGCCGGAGGCACCCGCGGCGGCCGGCGGCCCGTCAGCGGGCCGCCGCGGGGAAGCCTAGACCGACCAAGGTGGCTGATGGCGGTGCAACACCGCCGTATGGACCTGGTCGCCCTCGACGACGAAACAACCTTGCAGGGCAGGCAGCACGCCGGCAAACGGCTTGCTTGCCACCGGTGCGATGACGAAGGAGCGTGGGCGCCGGTCGATCGCCAGCACCTCGACGTCGAGGAAGTCGACGTATCGCCCGACCAGCGGATAGATCGCCTTGTAGTAGGCCTCTTTCGCGCTGAAGACGAGCGTGAGCAGAAGCTGATTCTCGTCGGCGGCCGACCAACCCCCGTGTTCGGCCGGCACACAGCAGGGCAGCGCAAACGCCTGCGCCTGGGAGGCGTCAGCGCCCACTTAGCAGTCGAAGCCGATGCCCTGAACAGAAGGATCGTCACATGCCAGCGCCGCGGCCGCGCGGGTTGTGTGGGTGATCGATCCCGTCACGCCGTGCGGCCATTGCGGCGCCCCCGACGCCTGGCGCGCCACCGCCGGGTTCACCAAGCCAAGCTCTTCGAGGCAACGCTCGGCACAGAGCCGCCCGGCCATGAAGCTTTGGCGGCGCGCCAGGGAGGCTGCAGCCAGGCCGCGGGGAATCAGCCTCACGTCGAGCAGCCCCGCCAGTGGCGAGACGGCCTCCATCGGAAGCATCCAGCGCACGTGGGGCACGTCAAGCATCGCCGGCATGCGCACGAAGGCCAGGCTGCATTCGGCCATGGTCGCTGCATGGTGCTCTCGCAGCCAGGCAGTCAGTGACGGCGTGTTCATCGCGCCCACCTCCTGCGCCCCCGACACCGAGTCGCCCATGCATCGCCCTCTCATCCGGACCCTTCAGACGATTATCCGGTTCGGGGTACCGAGTTCCTGCGCACTCTTACGGCACGACAGATGGGCTTACTTATTCGATCCCATCGCATAGGGAAGAGCGTGGGGTTAGCCTGGGTCTAGAAGACAAGCACCTTGGATTCCCGCAAGTTCTCCAGGAAATCGCACACCTCGCTCACCGCGTCATCGGAATCGTCGGAAAACACCTCGTTGGTGATCTCGCGAATGCTCCTGGTGCCGTCAATGGTCGAGAGCACTTTGATGGCCTCTCCCTCGATCTTGAGCAAGCTGTAGTTCGGTGTTGCCAAGTACAGAATCTCGTCGTCCGTGCGCGAAGGCTCAAAGCCGTCGTAAGCCCAACGCGCGACGAATTTCTCGATGCGCGGCGACAGCATCGGCACGCTGTGGGCACCCACGGCAAGCGTTGCATCGCCACCCGTTGCTGCGCCATCCTGCAGCGCGAGGTCGTTCCACGTCCAGTGCGCCGTGGTCAGGAACGTGAACGCGCCCCCGATGCCCACGGAGAACCCTTCGTCGGCCAACGGATACTTCTCGATCAGCTTCGCCTTGAACTCGCTGTGGAGTTCTCGGGCCTGCTCGGTCGTGATGCCGCTGCGGATCTTGAAATCCCAGGAAGGCTGGACGAAGCGGTCGTCGCGCGCTGTGAGATCGACGTCGAAGTTCTCGGGGTGTGCGGCAATGATCGACCCGCGCGACACCGAGAAGATGTTCAGGGCGAAGAAGCGGATGCGATGGCTGTTATCGAACAGGAACTGGAAGGTCTGGCGGGCCTCGTCTTCGGTCTCGCCGGGAAACCCGATGATCACCATGGCCGAAGTCTTGATGTCCTCGCGCCGGCAGTCGTCCAGGATCTCGCTCACGCGGTTCATCCGGATGCGCTTGTCCATCAGCTCGCGCACTCTATCGACCGCCGACTCGAGACCGAACCGGATGTGCCGGCAGCCCGCGCGCTTCATCATGCCGATGATTTCGGAAGACAACGTGTTGTCGAAACGCAGTTCGGCATCCCACACGATGTTCAGGTCGGCCTCGCCGATGGCCTGCGACATCTCCTTGATGTGCTTGGGGGCCATGACATCGATCGAAAAGTTGAAATTGACCGCTTCTCCCGGGCCGAAATGGCTCTGGACGCGCTTGATGTCCTGCGCGATTTCGGGACCGGTACGAGTGCGATAGCCGCGTGTGGCGTAGGAGATCGAGCAGAACGTGCAGCGCATGTAGCAGCCCCGCGCCACCGGGAGCAGAAACACCGTCTGCGGCGCCAGATAGCTACCAATGTTCAGCCCGCGGTAATCGGGGGTATTCAGCGCATGGATGTCCTCTTCATGACGCCCGGCGGAGCGCAGCGCCATGCCCGCGCGTTGGTACACGAGGTTGGGAACCTGGCTCAGCTGCACCAGCTTGCCGCCCGACTCGAGCAGCTTCAACAGCGCCGTTTCGCCCTCGCCCTCGATGATGTAATCCCAAAGGCCGAAGATCTCGCGGCGCTCGAAAAAGGTCTCGATGATCGTGGACAGGTACGCACCGCCCAGGACGATCTTTGTCTGCGGCAGCGCCCTGCGCAGGGCTGCGCATGCGAGCAGCGAGGGAAACAGCTGCCGCGGATAGGTGATCGAGATTCCCACCATCGGTGGCTGCGCGGCCACCATGTCGGGCACAAGTCGGTCCGCGATGAACGACTCGTACACGAAGGGTGGAGCATCGAGGGCCGTCATGGCCTCTGTTCGTGACAATGCCTGGAACGAGGTGGGGCGTGGCATGCCGCGGCGCTCGCAGATACCCAGCAGTGTCTGGAAATTCGTCAGTAGCCTCAGTCGCCGGCTGAGCAGGCCAAGGTCGTCAATGATCGACTTGCTGCGCAGTTCGAGCAGGCACTCCATGAACGAGCCGATGACCGGCTTCAGTTGCTCGCAGAGCAGTCGTAGATCGACGTAATCCTCCCAGCCGGCCTGTCCGATGCCGTCTTGCTCGATCTCTTCGACGGCGGCGAGAAGGTCTGCCCACAAACGTTCGATGTGGCCCGGCCGGCTCCAGTAATGCGCGAACTCGACACCATAGTCGCGCTGCTCCACATCAAAGCCGCGTGGCCGCAAGTGCCCGGCGAGCGAAGGCATCGCCGTGTACGGCTGCGTCATGTCGCCGATAGGCATAGAGATGAGGAAGAGGTCCATGCAGATGCCCTGATCCTTGCTGCAAATGTTCTCTTGTACTAAGCGCCGAATTGCGTTGGCTCAAGGGTCGAGAAAAGTTCGGGCGCCGCGGCGCCCGAACTTGAGGATCACTCGACCTTGGACGCTTCCTTCTGGATGCCGCCATGCTTGGTGTTCGTGCTGGCGTGCACCTTGCGCGGGAATGCCTCGACCTTGAGGCGGGAACCCGTTGCGCACTTGGCGGGATGCGGGTTCTGCGCAAGAGAGTTGTGGATGGTGTGTTGTTTCATCTTGGTGGATCTCCTTTTCGATTACCAGGGAACTTCACGCGCAAGAACCTCTGCCGGACGGCATACGGTTCTCAAGCGTGAATTGCGGGAAATACAACTGGCCTGCAGGCCAAGGGACGTACGGCTTGGCACTTCGGGGGTTGTATCTTCGTTCGCGTGCGCGGCAGGCTGTTGTTCGCCGCAGGGCTGTTGGTCACCCTTGGTCTGGCTCATCATCGCGTTGCATCCCTTCATAGACGACTCGATCGGTAACGTTGCCAAGAGCCGCGGAAATCGCGGCCCCCAAGGAACTGACATGAACACCATTCAGCACAGACCAGTGATTCCCGGGGACCCGCGTGACATGCAGCTGCTCGCCGGCGATTGCGCGCCACCCGAGAGTCGGATCTGCGCGCTGTTCGCCGGAGGCGCAAAACAGTTGGACCCTAGCAGAAATGGCAACTGGTACATACCGCACAAGTGCCACCAAGATGGAGTGCCACACGGCCAGGTGGCGCTTCAGCGTGGTCATCTCGATGTCCGCCGGCAACACCCCAAAGGCCTGGCAGGCAGCAAGCAGGCCATCGATATTGCCAAGCGCCGCCCTCGACCGAAGCTTCTCCAGCAATTCGGCCGGCGCCCGCGGCTGCAGATGGTGCAGCAAGGCGGTTGCTTCATCCGGCCCCTCGGCACTGCATTGATCGGCGGCGGTGTCGATGAGGCCGAGGAAGCCCACGCTTTCGCCGCGATCGAGTAGCTGGCGGGCGATCTCATAGGCAATGGTCCCGCCGGCAGACCAACCGATCAGGTGGTACGGGCCCTCCGGCTGCACGGCGCGCATCGCCTGCAGGTAGCCAGCGGCCATCGCCGCAATGTCCCTCAATGGCGTTTCGCCGCTGGAGAACCCGGCAGCAGCCAGGGCGTACACCGGCCGGCCCGACGGAAGATGCGGCGCCAGGTCGCGTGCGTAACCCACCTCGCCGTCACCAGCGTGCACGATGAACAGCGGGGCGCGATCGCCCGCCGTACGGATGGGCACCAGGTTTCGCGCTCTTGTCGAGAAGTTGGACCTCACAAGCTCCTTGGCCATTTCGGCCACCGTGGGGGCAAGGAACAGCAGGTGCACCGGCACTTCCCGTTGCAGCCGCAGGCTCGCGCGAGACACGACTTGCAACGCGAGCAACGAGTGTCCGCCCAGCGCGAAGAAGTCGTCGTGACGGCCGATGCGATCCCGGCCCAGCAGTTCACTCCAGATCGAGACCAGCACGCTCTCCATTTCGCCCTGAGGCGGCTCGTAGGGACGGGTGCCGAAGGCACTGTCCTCCGGAGCCGGCAGCGCGTGGCGGTCGAGCTTGCCGTTGGGCGAGAGGGGCAGCCCCGGCAGGCGCACGTAGGCGGCAGGAACCATGTATTCGGGCAACTGTGCGGCCAGATACGCCCGCAACACCTCGGGTTCCGGTGCATCGTCTCCTACGATGTAGGCCACCAGGCGCCGGTCGCCCGGCGCATCCTCACGCGCTAGCACCACCGCCTCGCGAACTTCAGGGTGCTGGCGCAGCCAGACCTCGATCTCGCCGAGTTCGATGCGCAAGCCGCGGATCTTCACCTGATGGTCGTTGCGGCCGAGGAATTCGATGTTTCCATCAGGCCGCCAGCGCCCGAGGTCACCTGTCCTGTACATGCGTGAACCCGGCTCGCGAGCAAATGGATCGGGCACGAAGCGCTCGGCGGTGAGGTCAGGCCGGTTCAGGTAACCGCGCGTGAGGCCGGCACCACCAACGTACATCTCGCCGACAGCACCCACCGGCACGAGCTGTCCATGGGCGTCGAGCAGAACAACGCGAAGGTCGGCAATCGGTACCCCGATGGGGCTGGCGCCGTCCCGGGTGTCCTCCAGCGACAGCGGCCGGCAGGTCACGTGCACCGTCGTCTCCGTGATGCCGTACATGTTGACCAGCCGGGTGCGTTCGCCGTTGCGCGCATGCCAAGGCGCCAGCGTGGCCGGCGCCAGCGCCTCGCCGCCGAAGATCACTTTTTGCAGCCGGTGCTCCTGGGCGCTGTCGGCCTGAGCGGCGATCAGCTGGTGGAATGCGCCGGGCGTCTGGTTCAGCACCGTCACGCCCTGCTCGCACACTAGTGCATAGAACTCGCGGGGCGAGCGCGCGAGAAGGTGCGGCACTACCACCAGCCGCCCACCATGCGCCAGCGCGCCCCACAGCTCCCACACCGAGAAGTCGAAGGCATAGGAGTGGAACAGGGTCCAGACATCGTCGCTGCCGAACTCGAACAGCCCTTGCGTGGCCCTCAACAGCCGCACTACCTGGGCGTGCTCGACCATCACGCCCTTGGGCACTCCGGTAGATCCGGAGGTGTAGATGATGTAGGCAAGGTGCCGCGAGGTCAGGTTCGCCGGACGGGGATTGGTACTGGGCAGACCATCCCAGGGGCGAACCGGTGAATCGACTTCCACCACAGACATGGCGGGCGGCGAAACACCGAGGGTGGCAAGCACGTTGGCATTGGTGATCAGTGCGCGAGGCGCACTGTCGGACAGCATGAAGGCCAGTCGGGCGCTGGGGTAATCCGTGTCCAGCGGCACGTAAGCGCCACCGGCCTTGAGGGTGGCCAGCAGTGCGACGACCATCTCGATGCCGCGCGGCAAGGCGATGGCGACGCGAGTATCGGGCGCGACACCCAACGCAATGAGATGGTGCGCCAAACGGTTGGCCCGCACATTGAGATCTGCGTAGCTGAGCGTGGTGGCGTCAAAGACCAGCGCCGGAGCTTCGGGCCTGCAAACGACCTGCTCCTCGAACAGTTCATGGATGCAGCGATGGACAGGAAAGCTCACTTCCCCGGGATTCCAGTCGAACAGGATCCGGTGCTGCTCTTCACGAGTCAGCAGCGGCAGGTGCGCCACCGACCGGGCGTCATCCTCCAGCATGCCTCGCAGCAGTTCGCGCCAGTGGCCCAGATGACGCGCGACGGTCGATTCCTCGAACAAGGCACGAGCGTAGGTGATGTGGCCGGCGATGCGCTCGCCGTCCTCGTGCAGCGACAACTCCAGATCGAACTTGACGGTCTCCGATGCTACGTCGACGGGCTCCAGTTGCAGCCCGGGCAGCACCAGATGTCCCTGCGGCGCGTTCTGCCATGCAAACATGACCTGGAAGACCGGACTATCGGCAAGACTGCGCGCGGGGCTGAGCGCCTCCACGACCTGCTCGAAGGGAATGTGCTGGTGGTCGTGCGCGGCCATGGCGGTCGCGCGCACCTGGGCCAGCAGCTGCGACACGGTCGGTGCGCCGGAAAGATCGATGCGCAGCGCAAGCGTGTTGACGAAAAAGCCGATGAGCGGCTCGAGTTCGACGCGTGTCCGGTTGGCCACCGGCGTGCCGATGACCACCTCGCCCTGCCCCGACAGGCGCGCGAGCAGAGTGGCCCAGCCTGCCAGCAGCGTCATGAATAGCGTCGCGCCGTGGCGACGGCCAAGTGCCTTCAGGCCGGCTGTCATCTGCTCGTCCAGCTCGACCGCCATGCTGGCACCCTTGTAGTCCTGAACAGGCAAACGCCGGCGATCGGCAGGCAGATCCAGCCGCACTGGCGCGCCCGACAGATGGCTGCGCCAGAAATCCAGCTGGCGTTGCAGCGTCTCGCCCGTCATCCAGTGACGCTGCCACACAGCGTAATCGGCGTACTGGATCGGCAAGGCCGGCAACGGGTCGGGCTGCCCTTGGGCAAAGGCTGTGTACAGGGCGCCGAACTCGTTGAGCAGCACCCCCATGGACCATCCGTCCGAGACGATGTGGTGCATGTTGACCAGCAACACATGGTCCTCATCGGACATGCGCACGAGGCATCCGCGTATCAGTGGGCCGGTGCCGAGATCGAACGGCATGCCCGCTTGTTGCGCGACGAGACGCTCCAGCGCGGACTCGGGCTGCGCGTGGCTCTCGCGGTCGAGGCGCTCCAGCGCAAAACCGGCATGGGCCTCGGCGATGACTTGCACGACCGCGCCGCCCTCGCTGGCGAAGGAAGTGCGCAGCACCTCGTGACGGGCGACGATGCGATCGAGAGCGGCTTGCAGCGCCGGGACATTCAACTGCCCGCGCAGGCGCACGCCGACAGGGATCGCGTAGGCGGCCCCAGCCCGGCCATCGAGTTGGGACAGGAACCACAGGCGCTGCTGCGCGAAGGACAACGGCAGAGGCTGCTCGCGCGAGGCGCCCGCGATGTTCGGCAGCACGCTGCAGCGAGCCGCGCGCACGCGCTCGGCGAACCCCCTTAGCGTGGGCTGCGCGAAGAGCTCTGCCAGCGGCACCTCCACGCCAAGATCGGTGCGCACTCGTGAGGTCAGTTGCACTGCCAGCAGCGAATGGCCGCCCAGCTCGAAAAAGTCGTCGCGGCGACCGATGCGCTCAACGCGCAGCAGCTGCCGCCACAACTCGGCCAGCGCGGCTTCGAGTTCGCCATCAGGAGCCTCGTAGACGCCAACGCCAGCATGCCAGCCATAGCCATCGGGCACGGGCAGCGCATTGCGATCAACCTTGCCGGCTGGCGTCAGCGGCAGTGAGGTGAGCTGCACGAAGGCCGCCGGCACCATGTACTCCGCCAGACGAGCAGCCAGGTGAGCTCGAAGCCCCTCCGCCTGCAGCGGTTCGGCAGCGGTGAAGTACGCCACCAGGCGCCTGTCGCCTTCCTCCTGGCGCGCCAGCACCACCGCCTCCTGCACCCCCGCATAGCGACGCAGCTGCGCCACGATCTCCCCGGGTTCGATGCGATAGCCGCGGATCTTTACCTGCTCATCGTTGCGACCCACGTAGTCGAGAGTGCCATCGGGCAGCCAGCGCCCCAGGTCGCCCGTCTTGTACATGCGGGCGCCCGCCTTGCCGGCGAATGGATCGGGTAGGAATCGGTCGGCGGTCAGCTCAGGCCGGTTCAAGTAGCCGCGCGCCACACCTGCCCCCCCGATGTACAGCTCCCCCGTCACTCCAACCGGTACAGGCAACAAGCTCGCATCCAGCACATAGACGTTGGTATCGGCGATGGGCACCCCCAACGGAACCTGCCTTGCGTCCTCGGACACCGAGGTCACATCGTTCGTGATCGCGAAGGTCGTCGTCTCCGTAGGGCCGTAGCAATGGACCAGCCTCTGTGGCGTTGCGCCGCTTGACAGGACGGCAGCGAATGCGCGCGGGTCGGCCTGCTCCCCACCGGTGAGCAGGCAGCGAAGTCCGGAAAATGCCGCCGGCACCATGCTGACGCACTGGTTGAACAGCGCCGTGGTGAGGAACAGAACAGTGATGCGCCGCTTTGCCAGCACGCGCTCCAGCCTATGCGGGTCGATGAGCTCCTCGTGCCCCAGGATCACGCAGCAGCCGCCGTTCAGCAGCGGCCCCCATACCTCCATGCTCGCCGCGTCGAATGCCGGGTTCGCCGCGAAGGCCACGCGATCCGTCTGCTGGAACGTGAGGAAGCCGTTGTCCAGGACGAGGCGCTCGATACCGACGTGCTCCACCTGCACGCCCTTCGGCATGCCGGTGGAGCCGGACGTGTACATCACGCATGCGCAAGCCTCGGTCCCGCTCGCGAGGACTGGCCCCCTCTCGGTGGCGTCGTCCTGCGGATACACGATCGCCGCTCCTGCCACGTCGAACGGTGGCGAAGACTGGCACACCAGGGCGGCCGCTGAGCAATCGGCGACGAGCTCGGCGAGGCGCGATGGCGGATGGCGTGGGTCGAGAGGTACGTACACCGCTCCCGCCTTCAGCACCGCCAGCTGGGCCACCACGAGCTCGACGCTGCGCTCGAGCAGCAAGGCCACATGGTCTCCCGGCCGCACCCCATGCTGGACGAGCCGGTGCGCCATGGCATTGGCCTGCCCGTCCAACGCGGCGTAGCTCCAGGCGCGGTCACCGTGCTCGATGGCCACGCACTGCGGGGTTCGGCGGGCCTGCGCCTCGAACAAATGATGGAGTGCCTTGCCAGTGCGCGGATGACGTTCGCCCGAACCCCAGGCGAACAGGCTCTCGCGCTCCAGCGGAGACAAGATCCCGATGTCGCATAAAGGTTGCGCCGGGCGCTCCTGCAAAGCGAGAACGACGCTGCGCAGCGCCTGATCGACGAACCCGGCGACGCGCTCGGCCCCGACGCGCTCGGGCACCTGGAGGGTCAAGGTGAAATCGTCGCCCAGGTCCTCCACAACCATGGTCAGCGGGTAGTTGGTGCGCTCATATCCGCCAAGGAACTCGAACGGCTCCGACTCGCTCCCCCCGCCTTCGGCCCTTCCTGTGCCATAGCGATAGTTCAGCAAAGCACTGAACAATGGTGCGGGCGGCGCAATGCCGCTACAGCGCTGCGCCAGGGAAAGCGGCGCGTGCTCGTGCCGCAACAAGCGGGCAAGCAGCTGGTGCACGTCTTTCAGCGCCTGGCGTACGGAGCGCCGGTCAACGTCGATGCGCATCGGCAGCATGTTGATGGACAAGCCGATCATGCGGTTTGCGTCGCGGCCGCCTTGCATGCGGCCAAACAGCACCGTGCCGAAGACGATGGCATCGCGGGCGCTCGTTCGAGCCAGCACCAGGGCCCAAACCAGGTGCATGATGCTCGCGGCCGAGACGCCAGCTGCACGCGCCTGTGCCCTCAGCTGCTCGGCCAGCGACCGCTCGAGTCGCAAGCGCCTCTCCTCGATACCCACACCATTGCTGTGAACGTCAAGCAGGCCGAAGGGCGCTGTGGGCGCATCGATGTCGCCCAAGAGCTCGCGGAAGAATGCCTCGTGTTCCTGCGAGCTCACACCCGATCGTGCCTGCACCACATGGTTTCTGTAGGGCACGGGCGCGGGCAGATCCTGGAGACGGCCTGCGCGAATCGTCTGGACTTCCGCCAACATCAGCTCGATCGTCGTCTGGTCGACGGCCAGGTGATGGGCGACTAGATGAAGCAGCCACCGCCCGGTGTCCGGATCGCGCGCGCAGCGACAGTGAAGCAAGGGTGCGCGGGTCACGTCCATGCGGTGACGCGCCGGATCGCACACGCGATTCATCTGCGCCACCGCATCCTCGCCGGCCTCGAGCTGAACTTCGTCGAGGGGCAGTGATGCGCGCCGCCACACCACTTGCACGGGCGCATCGAGCCCCTGCCACGCCACGGCCGTGCGCAACGCGTCATGCCGGTGGACGAGATGCTGCATGGTGCGCACGAACTCGTCCAGAGCATCTCTGCCCGCGAAACCCAGCACCATCGCGAGCAGGTAGGGATCGGACTCCTGATCCACGAGGTGGTGGAACAGGATGCCCTCCTGCAACGGCGCCAGCGGGTAGATGTCCTGCACGTTGCCCGCCCCGCCCGGCACGGTGCTCACGATGTGCCGGATCTGCTCTTCCGTCAGCTGCACCAGCGTGAGCATGTCGGGCGTGATCTCGCTGGCGTCTTCCGGAACGAGATTGGGCGGCACCTCCACCGCGTCGCTGCCGCGCCTAACCTGCACGGCCAGCTCCTGCAGCGTGCGGGACGTGAACAGCGCCGCTACCGGCACGACAAGATCCAGGCGTCGCATGCGCTCGACCAACGCGACCGCCAGCAACGAGTGTCCGCCAAGCTCGAAGAAGTTGTCGTGACGGCCGACGCGGTCCAGCTTGAGCAGGTCGCACCAGAGGTCCGCCAGCATCGGCTCCACCTCTCCCTGTGGCGGCTCATAGGGACGCGCCGCATAAGCGTCGGCGTCGGGAGCAGGCAAGGCCTTTCGATCCAGCTTGCCGTTGGGCGTCAACGGCAGTTGCTCGAGGTGCACGAAGGCCGCCGGCAGCATGTACTCCGGCAGGCGCTGAGACAAGTGCGCGCGCAGCGTCTCGGGAGCGAGCGCCTCGCCGGTGATGTAGGCCACCAGCCGCTTGTCCCCTGGGCTGTCCTCACGAGCCAGCACCACCGCCTCCCTCACGCCGGGCTGCTGCAGCACGGCCCCTTCGATCTCATCGAGCTCGATCCGGAATCCGCGAACCTTCACCTGGTGGTCGTTGCGACCCAGGAACTCGATCGTCCCGTCGGGCAACCAGCGTCCGACGTCGCCGGTCTTGTACATGCGCGCGCCAGGCTCGGCCGCGAACCGGTCCGGGACGAAACGCTCGGCGGTGAGGTCCGGGCGGTGCCGGTAGCCGCGCCCGACCTGCGCGCCGCCGATATGGATCTCTCCCGTCACGCCCGTCGGCACCGGCTCGCCGTACGTGTCGAGGATGTAGACGCGCATGTTGGCGATCCCCCGGCCTATGTGCACCGGGCCACCAAGCGTGGCGCGGCCCAGCGTGCACATCACGGTGGTTTCGGTCGGCCCATAGCCGTTCATCCAGTCGATGCGGTCGCCGACGATGCGCTGCCACTGCAGGCAGCGTTGCAGCGACACCTGTTCGCCGCCGACGATGACCAGACGCAGCGATGGCAGACTCGGCGCCGAACCCGCATGGCTCAGCTCGGCCACCCATTCGTGCCAGTAGCCCGTCGTCAGGCTGAGCATGGTGAGCCCCTCCCGATCGATCAGGTCGTGGAACTCGGCGATCGAGGGCATCTGCGGCGTCGGCAACAAGACCAGAGTGCCACCGCTGCTGATGATGGAAAAGATGTGCTCCACCGCCAGGTCGAAGCTGATCGAGCTGAACATCAGCCCCCGTTCCGATGGCCCCAGCGCATAGGCTTCCCGGGCCGCATGGCAATAGTTGACCAGGTTGCCGTGCGTGATCTGCACGCCCTTGGGCCGCCCCGTCGATCCCGAGGTATAGATCACGTAGACGAGATCGTCCGGCATCACCGGTGCGTCGACATCGACGCTGGGCGCCTCGGCCCACAGCGCGGCGTCCCGAACGAGATCGATCATGCGCAGGTCGCCGGCAAGGGTCCGCATTGCCTCGGCGGTGCCCGGATCGACCAGCAGCACGAGCGGCCGGCTGTCCTGCAGCATGTGCGCGAGGCGCTCCGGCGGGTACTGCGGGTCCAGCGGCACGTACGCCCCGCCCGCTTTCAGGATGGCGAGCAAGCCCACGATCATGTCCAGCGAGCGTCCGGTGCAAAGACCCACCAGCACCTCCGGCCCCACCCCCATGCAGTGAAGGTGGTGCGCGAGCCGGTTGGCTCGGGAGTTCAGCTCTTCATAGCTCCATTGCTGCGCGCCATGCGCCAGGGCCACGTGCCGGGGCGAGCGGGCAGCGTGGTCTTCGAAGAGACGGTGGACGACATTGACCGGGTACGGCCTGGCCGTGTCGTTCCAAGCCAGCAGTACTTGGTCACGCTCGCCGGGCCCCATCATCGGCAGGCGACCTATGCATGCGTTCGGCTGGTCGGCGATGCTCTCCAGCAGCCGCGTGTAGTGCGCCGCCATGCGCTCGATGGTGCCGGGCTCGAACAAGTCGGTGCTGTACTCCAACTCGGCCATGAGCTGGCCGCCTTCCTCCGTCAAGCTCAGGGTCAGGTCGACCTTGGCTTGCGTGCTCTGGGCCCCAACCGGCTGCACCTCCAGACCAGGCAGCTCCAGTTCGCCCCGAGGCGTGTTCTGGAGGATCAGCACCACCTGGAACACCGGCGCATGGCTGGTGCTGCGCTCCAGCTCGAGCACATCGAACAACTGCTCGAACGGCACATGCTGATGTACGTATGCATCGAGCGTCGTGGTCTTCATCTGTTGGAGCAGTTCGACGAACGCTTCATCAGCCCGCAGCCGGGTGCGCAACACCACTGTGTTGACGAAGTACCCGATTAGCGGTTCCAGCTCGGGTCGCCCGCGGTTGGCGATCGGCGTGCCGATGCAGATATCGTCTTGTCCGCTGTAGCGCCAGAGCAGCACCTTGAACGCAGCCGCGAGCACCATGAACAAAGTGGCGTGCGTCTGGCTCGCGAGACCGTACAACGCCGCTGCGGTCTGCTCGGGCACCACGAACCGATGCACTGCCCCATGGTGGGTTTGCATTGCCGGCCTGGGGTGGTCCGTGGGCAATGCCAGCAGTGCTGGGGCTCCGGCGAGCTGCTGCTTCCAGTAGTCGAGTTCCGTCTCCCACACCGGACCGACCAGCCACCGGTGCAGCCAGTGCGCGTAGTCGGCGTACTGGATCGGCAGCTCCCCCAGAGGCGACGGCCGGCCCTCGTCAAAGGCCGAATACAGCTGCATGACTTCATTCACCAGCACGCCGATCGACCAGCCGTCGCAGACGATGTGGTGCACCGTAAACAGCACAATGTGCTCGGCGTCGCCCAATCGCAGCAGACGTGCTCGCACGAGAGGCCCCGTGCCGAGGTCGAACGGTGCTTCGGCTTCCTGCTCCGTCAGGCTGCGAGCGCGCAGCTCCCGTTGTTCGGGCACGAGTTCCGAGAGATCTGTGACCGCCAGTTCCATCTCGAGCGATGGCGCGATCACCTGAGTAGGCTGTCCGTCGGTCGCGGGGAACGTCGTTCGCAGTGCCTCGTGCCGCCGCACGACTTCGTTGAGCGTGCGCCGCATCGCCTCGGTATTGAGGCGGCCACGCAGCTGCACCGCTACCGGGATATTGAACGCTGCACCGCCGGGGCTGAGCCGCTGCAGGAACCACATTCGCTTCTGCGCGGGCGACAACTCCACTGGGTCGTCGTGCTCACGTGGCTCGATCGCCGGCACACCGGAGGCAGTCGCAAGCGAGTCCACGTGCGAGGCCAGTTCATACAAGGTTGGGCGCGTGAAGATCTCGCGCAGCTGAAGCGGCCGCTGCAGCGTCTGCTGAACCTTCGTGGCCACGCGCGTGGCCAGCAGCGAGTGCCCGCCGAGCGCGAAGAAGTCGTCTTCGCGCCCGATGCGCTCGAGCGGCAGTTGCAGCAGCTCGCTCCAGATGGCCGCCAGCGCGTGCTCGGTGTCGGTCTCGGGCGCCACATACGGCTGCTGTGCCAGCGCCCCGGCCTCGGGCTCGGGCAGCGACTTGCGGTCGAGCTTGCCCGTGGTGGTGCGCGGCAGGGCCTGCAGTGCCATGTAGTAGACGGGCACCATGAAGGCCGGCAATTGCTCGGCCAGTTCTCTGCGCAACTGTGCGGCCTGCATCGCCTGCCCCGGCTGGGGCACCACATAGGTGCCGCCCCGGTCGTCGTGCCATGCGCCGGCGGCCGCCTGGTGCACGCCCTCGCAGCCGGCCAGCGCCGCCTCCACCTGCCGCACGTCCACCCGCTGGCCGCGCACCTTGATGTCGAAGTCCTCTCGGCCCAGGTACTCCAGCGAGCCATCGGCCAGCCGCCTGACCATGTCGCCCGTGCGGTACAGCCTCGAGCCGGGCTCGCCGTAGGGGTTGGGCACGAAGCGCTCGGCCGTCAGCTCGGGCTGGCGCCAGTAGCCCCGCGCCATCCACGGGTAGTGCACGCACAGCTCGCCCACCACTCCGATGGGCTGCTCGCGCAGTCGCTCGTCCAGTACGTGCGCCCGCACGTTGTCGATGGGCCAGCCGATCGGCACGAACTGCCCTGCCCCTCCCAGGTGCTCAGGGTCGCAATAGGCGGTGTCGTTCAGTTCGGTGCAGCCGAAGTTGTTCCACAGCGCCACCCACGGCAGGGTGCGCTGCACGCGCTCTCGCAGGTGTTGGGTCAGCGGCTCGCCCGCGGTCACGCAGACCTTCAGACACGACAGTGCCTGCGGATCGTCCAGCGCGTCCAGCACGGCCTGCAGGTGCGAGGGCACGATGAACAGCCGGCTCACCCCGCCGCGCTGCAGTGCGTCGATGAACGCGGGCGGGTCCTTCAGCAAGGCGTCGCCCAGCACGACCTGCGGCACCCCGGCCAGCAAGGCGCCCCACAGCTCCTTCATCGACACGACGAAGGGCGCCATGGTCTTCTGGGCCACCACGTCGTTGCTGTTCAGCGGCAAGCGCGCCTGCATCGATCTCAGCAGGTTGAGCAGTTGGCCGTGCGGCACGAGCACGCCCTTGGGCTGCCCGGTGGAGCCGGATGTGTAGGCCAGCATCATCAGCTGCTGGGCCTGCCACGGCACCGGCAGGTTCGTCTCGGGGCCCTGGGACGAGGCCTCCGCCACGCTGAGCAGTTCGATGTCGGCAACGGCCGCCTCGGGAGGCTGCGCGCCGTGCATCAGCACCTGCGGCTGGGCGTCGTCGATCAGCCGCTGCAGGTACGCCGGCGGCGCGTTCGTGTCCAGCGGCACGTACACGCCCCCCGCCTTGAAGATGCCCAGCATGGCGGCGATGAACTCGCACGAGCGTGGCATGTACAGGCCCACGCGCACTTCGGCGCCGACGCCGCGCTCACGCAGGGCGTGCGCGATGCGGTTGGCCCGCGCGTTGAGTTCGGCGTAGCTGAGCCGGCCTTGCTCGTCGATGCACGCGCTGGCATCGGGCGTGGCCTGTGCCTGCTGCTCGAACTGCGCGACCAGCCCGATTGGGTGATCCGGCTCGCACGCCGTGCGGTTGCACTGTTCGATGAGTTGCCGCTCCTCGGGCGTGAGGACGGTGAGCGACGACAGTGGCTGCTCGGGTGCGTCGACCATCTGCTGCAGCACCTGCTGGTGATGCTGCAGCAGGCGGCGCACGGTGGCTTCGTCGAACAGGTCGGCGGCGTACTCGACCGTCGCGCTCAGGCCTTGCGCGTCGCCGAAGAACTGCAGGTCCAGCGGGCACTTGGCGCTTTGCTCTTGCCCGGGCAGCAGTTCGACGCTGAGGTCCTCGCTCCACTGTGCCCCGGCGGTGTCGGGCATGTTCTGGTGGCGCACCATCACCGGCAGCAGTTCCTGCGCGCCCTCGCCCGAGAGCCTGAGCTGTTGCAGCACCTGCTCGAAGGGTAGCGCCTGGTGCTCGAAGGCCTGCAGCGCCGTGCCCTTCACGCGCTGCAGCAGTTCGCTGCCCGTGGGCTCGCCGTGCAGGTCCAGGCGCAGGGCCACGACGTTGATGAAGAAGCCGATCAGCGGCTCCAGCTCCGCGCGCTCGCGCCCGGCCACGGTGGTTCCCAGGCACAGGTCGCGCCGGCCGGTGTAGCGCTGCAGCACGGCGCCCAGGGCGGCGCTCAGCGCCATGAACAGTGTCGCCCCGTGCTGCGTGCACAGGCGGCCCAGCGAGGCACACAGCTGCGCGGGGTAGTCGAGGGTGAGCGTGCGTGCCGGCGATGGCCGCGGCTGCGCCGGGCGGTCCAGCGGCAGCGTCAGACCCGGCTCGTAGCCGTGCAGTGCCTGCGCCCAGTACGCTTCATGCACCGCCATGTCCTGCTGGCGCAGCCAGTGCGCGTAGTCGGCGTACTGCACTGGCAGCGCCGGCAGTTGCGCGCTGCGGCCCTGCAACTGGGCGGCATACAGCTGCTGCATGTCGTTGGCCAGCACGTTCAACGACCAGCCGTCGCTGATGATGTGGTGCATGTTCAGCAGCAGGACATGCTCTTGCTCGTCCAGCCGCAACACCTGCACGTTCAGCAGCGGCGCGCGCCCCAGGTCGAAGACCTGCTGCGCGTGCTCGGCGAGCAGCGCCGGCACCTCGTCGCGACCAACGTCCAGCACCGGCATGTGCAGCGTCAGCGCCGGCTCGATCTCCTGGCGCGGTTGCCCGTCGTGTCCTGCCACGAAGCGCGTGCGCAAGCTCTCGTGGCGTTGCAGCAGGAGGTCGAAGGCCGTTTGCAAGGCCGGCAGCGACAAGCCCCCGCGCAGTTGCAGCGCCAGCGGCATGTTGTAGCTGGTCTGCTGGCCTGGCATCTGGTGCACGACCCACAGCCGCTCCTGCACCGGCGCCAGCGGCAGTGCGCGGTCGCGCGGCGCGGGCTCGATGGCCGCCAGTGCCGTGCTCGCTGCCTGGCCATCCAGGTAGGCGGCCAGTTCGCGCACGGTGCGGTGCGTGAAGATCTCGCGCAGCGGCAAGGCCCGCTGCAAGGTCCGCTGCACGTGCGAGGCCACGCGCGTGGCCAGCAGCGAGTGCCCGCCCAGCGCGAAGAAGTCGTCGTCGCGCCCGATGCGCTCGAGCGGCAGTTGCAGCAGCTCGCTCCAGATGGCCGCCAGCGCGTGCTCGGTGTCGGTCTCGGGCGCCGCATACGGCTGCTGTGCCAGCGCGCCGGCCTCGGGCGCGGGCAGCGACTTGCGGTCGAGCTTGCCGTTGGGCGTGAGCGGCAGCGCGTGCAGCGACACGTAGGCCGCAGGCACCATGTACTCGGGCAGTCTTGCAGCGAGCTGGACGCGCAGCGTCTCGGCTTGCAGTGCGGCATCGCCCACCACATAAGCCACGAGCCGCTTGTCGCCGGGCTGGTCCTCGCGCGCCAGCACGACCGCCTCGCGCACGCCGGGCTGCGCCAGCAGCGCCGCCTCGATCTCGCCCAGCTCGATGCGCAAGCCGCGGATCTTGACCTGCTGGTCGTTGCGTCCCAGGTACTCGATCGTGCCCTTGCCTTCGCGGTCAAGGCGCCAGCGCCCGAGGTCGCCGCTGCGATACATGCGGGCACCGGGTTCGCTCGAGAACGGATCGGCAACGAAGCGCTCGGCGGTGAGCTCGGGCCGGTTCAGGTAGCCGCGCGCCACGCCGGCGCCGCCGACGTACATCTCCCCGATGACCCCCACGGGCACGAGCTGCCCGTGGGCATCGAGCAGCACCACCCGCAGGTCGGGCAGGGGCACGCCGATGGGGCTGGCGCTGCGCTGCACGTCCTCGGGCGACAGCCGCCGGTACGTCACGTGCACCGTGGTCTCGGTGATGCCGTACATGTTGACCAACTGCGTGCGCGAACCGTTGCGCGCATACCAGGGAGCCAGCGTCGCCGGCTCCAGTGCCTCGCCGCCGAAGACGACGCAGCGCAGCCGGTGTGGCCGGTCGCTGTCGGCCTGCGCTGCAATCAGCTGGCGAAACGCGCTGGGCGTCTGGTTCAGCACCGTCACGCCCTGTTCGCACAGCAGCGCATAGAACTCGGCCGGCGAGCGCGCGACGAAGTGCGGCACCACCACCAGCCGGCCGCCGTATGCCAGCGCGCCCCACAGCTCCCACACCGAGAAGTCGAACGCGTAGGAGTGAAACAGCGTCCAGACATCGTCGCCATCGAAGCCGAACCAGGCTTGCGTGGCGCGCAGCAGCCGCACCACCTGGGCGTGCTCGACCATCACGCCCTTCGGGGTCCCGGTGGAGCCCGAGGTGTAGATGATGTAGGCCAAATGGGCCGGGCTCAGGCCGAGGGCACGCGGCTGGAGGTTGGCGGCAGGCAAGTCCGCCCAGGGTGGATCGGCGGCGTCGAGCGCTACCACGGCCAGAGACGGCGGCAGCTCGCCCAGTGCCGCGCGCACAGCGGATTCGGTGAGCAGTAGGCGCGGCGCGCTGTCGTCGAGCAGGTAGGCCAGGCGCTCGGGCGGGTAGTGCGGGTCCAGCGGCACGTAGGCGCCGCCGGCCTTCAGGATGGCCAGCAGGCCCAACACCATGGGCAGCCCGCGCTGCAGGCAGGTCGCCACGCGCACGTCCGGGCCCACGCCCAGCTCGCGCAGGTGGTGCGCCAGCTGGTTGGCACGCGCGTTCAGCTCGGCGTAGCTCAGCGAGGCATCCTCGAACACCAGCGCGCTGGCCTCGGGCGTGCGCTCGACCTGTGCTTCGAACAGCTCGTGGATGCACAGCTCGACAGGCACAGGCGTGGCCGTCTCGTTGAAGCCTTGCAGCAACTGATGACGCTCGGCGTCGTCGAGCAGCGCCAGCTGCCCGATGCGCCGTTGCGGCTCGGTGACCACGGCCTGCAGCAAGCGGGTGAAGTGCCTGCCCAGGCGTTCGATCGTGCCCGCATCGAACAGGTCGGTGTTGTATTCGAATTCGATCCGCAGCTGCTCGCCTTCGTCGGTGACGTTCAGCGTGAGGTCGAACTTGGCTTGGGTGTTTTCCCGGCCCAGCCGCTCGAAGCGCAAGCCGTCCGGCTCGTCGGCCTCCACAGGAGCGTTCTGCAGCACGAGCATGACCTGGAACAGCGGCGAGTGGCTGGTGTTGCGCTCCGGCCGGAGCACCTCCACCAATTGCTCGAAGGGCGCGTCCTGATGCGCGTGGGCATCCAGCGTGGTCGCCTTCACCTGTTGAAGCAGTTCGGTGAACCGGGCGTCGCCTCTCAGCCGGGAGCGCAACACCAGCGTGTTGACAAACAGGCCGATCAGCGGCTCGAGCTCTGGGCGCATGCGCGACGCCACGGGCGTGCCGATGCAGATGTCGTCCTGCCCGCTGTAGCGCCACAGCAGCACGTTGAAAGCCGTTGCCAGCACCATGAACAGCGTGCTGTGCGTTTGCAGGGCCAGCGCGTGCAGCCCGGCGCCAAGGGATGCGGGCAGCCGCAGGACCAGCGTTGCGCCGCGGTGGGTTTGCACAGCCGGACGCGGTCGATCAGTGGGCAGCTCCAACAGCGCCGGCGCGCCCGCGAGTTGACGCTTCCAGTAGTCGATCTGCCCCTGCAGCGCCTCGTCACCCAGCCACTGGCGCTGCCAGTGCGCGTAGTCCGCATACTGGATAGCCAGCGGCGGCAGCGGCGACGGTTTTCCCTGGCAGTGGGCCTGATACAGCGCCCCCATTTCGCGCGCCAGCACGCCCACCGACCACGCATCCGACACGATGTGGTGCATGGTCAGGAGCAGCATGTGCTCGTCCTCGTCGAGTCGCAGCAGGCGCGCTCGCACCAGCGGCCCGCGTCGCAGATCGAACGGGATCTGCGCCTCCTGCTTGGCCAGCTCGTCGGCTTGCTGCATGCGCTGCGCCGACGGCAGCGGCAACAACTCCGTCAGCGGCAGGGCCAGCGTTAGCGTTGGCGCAATCACCTGCACCGGGAGGTCGTCCACCAAGGCGAAGGTGGTACGCAGTGCTTCATGGCGGCACACCAAGTGGTTCAGCGCGTGCCTGAGCGCCTCGACGTCGAGTCGACCGATCAGCCGCACTGTCAACGGCACGTGGTATCGGCCGCTGCCCGGCTCCAGCTGCTCGAGGATCCACAGCCGCTGCTGCGCGAACGAAGCCGGAATGACTGCCAGGTCGGGTGGGCGCTTGAACACCGGCAGCGTCAGCAGATCCACGCCTTTCGCTGTTAGCAGCTTGCGCAGTTGCTCTCGCTTCTCCGACGACAAACGATGAATGGCGTCGATGGAACTCATTTTCATGCGTAGGGCCGAGCGGCATCAAAGACGATGCTCTGCCCGTCCTCGAACACTGAAAACATCACCGCCTGCAGTAGGTCGCCGATGGATATCACCACAAATCCCAACTGGTTCACACCCCCTCGGGGGCGTGAAACGGTTGATCCGGCGACGCGGGGCCGAAGGACACAAGGACAGCCCCCCCTAATTGAGGGAACAGCGCGTCAAGGTACTGGCAATCAGCGCCTGGACATGGCTAGGGTTCAGCCGTCGACAAACAGCAGGCCCAACAGAAGCAGTGCGACCCGCCACAGGTGTGCGGCGTCACCGGCCACGGCCGGCTGATTGCGCTGAGTCTCAATCGACCGACTCATGACCGAATCCTCTGGACCGCCGCTGCCAACCTTCGCCGAGTTCCTGCGGCAGGGGCCAATGACACTGGAAAGCGATGCATTGCTGCAGCGGCAGGCGGCCCGGGAGTCGAATGCGCGGTCCTACCCCCGGCGCATCCCGCTGGCGTTGCAGCAGGCCCATGGCATATACCTGCGCGACACACGCGGTCAGGTCTTCATGGACTGCCTGGCGGGTGCCGGAACGATGGCACTGGGCCACAACCATGCCCGTGCCGTCGATGCGATGCGCCGCACGCTCGATTCCGCCCTGCCACTGCACACGCTGGACCTCACCACCCCGGTGAAGGACAACTTCATCGAGACCTTGTTCTGCAGCCTTCCGCACGACTTCGCACGGCGATGCCGCATCCAGTTTTGCGGCCCCACCGGTGCCGACGCCATCGAGGCCGCCCTCAAGCTGGCCAAGACGACCACGGGGCGCGACGGGGTGTTCGCATTCTCGGGTGCATATCACGGCATGACGCACGGGGCGCTGAGCGTCACCGGCAACCTCGCGCCCAAGCAGCCGCTCGGCACCTTGATGCCGAATGTGCACTTCCTGCCCTACCCCTATGACTACCGCTGTCCCTTCGGGTGGGGCGGCGAAGCGGGTGTGAATGCGGGCCTCAATTACATCGAGCGGCTGCTGGCCGACCCCGAGTCGGGCATCCTGCCGCCCGCTGCGCTGCTTGTTGAAGTGGTGCAGGGCGAGGGAGGCGTGATTCCGGCGCCGGCGCACTGGCTGCAGCGCCTGCGCTCGCTCACGCAGCAACACGGCATCGTGATGATCATCGACGAAGTGCAGACGGGAATCGGCCGCACAGGAACGCTGTTCGCGTTCGAGCAGGCCGGCATCGTGCCTGATGTGCTGGTGCTTTCCAAGGCCATCGGCGGCGGACTTCCGCTGTCGGTGATCGTGTATGACGACGCCCTTGATACCTGGGCGCCCGGCGCCCACGCGGGCACCTTTCGCGGCAACCAGTTGGCCATGGCGGCTGGCGCAGTGACCCTGCAGGAGGTCCAGGAGCAGAAGCTGCCAGCCCATGCGCTGGCGATGGGGCAGCGATTGGTCGGCGCGCTGCAGGAGTTGCAGCGCGGGCACGCCTGCATCGGCGACGTGCGAGGTCGCGGCCTGATGGTCGGCGTAGAGATCGTCGATGAGCAGCACCAGCCGGACGCCTTGGGCAGCAGGCCGGCGTGCGGACCCTTGGCACGCGCCATCCAACAGCAATGCCTGCGCCGCGGCATCGTCCTGGAACTGGGCGGCCGCCACGGTGCAGTGCTGCGCTTTCTTCCGCCTCTCATCATCACGGCGCAGGAAATCGACGTGCTCGCGGAGCGGTTCTCCCTGGCGGTAGGCGCCGCCGTCTCCCAGCACCGTGCCACGAGCCCCGACTGACAAGACCGCTGTGGCAGGCGCGATCATGCGGGCCACAGCACGAACAACCCTTCATCCACGAAAGGAATTGGCTTCCATGAGTACCGCACTTGATGACCAGGATGACGTCTTTGTGGTCGTCGTCAATCACGAAGACCAGCACGCGCTTTGGCTGCCCCACTCACCCGTGCCCAATGGATGGACGCTGAAGTTCGGCCCCGACAAGAAGGCGGCCTGCCTGGAATACGTGAAGCAGAACTGGACCGACATGCGGCCCAAGAGCTTGGTCGAAGCGACCAAGGGGTGAAGCGATAGCAAGAGCGCGTGCGCCACATGAATCGAAGCTGTCCACTGCAAGTTCCCGGCGCATCCATGAGCCATGGCGTATGGCAACGCTCTTTCAGCAGGAGTGCAGCGTGATGTCCATGCCAGCGGTTCAAGATGAGTCCGTGCTCTTGCACGATGCGCAACACGGTCGATGGCTGCTATTCGCACAGCCGCGCAAGATCGTGCAGGCGACGACACCACAGGACGTTCGGGCAGCGCTGGACGAGGTCCGGCGGGAGGTCGGCGCCGGGCGGCATGCTGCGGGGTATGTCGGCTATGAGTCCGCGGCCGGGCTGGACCTGGCCATGCGGGCCGGCGGCAAAGCCCCGAGCATTCCGCTCTTGTGGTTCGGCATCTACGACGACTTCACTGTGATCGCGCAGTTGCCCGAACCGGAGCCGGGAGACCTGTTCCAAGAACCGTGGCGCCCTTCCGTCACGGAGACGGAATACCACCAGGCCATCGCCACCATCAAGGAGCGCATCCGCGACGGTGACACGTACCAGGTGAACTTCACCTTTCGCCTGCTCAATCACTTCAGCGGTGATCCGTGGCAGCTGTTCCTGCGCTTGCACAGCGCGCAGCAGGCCCAGTACGGCGCCTTCATCCGCATGGGGCGCCACAGCATCTGCTCCGCATCCCCGGAACTCTTCTTTTCCCTTGACGAGGGCAGGATCGCTTGCAGGCCCATGAAGGGAACCGTCAAGCGCGGCCTGACGAACCTGGAGGACACGCAGCGCTCGAGCTGGCTTCAGCACTCGGAGAAGAACCGGGCCGAGAACGTGATGATCGTCGACATGATCCGCAACGACCTCGGCATCGTGGCCGACGTGGGCTCGGTCAAGGTGGAGGAGCTGTTCTCGATCGAGAAGTACCCGACGGTCCACCAGATGACGTCCACCGTTGTCGCGCAGACCACCAGCGACCCCCTGGAGGTCTTGGCACACATGTTCCCTTGCGCGTCCATCACAGGCGCTCCCAAGGTCAAGACCATGCAGGTCATCGCCGAGCTGGAGTCCACGCCCCGGGGGGTCTACACCGGATCGATCGGGTACGTATCGCCAACGGGCCGGTCGCAATTCAACGTCGCCATTCGCACCGTAGTGACCGACAGCGAGGCCGGTACCGCCGAGTACGGTGTGGGCGGTGGCATCGTCTGGGATTCCGAACCGACTGACGAGTATGCGGAGTGCCAGGCCAAGGCAGCGATCCTGGCAAAGGAGCCGCAGAACTTCGACATCCTGGAAACCATCCTGTGGGATCCGGTCGATGGCATGTACCTGCTCGACGGGCATGTGAACCGGCTGTTGGATTCGGCGCGGTACTTCGGCATTCCGGTGTCGTCGCCAGAGCTTCTCGAATCATTGCGGTCCTTCGCGCCGACAAGGCCCGCGTCGCGCCGCATCCTGCGCGTCACGCTCTCGCGCGCATCGGTGCTGCGGATCGAAGAGCACGACATCAAGCCATTGGCCGGAGGGCGGGTCGGCCTGGCATCGCAGGCACTTCCTGCCACACGGCCCAATCCGTTCCACAAGACCACCGCGCGACAACTCTATGCGGCGTTCAAGGCCGCACAGCCCGAGTTCCAGGACGTACTGCTGTGGACCCCGCAGGGCCAGCTCACCGAATCCACGGTCGCCAATATCGTGGTCCGCATCGGGGACGAATGGGTGACCCCCGCCGCCTCCTTGGGCCTGCTACCGGGCGTATTCAGGGCGCGCCTGCTGGCCAGTGGCGTGGTGCGCGAAGGAAGGGTCAGCAAGGACGACCTTCTGCAGGCCGAGCACGTCTTCCTGATCAACTCGGTGCGGGGGTGGATGAGGCTGCAAAGGGAATCATGCGGAGAAGGCTGGCGCGTGGCGACGGAATTCGAGTACATGCGGCCGGCCGAGATGAACACCCGCGCATGAACAGTCCACGAACGGCCAACCCATAGGCGCAACGCATGCTGCTGATCATCGACAACTACGATTCATTCACCTACAACCTCGCGCAATACTTCAGGGAACTGGGTCAGGAACTGGTGGTACGTCGAAATGACGATCTGAGCATCGACGCCATCGAGTCGATGATGCCGCAGTACATCGTCGTCTCTCCCGGGCCGTCAACGCCGGACGACGCCGGCATCTCGATGGAGGCCATCCGGCGCTTCTGCGGTCGCATCCCCATACTCGGCGTCTGCCTCGGCCACCAATGCATCGGCCAGGTGTTCGGCGGCTCCATCGTGCATGCGGCGTCCGTGATGCACGGAAAGACCAGCGACATCGCTCACGATGGCGCCGGAGTGTTCCGCGGCCTGTCGAATCCCCTGAGGGTGACGCGATATCACTCCCTGGCCATCGATCGTTCCTCTCTGCCGGCGAGCCTTGAAGTGAGTGCCTGGGCAACCGACGGCGAAATCATGGGGATCCGGCATAGAACGCTCGCCGTGGAAGGTGTCCAGTTCCATCCCGAGGCGATCCTCACCGAGCAAGGGCATGCGTTGCTCCAGAACTTCCTGGATGCGAACCGGACCAATGAATGGCCAGTCCGCTCGGTGGAATGCCCCGAAGACAGCGGGATCACAACATGACGATCGAAGCCGTCGATCTCATCGATACCCTTAGCCGCCTGCCGTCCGGAAAGAGAGAGCAACTCAAGAAGCTGCTACAGAAAAAGGGAGTGAACCTGCGGGCGCTGCCCGTGCTCAGGCGGCCGGCCGATCTTGCGGCCATTCCTGCTTCCCTTGCGCAGTGGCGACTGTGGTTCCTCGACCAGCTGACCCCTGGCGGCGCTGCGTACAACGTACCGACCACCGTCCGCCTGAGGGGGCTGCTGAGCGTTCAGGTCTTGCGGCGCGCGCTCGACGAAGTGGTGCGTCGGCATGAGGCCTTGCGCACGACTTTCGCTGCGCCGAACGGGGAACCGTCGCAACTGATCAGCCCGGCGCTGGAACTGGCGCTGCCACTCACCGATCTATCTGCGTTGCCTCTGGCAGCGCGTGAGCGGCATGCCGCGCAACTTGCGCGGCAGGAGGCGGCAGCACCGTTCGATCTCACCACCGGGCCCCTGGTGCGCGCGCGGCTGCTGCGCCTGGAAGAAGACAATCACATCATCTTGATCACCGTGCATCACATCGTCTGTGATGCGTGGTCTATAGGTGTGTTGGTCCACGAGGTGGCGACGCTGTATGGAGCCTTCAGCCGGGGCCACCCGTCGCCGCTGCCGCCGCTGGCGGTCCAGTATGCGGACTATGCGCACTGGCAGCGCGAGTGGGTGGGCGACGAAGCGCTGCAGGCGCAGGTCGACTACTGGACGCGGCAGCTGGCCGGTGCACCGGCACTGCTGGCGCTTCCCACCGACCGGCCGCGGCCGGCGGTGCAAAGCCAGCGCGGCGCCACCTTGAAGCGCACGGTGGAGCAGGACGTTACGGCCGGCCTGTACGCGCTGGCGCAGCGGACACAGGGCACGCTTTTCATGGTGCTGACGGCGGCGTTCAACGTGCTGCTGTGGCGTTACAGCGGGCAGGACGACATCTGCGTCGGCACGGCGGTGGCCAACCGCACGCGCACCGAGCTCGAGCCTCTGATCGGCCTGTTCGCCAACACGCTGGTGCTGCGCACGCGCCTGGATGGCAACATGCCATTCTCTGACCTTCTGCAGCAGGTCAGGGCGACCACGCTGGATGCCCACGCGCACCAGGACGTGCAGTTCGAGCAGTTGGTGGAGGCACTCAATCCGGTGCGTGACAGCCGCTACTCGCCGCTGTTCCAGGTGATGCTGTTGTTGCAGAACGCGCCGATGGAAGCCGACGCGCCGGCAGGGCTTGTGTTCGAGCGGCTGGGCCAGGAGAACACGCAAGCCAAGTTCGACCTCACGCTGAACATCACGGAGGAAGATGAGCAGCTGAGGGCCGAGTTCGAATACAACACCGACCTGTTCGACGCGAGCAGCATCGAGCGCCTGGCGGCGCACTTCACGCGTTTGCTGGAAGGTGCAGTCGCCGAGCCGCAACAGCGCATCGGCCAGCTGGCGCTGCTCGACGACGCCGAACGCCACCAGCTGCTGCACGGCTTCAACGACAGCGCCACCGCGT
>CAMLIZ010000006.1 GCA_946480245.1 uncultured Pseudomonadota bacterium
ACGCCCAGCGCGAACAGGTCGCTGCGCGGGTCGTTGCGCACGAACTGCACCTGCTCGGGCGACATGTACGGGCCGGTGCCCATCGGCAGCCGGAACTCCTCGTCCAGCAAGTCGGGCAGCTGGTCATGGCGCGCCAGGCCGAAGTCCACCAGCACGGCGTCGCCGTTCGGGCGCAGCAGGATATTGCTCGGCTTCACGTCCAGGTGCACCACGTGCTGGCGGTGCAACTCGTGCAGGGCCGCCGCCACGCGCGCGCCGATGGCCGCCACCTCGAGCGCGGGCAGCGGCGCCTCGTCCAGCAGCGGGCGCAAGGACGGCCCGGGCACCTGCTCCATCACGATGTATGGCTGGCGCGTGAAATCGCCTTTGGCCACGAAGGCCGGCACATGCGGGCCGGCCAGCATCGGCAGGATCATCTGCTCGACCTCGAAGCCGACGATCGTGGCGGGATCGTCACCGCCCTTGATGCGCGGTACCTTCATCAGCAGCGGGAACGGATGCGCCACGGCATCCACCCGCTCCACCGCCCACAGCTGCGCCATGCCGCCCTGGTGCAGGCGCTCGCGCAGCACGAAGCCGTCGATCACCTGGCCCTCGTGCAGCGGGGCAGGGCGCTCGGAGACGGGGCTACTGTCCATGCAGCAGGCGGTCGGCAAAGAAGGCGGGCAGGCCGGCGGCGCGGATCTTGGCGGCGGCGGCCTCGTGGTCGTAGGGCACGCGGTGAAAGGTGAGCAGCTCGGCCGCGGCGTCGAACACGGCATAGCAGGCGGCCGGGTTGCCGTCGCGCGGCTGGCCCACCGAGCCGGGAATCGCCAGCCACTGCCGATGCGGCGGCACCGGGATCGGCACGCCGGGCGCGGGCGTGAATTCGCCGGTCTTGCCGGTGGGCGACAGGTTGTAGAGCTTGGGTTCGTGCACGTGGCCGCAGAAGATGTAGCGGCTGTGGGTGGCGTGCAGGCTGAGCGCGGCATCGGGCCGCGTGGTGATGTAGCCCCATTCGGCGGGGGCGTAGGCGTTGGCGTGCACGTAGAGGGTTTCGCCCTCCGTCTGGGCATACGGCCGCTGCGCCAGGAAGTCCATCTGGTCGACGCTCAGCTGCGCGCGGGTCCAGTCGATCGCCTCGCGCGGACCGGGCCGCATGGTGGGCGCCGGCCCGCGCACCACGGCGGCGTCGTGATTGCCCAGCACGGCGGGGGCGCCCTTGTCCGCCAGCGCGCGCACCTGGTCCACCACCCAGCCGGGGTCGGCGCCGTATCCGACATAGTCGCCCAGGAAGGCGTAGCGCTGCACGCCTTGCGCCTCGGCATGGGCGAACACCGCGCTCAGCGCCTCGCGGTTGGCGTGGATGTCGGTGACGAGGGCGAGCTTCATCGGTCGCCCATCGTAGCCGGGGACGGGCCGGCCGGCGCTAGCCGATGCGGCCCAGCAGCAGGTACTCCATCAGCGCCTTCTGCACATGCATACGGTTCTCGGCTTCGTCCCACACCACGGACTGCTTGCCGTCGATCACCTCGGCCTGCACCTCCTCGCCGCGATGCGCGGGCAGGCAGTGCATGAACAGCGCGTCGGGCTGGGCCACCGACATCATCTCGGTGTCCACGCACCAGTCGGCAAAGGCCTTCATGCGGGCCTCGTTCTCGGCCTCGTAGCCCATGCTGGTCCAGACGTCCGTGGTCACCAAGTGGGCGCCCCGGCAAGCGTCCATCGGGTCCTTGAAGGTCTTGTAGCAGGCGGGGTTGGAGATGCCCGCCACCGAAGCGTCCACCTCGTAGCCACCCGGTGTGCTCACGTGCACCGTGAAGCCGAGGATCTCGGCAGCCTGCAGCCACGTGTTGGCCATGTTGTTGCCGTCGCCCACCCAGGCCACCGTCTTGCCGGCGATGCTGCCGCGGTGCTCGATGTAGGTGAAGATGTCGGCCAGGATCTGGCACGGATGAAACTCGTTGGTCAACCCGTTGATCACGGGCACGCGCGAATGCGCGGCGAAGGTGTCGATCTTGGCCTGCTCGAACGTGCGGATCATCACGATGTCGACCATGCGGCTGATCACGCGCGCGGAATCCTCCACCGGCTCGGCACGGCCGAGCTGGCTGTCGCCGGTGGTCAGGTGCACCACCGAGCCGCCCATCTGGTACATGCCGGCCTCGAAGCTCACGCGGGTGCGGGTGCTGGCCTTCTCGAAGATCATTGCCAGGGTGCGGTCCACCAGCGGCTGGTACTTCTCGTAGTTCTTGAAGCGCCGCTTGATGATGGCGGTGCGCTCGAACAGGTAGGCGTACTCCTCGGCGCGCAGATCCTTGAACTGGAGGTAGTGCTTCATGAGGCGATGGCCCGGTTTCATGGTTGGGGCGTGGCGAGAAACTCGGCGACCACCGGCACCAGGCGCGCCACCACTTCGGCGGCCTCGTCACTGCTCATGATGAGCGCCGGCACCATGCGGATCACCTTGTCCGCGGTCACGCTGATCAGCAGGCCGGCCTCGGCTGCGCGGCCCAGCAGCTCTGCGCAGGGGCGGTCGAGCTCGACGCCGATCATCAGGCCCAGCCCGCGCACCTCGGTCACGCCGGGCATGCTGCCCAGCTCGCGCTGCAGCCCGGCCTTGAGCTCGGCGCCCACGCGTGCGGCGTTCGCCAGCAGGCTGTCTTCTTCCATGATGCGCAGCGTCTCCACGCCGGCACGCATCGCCAGAGGGTTGCCGCCGAACGTGGTGCCGTGGTTGCCCGGCCCCAGCACGTTGGCCGCGCGCGGCCCGCACACCACCGCGCCGATCGGCACGCCCGAGCCCAGACCCTTGGCCAACGGCATCACGTCGGGCCGGATGCCGGCCCACTGGTGCGCGAACCACTGGCCGGTGCGGCCGATGCCGCACTGCACCTCGTCGAGCATCAGCAGCAGGTCGCGCTCATCGCACAAGCGGCGCAGCGCCTGCAGGTAGTCGTTGCGTGCCGGGTTGATGCCACCTTCGCCCTGGATCGTCTCGAGGAAGACGGCAACCACGTTCGGTCGGCTGCGCACAGCCTCTTCCACGGCCGCGATGTCGTTGAACGGCACGCGCACGAAGCCTTCCACCAGCGGGCCGAAGCCGGCCTGCACCTTCGGGTTGCCGGTGGCTGACAGCGTGGCCAGCGAGCGGCCATGGAAGGCGCGCTCGTAGACGATGATCTCGGGTCGGTCGATGCCCTTGTCGTGCCCGAACTTGCGGGCGATCTTCAGCGCCGCCTCGTTGGCCTCCAGCCCGCTGTTGCAGAAGAACGCGTTCTGCAACCCCGACAGCGCGCACAGGCGCGCCGCCAGTTGCTCCTGCAGCGGCACGTGGTAGTAGTTGGAGGTGTGGATCAGCTTGGCGATCTGCTCCTGCAGCGCCGGAACCAGCTTGGGGTGGGCATGGCCGAGCGTGTTGACCGCGATGCCGGCCAGCGCGTCCAGGTACTGCTTGCCGTCGGTATCCCACACCCAGCATCCGCGGCCGTGCGACAACGCGATCGGCAGGCGGCCGTAGGTCTTCATCACATGCGGTTCGGCGGCAGCGCTCATCCAGGGCTCCAGGGAAAAAAGTCATTCTACGGGTTGACCCTAGAACGGTCGGCCATCCGAGGCACAATCACAGGTTTCGTCAGCCCAGCCCCGATTCCGCACGCGTGTCTGCCCCCGCCAAACCCCGCGAAGTATTCATCCAGGGGATCACCAAGGAGGGGCGGCCCTTTCGGCCCAGCGACTGGGCCGAGCGGCTGGCCGGAGCGATGTCGTGTTTCCGCCCGGGCGGCGTGGTGCAAGGCAAAGGCGCTCACATCGGCTATTCGCCGTACTGCGTGCCGCGCGTGATCAACGGCGTGAAATACGTGATCGTCAACGAGGCGCTGCGCGAGGTCGAGCCGATGGCCTGGGACTTCGTGATGAACTTCGCCCGCGACAACAACCTTCAGGTTGCCGAGGCCTGCCTGGTGCCCGAGGACCGGCCGAAACCCGATAAGGATTGAGTCCACCAAGCAAAAGGCCCGCTTTCGCGGGCCTTTGCATTCCACCTGGAGAAGTTCTTACGCGGCGGGCGCAGCCAGCGACTTGATGCTGGCCGACAGGCGGCTCTTGTGGCGAGCAGCCTTGTTCTTGTGGAAGAGGCCCTTGTCGGCTACGGAGTCGATCACCGGCTCGGCGGACTTGAAGAGTTCGGCTGCACGGGCCTTGTCGCCGGCGGCGACGGCCTTCTGCACGTTCTTGACAACGGTGCGGAACTTGGAGCGCAGCGCCGTGTTGGCGGCGTTGAGCTTGACGTCCTGCCGGACGCGCTTGCGGCCCGAGGCGATACGGACGGTCTTCTTCTTGGCTTTGGACGAAGTTGCCATGCTGGTGCGGTTTCCAGGTGGGAAGCCGGCGAGTATAGCATTTTCGCAAGCCTTCGCCGCCGTAAGCCCGCACCCGATTCCTATAATCGCCGGCCCTTCCGCGCGGCCGCCCGGCCAGCCCCATGAACCTGCTCAAGGCCGCCTCCACCGTCTCGCTGCTCACGCTGGCCTCGCGCATCACCGGGCTGGTGCGCGACCTGCTCCAGGCCTCGGTGTTCGGCGCCAGCGCGCTCACCGACGCCTTCAACGTCGCGTTCCGCATTCCCAACCTGCTGCGCCGGCTGGTAGGCGAGGGCGCGTTCTCGCAGGCCTTCGTGCCGCTGCTCGCGGCGTCGCATGAGCGCGACGGCGACAGGGCCACGCAGACCCTGATCGACGCCGTCGCCACCGTGCTGCTCTGGAGCCTGGTGGTGATTTGCGTCGTCGGCATCGTCGGCGCGCCACTGCTGGTGTGGCTGATGGGTGAGGGCCTGCGCGCAAGCGGCGGTTTTGAGCCGGCCGTCGTGATGACGCGTTGGATGTTCCCGTACATCGCCTGTATGTCGCTGGTGGCGCTGTCGGCCGGCATCTTGAATACCTGGCGCCGCTTCGTGGTGCCTGCCGCCACGCCGGTGCTGCTCAACCTGGCTTGGATCGCGGCCATGATCGTGCTGGTGCCGCTGTTCCGGCGCATCGGCATCGAGCCGATCTATGCACTCGCGGCCGGGGTGATGGTGGGCGGCGTGCTGCAACTGGCCGTGCAGGTGCCCGCCCTGAAGCGCGTGGGCGCGCTGCCGCGTTTTGGCCTCGGCTGGCGCCGGTTGCGTGCGGCATGGGCGCACGAGGGCGTGCACCATGTGCTGCGCAAGATGGCGCCGTCGCTACTCGGTGTGTCGGTGGCGCAGATCTCCCAGCTGATCAACACGCAGATCGCCAGCCACCTCGGCGCGGGCGCCGTCTCGTTGCTGACCTACGCCGATCGCTTGATGGAGTTTCCGACCGCGCTGCTCGGCGTGGCGCTTGGCGTCGTGCTCACACCGCAACTGGCCGCCGCCCACGCCCGCAAGGACGAAGCCGGCTATTCCGAGCTCATCGAGTGGGGCCTGAGGCAGCTGATGCTGGTGGCGCTGCCGTGCGCGGTGGCGCTGCTGGTGTTTGCCGAGCCGCTCGTGGCGACGCTGTACCAGCGCGGCGCCTTCGCCCGGCAGGCGGGCAACGTGCAGGGGGTGGCGCTGGCGGTGGCCGGCTATGGCGTGGGTTTGCTGGGCATCGTCTCGATCCGCATCCTCGCGCCCGGCTACTTTGCGCGGCAGGACACCCGCACGCCGGTACGCGTGGGCGTGGCGGTGCTGGTGCTCACGCAATTGTTCAACCTGCTGTTCGTTTTCGCGCTGCAGTTCGGCGTGGCGGGGCTGGCGTTGTCCACCGGGCTGGGTGCGGTGGTGAACGCCGGCGCCTTGCTGTTCCTGCTCTGGCGCCGCGGCAGCTACCGGCCCCAGCCGGGCTGGCTGCTGTACCTGTTGCGCCTGCTGGCGGCCAGCGCCGCCATGGGCGCGCTGCTGTGGTGGCTCGGCCACCGCATGGACTGGGCGGCGCTGCGCGACCTGGTTCGCGTAGGCTGGATGGCCGCTTCGCTGGCTGCCGCCGCGCTGGTGTACTTCGGCACGCTGGCATTGAGCGGCCTGGATCTACGCCAGTTCCTCAAGCGCGGCTGACCCCGCGACGCCCGGCAACGCCTACACTGACCGCATGCAGTTTGCGGCCGTCTCCCCGTTGCAGTATTTCGCCAGCCTGGTGGCTGACGACGACGGGCTTGCGTTGACCGAGGCCGCGGTGGCCGTGGCGCAGGACGAGCATCCCGATCTCGATCCGCAGGCCGTGCTGGTGGAGATCGACGACCTGGCGCAGCGCTTGAGCCGCCGCCTGCCGACGGACGCGATGCCGCTGCAGCGCCTGCGCGTGCTCAACCACTACTTCTTCAATGAGCTGGGTTTCGGCGGCAACGTCAACGACTACTACGACCCGGGCAACAGCTATCTGCACGTGGTGCTCGCCACGCGGCGCGGCATTCCCATCACGCTGGCGCTGCTGTACATCGAGCTGGCCACCCAGATCGGGTTGTCCGCGCGCGGCGTGTCGTTTCCCGGGCACTTTCTCGTCAAGCTGCGCCTGCCGCGCGGCGAGGTGGTGATCGACCCGTTCACCGGGCGGTCGCTGTCGCGCGAGGAGCTCGACGAGCGCCTGGCGCCCTACCGGCGTCGCCAGGGCCTTACCGGGGAGCATGAGGTGCCGCTGGGCCTGTTCCTGCAGGCATGCAGCGCGCGCGAAACGCTGGCGCGCCTGCTGCGCAACCTCAAGGAGATCCGTCACGCCTCGGCCGACTGGGCCCAACTGCTGGCAGTGCAGCAGCGGCTGGTGCTGCTGTTGCCGCAGGCCTGGGAGGAGGTGCGCGACCGCGGCTTCGCCTATGCCGAGCTCGGCCAGTCGCTGCTGGCGATCGACGACCTGGCTGCGTACCTGCGCCACCGGCCCCAGGCGGAGGACGCGGCCCTGCTCCTGCGCCGCATCGACGAGCTGCGGCGCGGTGGCGCGCCGCGCCTGCACTAGCGTCGCCCGGCCGGCAACCCGCCCCTAGAATGTGCCGCCGCCCGGGCCGCATGCCCGACAGCGCGCGGCGTTGCCTTCGATGACCCTCACTTCCACCCAACGCCAGACACTTGCCTGGTCCGCCATCGCCGTGGCGGCCGGGCTGCTGCTGTGGCGGCTGGCGGCGGTGCTCACGCCGTTCATTGTCGGCGCCGGCCTGGCCTACGTACTGCGGCCCGCGGTCGAGCGACTGGTCGCGCGCCGCTGGCCCCGCCCGCTGGCGGTGCTGATGGTCGAGACCGTCACGGTGCTCGGTCTCCTCGCGCTGCTGCTGCTGATCGTGCCGGTGCTCACGCGAGAGCTGCCGCAGTTGCGGGCGCAGGTGCCGCTGCTGGCCGAACGTATCGATCAGAACCTGCGACCCTGGCTGGCGCAATACGGCGTCCACTTGGCGCTGGACATCGACAGCGTGCGCGAATTCGTGCTGAAGCACTGGGATGCAAACGGCGACGACTGGATGGCACGCGCCTTCGCCTCGGCGCGCCTGGGCGGCAGCTATGTGCTGGCCGTGGTCGGCAATGGGGTGCTGGTGCCGCTGGTGCTGTTCTACCTGCTGATGGATTGGCCGCGCCTGGCGGTGCAACTGCAGGCGCTGGTGCCGCCGCGCCAGCAGGCACGGGTGGCCGGCTTTCTGGCCGAGTGCGACGAGGTGCTGGGTCAATACCTGCGCGGTCAGCTGCTGGTGATGCTGGTGCTCGCCGCGTATTACACGGTTGGCCTGGCCCTGTTCGGCTTCCATCTCGCGCTGCCGGTAGGTGCACTCACCGGCTTGCTGGTGTTCATTCCCTATCTCGGCTTCGGACTCGGCCTCACGCTTGCGCTGCTCGCCGCGCTGCTGCAGTTCGCCAGTTGGTACGGCGTGATCGCGGTGGCCGTGGTGTACGGCGCGGGACAGGTGCTCGAAAGCTTCTTCCTCACGCCGCGGCTCGTGGGTGAGCGCATCGGCCTCAGCCCCCTGGCCGTGATCTTTGCGCTGCTGGCATTCGGGGAGCTGTTCGGCTTTGTGGGTGTGCTGGTGGCGCTGCCGGTGTCGGCGGTGCTCCTTGTGGCGGCCAGGCGCCTGCAGCATGCTTATCTGGCCAGCCGGCTTTACCTCGGATGACGCGGCCTCGCGCATGAAGCAGATCCCGCTTGCCATCCAGCCCGACGCCGACGTCAGCTTCGACAGCTTCCGCGTCGGCGCCAATGCGGCGGCCCTGCACCACCTGCGCACGCTGCAACTGCCGGCAGCGCCTGTGTACTTGTGGGGGCCCTCGGGCAGTGGCAAGACGCACCTTCTGCGCGCACTGGCCGCACAACGCCAGCAGGCGGGCGACCGCGTGGGCTGGTTCGACGCGCGCAGCGCGGCCCCGTGGGCGCTCGACGAATCCTGGTCGCTGGTGCTGCTGGACGACTGCCAGGACTACGACACGCAACAGCAGCAGGCGGCATTCAGCGTGTTCGTCGACGTCGGCACGCTCGGCGTTCAGCTCGTGGCGGCAGGGCGCGTGCCGCCGGTGGACCTGCCGGTGCGCGACGACCTGCGCACCCGCCTCGGCTGGGGCCATGTGTTCGCGCTGCAATCGCTTGCCGAGCCGGAGGCGCGGGCTGCGTTGCGCCGCGAGGCCGACCGGCGCGGCATCTTTCTTTCGGACGAGGTGATGGACTACCTGCTCACGCGCTTTGCGCGCGACCTCAAGCACCTGATGCAGTTGCTCGACCGGCTCGATACGTTCGCGCTCGCGCAGCAACGTGCGATCACCGTACCGCTGCTGAAAACCATGCTGGCCGAGGGCGACACATGAACCTGACCCTGTTCGACCTCGACGGCACGTTGATACCGGTGGACTCCGACCATGCCTTCGGTGATTTCCTGGTGCGCGAAGGCTGGGTGGACAGCGAGCACTTCAAGCGGCGCAACGACGCGTTCTATGCGCAGTACGTCGACGGCACGCTCGACCTCGAGGCGTATCTTGACTTCGCCACCTCCGCCTGGCGCAACCGCCATCCCGACGAAGCACTGGCGATGCGCGAGCGCTTCATGTGCGAGGAAATGGCGCCGGCGCTTCGGCCGCAGGCATTGGCCCTGGTCAAGCGCCACCAGGACGCGGGCGACTTGGTTGCCATCGTCACCGCCACCAACGAGTTCGTCACACGGCCGATCGCCGACGCGTTCGGCGTGGCCGAGCTGATTGCGCTGGAGCTCGAGCGCGATGCGCAGGGCCGGGTCACCGGACGCATCCAGGGGGTGCCCACCTTCCAGGCCGGCAAGATCCGGCGCGTGCTGGATTGGCTGGAGCAGCGCGAGCACCGCTGGGACCAGTTCGAGCGCATCACGTTCTACAGCGATTCCACCAACGACCTGCCGCTGCTCGAGAAGGTGAGCCATCCGGTGGCCACCAATCCGAGCCCGGCGCTCGAGCAGATTGCGCGTGAGCGCGGCTGGCCCATCCTGAAGCTCTTTGCATGATCAAGAAACTCATCAACAAGCTGCTCGGCAAGAGCGCCGAGCCCGCCGTGGCCGGCAATGGCGCAGTGAAGATCCCCTTCGGCCGCCGCACCGAGGTGCCCGCGAGCGAGCATGGCATCGACCCGGCTTTGGTCGACGATCGCGCCGTGAAGGTGGTGCGCACCTTGAAGGAGGGTGGCTACGAGGCCTACATCGTGGGCGGTGCGGTGCGCGACCTGCTGGTGGGCCTGCGGCCCAAGGATTTCGACGTCGCCACCAACGCTACGCCCGAGCAGGTGAAGAGCCTGTTCCGGCGCGCCTTCATCATCGGGCGGCGCTTCCGGCTGGTGCACGTGGTGTTCGGCCGCGGCCGCGACCACGAGGTGATCGAGGTGTCCACCTTCCGCGCCTATGTGGAGGCGGCGGACACCGGCCAGGTGAGCGGCAACGAGAAGACCTCGAAGAGCGAACTCGCGGGCCTCAGCCACGCGGTGGACGCGAGCGGCCGCGTGTTGCGCGACAACGTGTGGGGCCCACAGATCGAAGATGCGGCGCGGCGCGACTTCACGGTCAACGCGATGTACTACGACCCCGAGACGCAGATCGTCGTGGACTACCACGGCGGCATTGCGGACGCCAAGGCGCGCACGCTGCGCATGATCGGTGACCCGGACACGCGCTACCGCGAAGACCCGGTGCGCATCATTCGCGTGGTGCGATTCGCGGCCAAGCTGGGCTTCGAGATCGAGCCCAAGACGCGCGCCCCGATCCAGCGCATGGCCGCGCTGCTCGACAACGTGCCGCAGTCGCGCCTGTTCGACGAGATGATCAAGCTGCTGCAGACGGGCCATGCACTGGCCAGCCTGGAGGAATTGCGCAAGCAGGGCCTGCACCGCGGCGTGTTCCCGATCATCGACGTGGTGCTCGATGAGGCGCACCGCCACGACGGGCGCGAGAAGTTCGTGCAGCTGGCCATGGCCGACACCGACCGCCGCGTCGACGAGGGCCGCTCGGTGGCACCCAGCTTCCTGCTCGCGTGCATGCTGTGGCACGACGTGCTGGACCGCTGGAACAAGCTCAAGGCGGCCGGCGAACCGCCGTTCCCGGCGCTGCAGCAGGCGGTGGACGCCGTGTTCGACGCACGCATCGGCGACATTTCCGGCCGCGGCAAGCTGGGCGCCGACATGCGCGAGATCTGGCTGATGCAGCCGCGCTTCGAGCGTCGCAGCGGCAACGGGCCGGCGGCGCTGGTGGAGCAGCCGCGCTTTCGCGCCGGCTTCGACTTCCTGCGTCTGCGCGCGGACGCCGGAGAGATCGAGGCCGAACTCGCCGACTGGTGGGAGGACTACTCGATGGGTACGCCCGAGGAGCGCGACGGCCTGATCGCCGCAGCGCGCGAGGCCACCCACAGGCGGCGCGAGAGCAGCGGTGGCGTGGCGCCCGAGCCGGAGGCCGCCACGAAGAAGCGGCGCCGTCGCCGTCGAAAGCCGGGCCCGCGAAGCGGCGGTTCGGACGGCGGCGACAGCGCTCCCGCAGCACCCGGCGGCGATCCGGCCTCCTGATGGCCGCCCGGGCTTTCGTCGGCCTGGGTGCCAACCTGGGTCAGCCGCTGGTCACGCTGCGTGCGGCCGTGGAGGCCTTGCGCCTGCTGCCCGGCACCCAGCGGCTGCGTGTTTCCTCGCTGTGGCGCTCGGCGCCTGTCGACGCGGCCGGCCCGGATTTCCTGAACGCCGTGGCCGAACTGCAGACCACATTGACGCCCTCCGCGCTGCTCGGTGCGCTGCAGGCCATCGAGCAGCAGCACGGCCGCGAGCGCCCCTACCGCAACGCGCCTCGCACCCTGGATCTCGATCTGCTGTTGTACGACGACCTGCAGCTCGACACGCTGCAGCTCACGCTGCCGCATCCGCGCATGCATTTGCGCGCGTTCGTGCTGCAGCCCTTGCGCGAACTCGCCCCGTCGATCGCGATCCCCGGGCGCGGCACGCTCGCCGCGCTGCTGGCGCAGACCGCCGGGCAGGCGATCGAGTGCATGCCGGATCCGCCGCTCGAGTTGCCGGCGGGATGAGCGTGCCGGCGTTCCGCCACATCGCGATCGAAGGCCCGATCGGTGTGGGCAAGAGCTCGTTGGCGCGCCGGCTGGCGGTGCATCTCGGTGCGGAATTGCTGCTGGAAAAGCCGCAGGAGAACCCGTTCCTGGAACGCTTCTATGCCGATGGCGGCCGCTATGCGCTGCAGGCGCAGCTGTTCTTCCTGTTCCAGCGCATCGACCAGTACCGCGCCATCAGCCAGCCTGGCATGTTCGCTCCGCACATCGTCAGCGACTTCATGTTCGCGAAGGACGCGCTGTTTGCTCGCCTGACCTTGTCCGACGACGAATACCACCTCTACCTGCAGATCCACCAGCAGGCCGCGATGCCCCTGCCGCGGCCCGATCTGGTGATCTGGCTGCAGGCGGGAGCAGGTGCCTTGCAGCAGCGCATCCAGCGACGCGGCATCCGGATGGAGCAGGCGATCGCGGACGACTATCTGCTGCGCTTGTCGCAGGCCTATGCAGAGTACTTCGAACGCGAGCCCGGTCTCCCGGTCCTGGCCGTGGACACCGAGGCTTTCCATCCAGCAGCAGTGGAATCCGATTTCCGGCGCCTGGTCGAGGCGCTGCAGCGCTTCGTCGGCCCGCGCGAAGCCCTGTGCACGCCGAACGCCGCAGCCGGACAGGGCGGCCTCTAGAATCCGCTGCTGCAAGAACACGACAACTTGACGACGGCGCGTCTGGCGTGCCGGGACTGGAGACCGCCATGCTGTTCGGCAAGCTGCTGCCGCGCGAAGCCAACTTCTTCGAGCTGTTCAACGCGCACGGAACGAAGATCGCAGAAGGGGCGCGCGCCTTCATGCTGATGGTGCGCAACTATGCCGACACCGAGGTGCGGCAACGGCATGCGGCGGAGGTCGATGCCGCCGAGCGCCAGGCCGACAAGGTGACCGCGGAGGTGAGCCGTCTGCTGCACAAGACCTTCATCACGCCGATCGACCGCGAACAGATCCACGGCCTGATCAATGCAATGGACGACGTACTCGACCTGCTGCAGGACGCAAGCGAGACCATGGCGCTGTACGACGTGAAGGCGATGACCGAGGAGGTGGTCAGCCTGGCCGAGCTGTCGGTCAAGTGCTGCGAACGCGTGCAGCATGCGGTGTCGCTGCTGCCGCGGCTGTCTGATGCCGAGGTGGCGGAAGCCGCACTGAAGACCTGCGAAGAGATCGACCGCCTCGAGTCCGATGCCGATCGGGTGATGCGCGCCGCCATGTCCAAGCTGTTCCGCGAGCAGCCTGACGTGCGCGAGCTGATCAAGCTGAAGGCGGTGTACGAGCAACTCGAGTCGATCTCTGACCGTTGCGAGGACGTGGCCAATTTGATCGAGGGCGTGGTCCTCGAGCACTCCTGACCGCGTCGATGCAGACCATCCAGATCGGCTTCGGCCTCGTTGCGCTGCTGGTGATGCTGGCGGTGGTGTTCGACTTCATGAATGGCTTCCACGACGCGGCCAACTCGATCGCGACCGTGGTCTCCACCGGGGTGCTGAAGCCGCAGCAGGCAATCCTGTTCGCCGCCTGCTTCAACTTCATCGCCGTGTTCGTGTTCCACCTCAACGTGGCTGCCACGGTGGGCAAGGGCATCGTGGCGCCCGGGGTGGTCGATCACCACGTGGTGTTTGGCGCGCTGATCGGCGCCATCTTCTGGAACCTGGTCACGTGGTGGTACGGCATCCCGTCCAGTTCGTCGCATGCGCTGATCGGTGGCATCGTCGGCGCGGCGATGGCCAAGGCCGGCACCGCACCGCTGGTGGCCTCCGGGATCTGGAAGACGGTCATCTTCATTGTTGTGTCGCCGGTGCTCGGCTACCTGCTCGGCTCGGTGCTGATGGTGGCTGTGGCATGGCTGTTCCGGCGCACCTCGCCGCTGAAGGTGGACAACGGCTTCCGGCGCCTGCAGCTGGTGTCGGCCGGGCTGTATTCCCTGGGCCACGGCGGGAACGATGCGCAGAAGACGATCGGCATCATCTGGATGCTGCTGATCGCAGCTGGCTACGTGGGCGCTGGCGACAAGATGCCGCCGTGGTGGGCAATCTGGCTGTGCTACATCGCGATGGGCGCGGGCACGATGTTCGGCGGTTGGCGGATCGTGCGCACGATGGGGCAGCGCATCACCAAACTGAAGCCGGTCGATGGCTTCTGCGCCGAGACCGGGGGCGCGATCACGCTGTTCATCGCCAGCAGCCTCGGTGTGCCGGTGTCGACCACACACACGATCACGGGTGCGATCGTCGGTGTGGGCTCCACGCGGCGGGCATCGGCGGTGCGCTGGGGTGTGGCAGGCACCATCGTGTGGGCGTGGATCTTCACGATCCCGGCGGCAGCCCTGGTCGCGGCGCTCTTCTACTGGGGCAGCCTGGTGCTGTTCCGTTGAACCGGATGCCGCTCACTGGCTGAGCTTCTGCGCCTCTTCCACCTGCCATTCAAAGAAGCGCTGGCCGCTGAAGGCGATCGTCGCCATCAGGGCCGCCGCGCCCACCATCAGCGCCAGTATCGCTGCCAGCACTGGAGTCCACCCGGTCGCGTGCACCCGCGCGCCGGGGTTCAGGCGGGCGTCCCATTTCTCGTCGGGTGTGAGCGCATACACGATCGCGCAGAGCATGGCCTGCGCCACCATCAGCCCGAGCAGTGGCATCAACAGCCACGAGAGGTGGTCGTCCTGCCCGTACTGCTGTACCCGTTGCAGCCCCCACACACCCAGCAGCGTAGGCAGCGGGTGCAGCCAGGCCAGCAGGTCACGTGGACCGTACAGGTAGAAGCGGTGCAGCCCCAGCGTGCCGGCCAGCACGGCCGACCAGCTGGCGAGGGACTTGGATCGGTAACGCATGGGGAAGTGAAGCGTTGCAGGCTGCATAGGTTGCTGAGTTTATAATGGAGAGTTTTCGGCGCCGGCTTCGTGGTTCACCGACCACGGGCACGTATCTACGGCAAGCCGAAGAGCCGGGGCGGCCCGTCGGGCCGTCTCACCGAATCGCCGAAGCCTTGCGTGTCTCCTGGGCATTGGTGGTGGCTACAAATCGCTGAATCAGCGCTTGAGGAACTTTCATGGTCGTGATTCGACTGTCCCGCGGCGGCGCCAAGAAGCGCCCCTTCTACAACATCGTGGTTGCCGATTCGCGCGTGCGCCGCGACGGCCGCTTCATCGAGCGTGTCGGCTTCTACAACCCGATGGCCTCGGGTGGCGAGGAGACCTTGCGGGTAGTGATGGACCGCGTCACCTACTGGAAGGGCGTTGGCGCTCAGCTGTCGCCCACCGTGGCGCGCCTGGTCGACCAGGCTAAGTCGGCCACGCCGGCGGCTCCGGCCGCCGCCTGAAGGCTGCATCGCGCCCCGCCATGGCACTCGCCGAGGGCTGGCCCGACGACGCAGTCGAGGTCGGCCGAGTAGCAGACGCGTGGGGCGTGAAGGGCTGGATCAAGATCCAGCCCTTTTCCAATCGACCGGAGGCCCTGCTGGCGGCGGCACAATGGTTCCTGCTGCCCGCCGAAGCCGTTGTCGGGCTGAAGCCGCCAGGCAGGCCGGCGGTCAACTTGCCGCCTTGTCTGCACGTCGCGTCCGCACGTCGTCATGGTGACTTCGTGGTGGCCACAGCACAGGAAGTCACCGACCGTGGCAGTGCCGAGGCGCTGCGCGGCGCGCGTGTCTTCGTGTCGCGTGCCTGCTTTCCCAAAGCCGACGCCGACGAGTACTACTGGATCGACCTGATCGGCCTGGAGGTGCGCAATCGCCAGGGCCAACGGTTGGGCGAAGTGGCTGGCTTGATCGAAACCGGACCACAAACCGTGTTGCGCATCGTCGACGCGCAGGCGGCAGCGCCCGTGGAGCGCCTGGTACCGTTCGTCGGGGCTTACGTCGACTACGTCGATCTGCCGCAGCGCCGAATCACCGTGGACTGGGGACTCGACTACTGAGTCGAACGCCGCCCATGCGCTTCGACGTCATCACGCTGTTCCCCGATCTCTTCGGGCCCCACCTCCAGTTGGGCGTCACCCGGCGTGCCTTCGAGACCGCGCAAGTCGACGTGCGGCTCTGGCCGCTTCGAGATTTCGCGGAAGATGCCTACCGTCGCGTCGACGACCGGCCTTACGGCGGCGGGCCCGGCATGGTGATGCTCGCCGAACCGCTGTGCAGGGCACTGGCCGCGGTGCGGGCACAGCGCGTGGAAGGTGCGCCAGCGCCGCTGATTCACTTCACGCCAACCGGACGCCGAATCGACCAGGCATTGGTGCGGGAACTGGCGCACGGTGATGGCGCCGTGCTGCTGTGCGGCCGCTACGAGGGTGTGGACCAGCGCTTCCTCGATGCGAACGTGGATCTGGAACTGAGCCTCGGGGACTTCGTGCTTTCGGGCGGGGAGATCCCGGCGCTCGCGCTGCTCGACGCCGTGGCACGCCTGCAGCCGGGCGTGCTGAACGATGCGCAGTCGCACGAGCAGGACAGCTTTTCCGGGCACGGCCTGCTCGATTGCCCGCATTACAGCCGGCCTGAGGTGCTGCACACCGAGGGGGGCGAGCAACCGGTACCGGCTGTGCTTTTGTCCGGTCACCACGCGCAGATCGCGCGCTGGCGGCGCGAGCGCTCATTGGAGCTGACGGCCCATCGACGGCCCGAACTGATCGCCGCGGCGCGGGCCGCGGGCCACCTGAGCGCGGCCGACGAAGCCTTCCTGGCGCGGCTCGGGCTATAATGTTTGACTTTTCGATCCTCTGCCGGGCAGCCGCGCTTCATGCGCGGCAACCATCAACCACAGCGCCGGCATGATCCTTGGAGAACCAAAGTGGATCTGATCCAAACCCTCGAGCAGGAAGAGATTGCTCGCCTGAACAAGACCATCCCGGCTTTCGCGCCCGGTGACACGGTCATCGTCAATGTGAACGTCGTCGAAGGTACGCGCAAGCGCGTGCAGGCCTACGAAGGCGTGGTGATCGCCAAGCGCAACCGCGGGCTCAACTCCAGCTTCATCGTGCGCAAGATCTCCAGCGGCGAGGGCGTGGAGCGCACGTTCCAGCTGTACAGCCCGCTGATCGCGTCGATCGAAGTCAAGCGTCGCGGCGATGTGCGCCGTGCCAAGCTGTACTACCTGCGTCAGCGCAGTGGCAAGTCGGCCCGCATCAAGGAAAAGCTCGCCTGAGCTTTCGGCGCGTCGGCATGGCCGGCACCGCAATCGCATCGAGCCGCCTGTGGTCATCGCCCAGGCGGCTTTGTCGTTCTGAACCATGGCCACTTCCTTCGACCCGCAGCAGCTTCCGGTGATCGGTGTGGACGAGCATCTGCCTCCGGTGGCGGCATCTCACATGAGTCCTCAGTCGCTGCGCCAGCGCTTCATCGCGCCGCCCGACTGGTCGCCTGAAACCGCCGTCGAGCGCCGCGTCACGGAGCGCGAGCCGGCCCATGCCAGCGTTCTGGTGCCTCTGGTACTTCGCGAGGAGCTCACGGTGCTGCTGACGCAGCGCACCGAGCACCTGAACGACCACCCCGGGCAGATCAGCTTCCCCGGCGGACGCGCGGAAACGCAAGATGCGGATGCGGTGGCCACCGCCCTGCGCGAGGCTCAGGAGGAGATCGGCCTGCCGCCGGCGCAGGTGGACGTACTTGGGGTGCTGCCCACCTACACCACGGGCACCGGCTTCATCGTGACGCCGGTCATCGGCCTCGTGCCGGCGGGCCTGCAACTCGAGCCCGACCCTTTCGAGGTGGCCGAGATGTTCGAGGTGCCGCTCGCGTTCCTGATGAACCCCGCGAATCACCGTCGCCACGAGATCGAATGGGGAGGCGTGAGACGCGAGTTCCTCTCCATGCCCTGGGATACGACGGATACGCAGGGTGCGGCGCGTCGCTATTTCATCTGGGGGGCCACTGCGGCGATGCTGCGCAACCTGTACCGGTTCCTGTCGGCCTGAGCGGCCTCGTCGGTATCATGCGCGCCGATGAGCTTCTTTGCCGTTCTGCTGGCCCTCATGATCGAGCAGCTCAAGCCGCTGCCACGCGACAACTGGGTCTATGACACGCTGATCTCCTGGGTCGGTTGGACGGGCCGGAATTTCGACGCCGGCAAGGAGCGTCATGCCTGGGTGGTGTGGTGCGTGACGGTGCTGGTGCCGGCGATCGCGGTCTTCGGGCTGTACTACTACGTTGCGCGCTACAGCCTGCTGTTGGCGCTGGCGTTCGACGTCGCCGTGCTGTACCTCACCCTGGGCTTCCGCCAGTTCAGCCACTACTTCACGGACATCCGGGCGGCGCTCGAGCGTGCTGACGAGATCGAGGCGCGGCGGCTGCTCGCCGAATGGCGCCACCTGGACGCCAGCGAACTGCCGCGCACCGAGCTGCTGCGCCACGTGATCGAGCATTCACTGCTCGCCGCACACCGGCACGTATTTGGCGTGTTCTTCTGGTTCGTCGTGTTCTCCACCGTCGGGCTCGGCCCCGCGGGCGCGGTGCTTTATCGCATGGCAGAGTTCGCCAGCCGCTACTGGGCGTTCAAGAGCCGAGCGCTCGATGCGCCCACCAACGAACGGCTTATGCAGATCTCGCAGCAGCTGTTCAGCGCGATCGACTTCATTCCGGCGCGCCTCACCGCCTTCGGCTTCGCCGTCGTGGGCAACTTCGAGGAGGCGATCAACGGCTGGCGTCGCGATGCCGTGCTGTGGAAGCACGAAAACGAAGGCGTGATCCTCGCCGCGGCTGCGGGCGCGGTGGGGGTGCAGCTGGGCGGCGCCGCGGCGCCGGGCATCACGCCGGACCGCTCCAAGACCTTTGAAAGCGGTGTGATGCCGGAAACGGTAGGCGCCGCCGCCTCTACAGAGGGAGTGCAGCCGCAACTCGGGCACCTGCAGAGCATCGTCGGCCTGGTCTGGCGCTCGGTGGTGCTGTGGATGCTGCTGGTGGCGCTGCTGTCGCTGGCCAACCTGGTCGGTTGAGCCCTCAGTACCTCGACTGGCTGAGCTCGTCGTGGAGCTCACGATAGATGCGCAGGCGGGATGCCGCCACCTCACCGCGTTCGGCCGCCGCCCGCACGCCGCAGCCCGGCTCATCCCGGTGAGTGCAGTTGTAGAAGCGGCAGGCACCGGCGTGCGGTTGAAGGTCGGGCATCAGCGACGCGAGCTGTGCAGCCTCGATGTGGCGCAGGCCGAACTCCTGGAACCCGGGTGAGTCGATCAGCGCACTGGTGCGTGCGGTGTCGATCCAGTACCAGCGCGTGCTGGTGGTGGTGTGGCGCCCGGAGTTCAAGGCCTGGGAAATTTCTCCCACCTCTGCCAGGGCTTGCGGCACCACGCAGTTGATCAGTGTGCTCTTGCCGGTGCCGCTCGGCCCCAGGACCAGAGTGGTCCGGCCTTGCAGGCGCGGCATCAGTTCGGCCAGCGCCGCGTCGCGGCCGGCCTTCAGCGACAACTCCAGCATCGGCACGCCCATCGCGGCATACGGCTGCAGCCGTTCACGGGCCGTGGCCGCTGCCGTCAGGTCGACCTTGTTGAGCACGATGCACATGGGGATGCCCGCGCTCTCGGCGGCGATCAGCGCGCGGCTCAGTTGGCTTTCGCTGAACATCGGCTCGCCGGCGACCAGCACCATGATCTGATCGAGATTGGCGGCGAACGACTTGGTGCGCCACTCGTCCTGGCGAAACAACAGGTTGCGGCGCGGGTCGATGTGTTCGATCACGCCTTCGTCGCCGGCTGTCTGCCAGCGAACCCGGTCGCCCACCACGCAGTCGCTCTTCTTGCCCCGAGGGTGGCAGATCAGACGGCGGCCTTCAGGCGTTTCCACCATGAAATGGCGGCCGTGCGCGGCGACCACCAAGCCTTGGTCGAGTCCGATCGTCTTCAAGCGAGGGGCTCGTCCACGGTGTCAGCGGGCACCGAGCGCGGCAAGTCGCTCGGTGGCCGGCGGATGAGAGTAGTAGAAGCGCACGTACAGGGGATCCGGTGTCAAGGTGCCGGCATTGTCCTCGTGCAGCTTCAGAAGTGCACTCGCAAGATCCTGCCCCCGGGCCTGCAGACACGCGAATGCATCGGCCTCGAACTCGTGACGACGCGACAACTGCGCGAACAATGGCGACACGAAGTAGCCGAAGACCGGCACCGCCAGCATGAACAGCAGCAGCGCCAGTGCATCGTTCGGCACGCCGAGGTTGGGTTGCACGCCGAGTGCGGTGTAGAACCAGCTCTGCGCCGCCAGCCAGCCGAGCAGCGCGAGGCCGGCCAGGCTCAGGCCGAAGATGCCGACCATCCGCTTGAGCACGTGCTTGTGCTTGAAGTGCCCCAGTTCGTGCGCAAGCACCGCTTCCACTTCGCCTGGCGTCAGCTGGCGCAACAGCGTATCGAAGAACACCACACGTTTGGCGCGCCCCAAGCCGGTGAAGTAGGCGTTGCCGTGCGCGGAGCGACGGCTGCCGTCCATCACGAACAAGCCCTTTGCCGCGAAGCCACAGCGCTGCATCAGCGCCTGCACGCGCTCGCGCAGACCGTCGTCGGACAGCGGCTCGAACTTGTTGAACAGCGGCGCGATCACCGTCGGGTACAGCAGCAGCATCAGCAGTTGGAAGGCCGTCCACACGCCCCAGGCCCATACCCACCACAGCCCGCCAGTGGCGCCCATGATCCAAAGGATCAGCGCTGCCAGCGGCAGACCGAGCAGGGTAGCCACGGCCAGACCCTTGAAGAGGTCCCCCAAGTACAGGCGCCACGTCATGCGATTGAAGCCGAAGCGCTGCTCGATGCGAAAGGTGCCGTACAGCTCGAACGGCAGGTCAAGCAGGCCGGAGATCAACGCGAACGCGGCCAGCAGCACCAACTGGTACGCCATGCCGCCCCAGCGCGGCGCCACGGCCTCGCGCACCAAGGCGTTCAGTGCATCGAGGCCGCCGAGCAGCGTCCAGCCGAGCAGCACGGCGGTGGCGAAGGCGGTGCTCACCAGGCCGAGCCGACCCTTGGCGAGCGTGTAGTCCGCAGCCTTCTGATGAGCTTGCAGGCTCACGACTGCCACGAACGGCGCCGGCACGGCATTGCGGTGTGCCGCTACATGGCGCATCTGACGAGTTGCCAGCCACAGCTTGACGATGAGTGAGGCCAGCAAGGCCGCAGCGAAGAGGAGGGTGAGGGCGGAGCCGGGCATGGAAGCAAGTGTAGAAGGCGGCCAAAGCACCCCTGCGACAATGGCCCCAACCCCTTCCGTTTCAAGACCCGAGGATTCCCGATGGCCGAGCTCGTCACCTCATTGCCGCTGCATGAACACAACCTGATCTGGATCGACCTCGAGATGACCGGTCTGTATCCGGACACCGACAGGATCATCGAGTTGGCGGTGGTGGTGACCGACGCGCGGATGACGATGCGCGTCGAAGGCCCTGTCTTCGCCGTGCACCAGAGCGACGCCACCCTGGACGCGATGGACGCGTGGAACAAGGGCACTCACGGCAAGAGCGGCCTGATCGACCGTGTGAAGGCATCGACGATCGACGAGGCCGCCGCCGAGGCGCAGACGATCGCCTGGCTGCAGCAGTACGTGCCCAAGGGCAAGAGCCCGATGTGCGGCAACTCGATCTGCCAGGACCGGCGCTTCCTTGCCAACTACATGCCGCAGCTGGAGGCCTTCTTCCACTACCGCAACCTCGATGTCAGCACGCTGAAGGAGCTGGCACGACGCTGGAAGCCGGACATCCTGCCCGGCTTCTCGAAGGCGCAAGCTCACACGGCGCTGGCCGACATCCATGAATCGGTCGACGAGCTGCTGTACTACCGCGAGCACTTTCTCAAGCTTTGAGCGGCCCGCGGGAGGAGCGCGAGCCGCCTGCCGCTTCAGCGCCCGGGCTGCAGCAAGGGGTACTCGCTGCTCGCCGGTGGCGGCGTCAGCGCGTCGAAATCCGACAGGGCGCTGTCGCGGGCAAGGCGTTCGCGCCGGCCTGCTTCCAGGCGCGCGCGGGCTTCCTCCAGCCGCTGTTCGATGGCGCGCGAGGCACGTTCCTCGGCCTCTACCTCGTCCACCGGCGCGCAGACAAAACCGCCGCCCTTCCACCACACATATACCCGGGTGCCAGGCTCCAGCTGCTCGTGGTGGGCCAGGAAGCCCATCTCGACGCTGCCCAGTGGTAGATCGAAATGAACGGTGCGGCGCTCGGTCACCACGGTTTCGGTGCGTCCGCTCTTCAGTGGCTTCAGAAGCCCGGGAGCGATGCGAGTTTGCGGCCAGGAGAGAACGCGGTTCATCTGTCAGCCTCCATGCAGTTGTTGGTGTTATTGGACGCAAATATCGTGCGTGCGGCCGGAGGTATGAAGTGGCTTTACCCGTCGTTACCCTGCTGTTGCACGGTCGACGCATGGCAGTGCCCCGGCAGCGTCAGGGGAAACCCGCTACAATCGCGCCTTCGCCGAGGCACCTGCCACGGCGATTCGCTCATCCCCTCTGACCTCTCGGGCCCTCGCGGTCGCGAATCCTCCCAATTGGAACGGTCGGCGGCGATGCCGTCGCAACGCGATGCCGTTCCCTGGTGCCACTGCCGGCTGCCAGTCTTGCATTTCCAGCGACCTGACCCCGGCTGCCTTTGCGCTGCCACTGGGCCTGTGTGCCCATTGTTCGAGAGAGAAAGAGATTTCCATGAGTTTCGAAACCCTGGGCCTGCAGCCCGCCCTCGTGCGCGCCGTCGCCGATACCGGCTACGACCAAGCCACCGAAGTGCAGAAGCTGGCCATTCCCCCGGCCCTGGCCGGCGCCGACCTGCGCGTGTCCTCGTCCACCGGCAGCGGCAAGACGGCGTCGTTCGCGCTGCCTGCGCTGCACCGCGTGCTGGCCGCTCGCGGCGACAACAGCAAACGCCGCGAAAAGGGCGTCGTGCAGGGACCGCGCGTGCTGGTGCTGACGCCGACCCGCGAGCTGGCACTGCAGGTCAGCAAGGCCTTCATCAGCTATGGTCGCCATGTGCAGGGCTTGCGCGTGGCCACGGTGGTGGGCGGCGTGCCGTACGCAGCGCAGCTGAAGGCGTTGCGTGGCCCGCTCGACGTGCTGATCGCCACCCCGGGGCGCCTCATCGACCACCTGGGCAGCGGCAAGGCGGTCCTGGACAACGTGGAGATGCTGGTGCTCGACGAAGCCGATCGCATGCTCGACATGGGCTTCATCGACGACATCCACCAGATCGCCAGCAGCACGCCACAGACGCGCCAGACGGTGATGTACTCGGCCACCTTCGCGGGCAACGTCGGGCGCCTGGCGGCCGAACTGCTGAACGACGGTGCACAGACCATCGCGGTGGATTCGCACACCGACACGCACGAGAACATCACGCAGCGCCTGCACTGGGCCGACAACGGCCAGCACAAGGACGCCCTGCTCGATCACATCCTGACCGAGCGCGACATGGAACAGGCCGTGGTGTTCACCAGCACCCAGCGTGACGCCGACTGGCTGGCCGACCGCCTGGCCGACATGGGCCACGCCGCGGCCTCTCTGCACGGTGGTATGCCGCAGGGTCGGCGCAATCGCGTGCTGCAAGGCCTGCGTATGAAGCAACTGCGCGTGCTGGTGGCCACCGACGTTGCCGCACGCGGCATCGACGTGCCCACGATCAGCCATGTGATCAACTACGGGCTACCGATGAAGGCCGAGGACTATGTGCACCGCATCGGCCGCACGGGTCGCGCCGGCCGCTCGGGCCTGGCGGTGACGCTGGCCGAGCGTCGTGACCTGCTGATGATCAAGCGCATCCAGCAGTTCACGACCCAGCCGATCCCGGTCGCCACCGTCACGGGCTTGGAGCCGCGCCAGCCCGAGCCGCGCATCTTCGCCGGGCCGCCGCGGGGCAAGCCGGCGGGTGAACGCAGGCCTTTCGGTCAGAAGTCGCTGGGTGGCAAACCCGGTCCGCGCGGCGATCGTGCCCCGGCTGATCGTGCGCCGTTTGACCGCGACGCCCGTGCGCCGCGTCGCGAAGGCTTCGGCAAGCCCCAACGCGCGCGCAGCTTCGCGCGCTGAGCCGTCTGAGCGCTCAATAGAAGACGCCCGTCGACGCAGGTCGACGGGCGTCTTGCTTGGAGACTGCCAGTGCCCCGGGAGGCGCGCAGAAGTGCCTAGGCTTCGAGCAGTTCCACCTCGAACACCAGCGTTGCATTCGGCGGGATCACGCCGCCGGCGCCGCGGGCGCCGTAGCCGAGCTGTGGCGGGATCGTCAGTACCCGGGTTCCGCCCACCTTCATGCCTTGCACGCCTTCGTCCCAGCCGCGGATGACTTCGCCTGCGCCCAGGGTGAACTCGAAGGGGTCGTTGCGGTCCTTGCTGGAGTCGAACTTGCGGCCGCGGCCCTGTGGCTGCGACGTGTCGTGCAACCACCCGGTGTAGTGCACGCGCACGCTGCTGCCGGCGCGCGCCTCGGCGCCTTGGCCCGCAGTGGTGTCGTCGTATTGCAAGCCGGTAGCGGATGTGGGCATTGAGCTCTCCTTGGTTCGTGAGTCGGGCCGGCATCATGCCACCCAGCGCAGGGCCCACGCGGTTACCGCGCGCTGAAGCCACGCGGCCGGCGTTGCCGCACCGAGCTGAGGCAAGTCGAGCACCTGCGCCGCGGCGTTCAGCGCCGCCAACGGATCGCGCACATCGAGCGCCGGCGCGCCATGTTGCTTCGACAGCTTCTCGCCGCGCGCATCGCGCACCAGCGGCGTGTGCAGGTAGCGGGGCGTGGGCAGGCCCAGCAGGTGCTGCAGGTGGATCTGGCGCGGCGTGTTGTCGGCCAGATCCTCGCCCCGCACGACGTGCGTGACGGCCTGCGCGCCGTCGTCCACCACTACCGCGAGCTGGTACGCCCACAAGCCATCGGCCCGGCGCAGCACGAAGTCGCCGACGTCGTGTGTGACGTCCTGCCACTGAGCGCCCTGGCGCCGGTCATGCCAGCGCAGCAGCACGCGGTGGGCCTCGTCGCCGCAACGCACCCGCCAGGCGCGCGCCGTACGACCCTGCAGCCCGTCTCGACAGGTGCCCGGGTACACCAGCTCCTGGTGGCGTGCGCGCGGCCGGCCGGCCGTCTGCAGTGCAGCTTCGATGTCCTTTCGGGTGCAGCCGCACGGATACGCCTGGCCTGCGGCGATCAGGTGATCGAGCGCCGCCTGGTAGTACCTGCCCCGGGCCGATTGCCATACCGGTGGCTCGTCGGCGACCAACCCCAGCGCGGCCAGCTGGCGCAGGATCTCCTGATCCGCGCCGGGCATGCAGCGCGGCGTGTCCACGTCCTCGATGCGCACCAGCCAGCGGCCACCGTGTGCGCGCGCGTCGAGCCAGCTGGCCAGCGCGGCCACCAGGGAGCCGGCGTGCAGCGGGCCGGTGGGCGATGGTGCGAAGCGGCCTACGTAGCCCATTCCGCGCGAAGCTCAGTCCACGCTGCCCGGCGCCAGCCCTGCATGCTGTTCCAGCAGCGCATGTTGCGTGGTGCGGCTGTCGAGTTGCTGCAGCCACCACTGCAGCGCCAGGCCTTGAGCGGCCTTGCGCCCGCCGTTGCCCCCGCTGCGCCAGGCATATCCGAAGCGCGCGGGGTGGAGCGTGCGCTGTACCTGCTTGACCACCAGGCGGCCTGCCCGAATATGCTCGCGGGCCAGCGGCTCCGGTACGAAGCCGCAGCCCAGGCAGCGCAGCTGCGCCTCGACCTTGGCCTGAACGCTTGCGACCGTGAACACCTCCTGCCCCGGCAGCAGGTTCACGGTGCGCGGCGACAGCCGCTGTGCGGTGTCGGCCACGGCCACGGCCCGGTGGCGCAGCAGCTCGGCGTCGGGGATCGGCTCCGCGTGCGTCGCCAGTGGATGGTGGGGCGCCACCGCGAACACGAACACCATCTCACCGATCAGCCGCGTTTGCACCTCGGCCGGCGGCGGCGTTTCACCGAAGGCACCGATCGCCAGGTCGGCCTGTCCGGACAGCAGCGTCTCCCAAGTACCCGCCATCACCTCGGTGCGCAGGCGCAGGCGGGTCGGCGGGCTCTGGTGGCCGTCCGGCTTGAGCGCGAAGAAGGCCTCGCACAGTTCGAGCATCGTCAGGCGTGACAGCGCGCCGTCCACGGCGATCGTCAGCTGTGTCTCCCAGCCGGTGGAGACGCGGCGCACGCGGTTGGCCACGCCCTCCATCTCGGCGAGCAGGCGACGGCCCTCATGCAGCAGTTCTTCGCCGGCGGCCGTGAGGCGGGCCTGCCGCGAGCGGCGGTCGAACAGCAATACGTCCAGCGCGTCCTCGAGCTGGCGCACGCTGTAGGTGAGGGCGGACGGCACCTTGCCGAGCTCGCGTGCGGCTGCGGCAAAGCTGCCGGTGCGGGCGATCGTGTCCATCATCGCCAGGGCTTCGGGCGTGAGGGCGAGGTGGCGGTCGGGCATGGCTTCATCTTATTTGAACGCTCGCTTCAAGCACCCGCCTCCCGACGCAGTGAGGCGCCGCCTACAGTGAAGTTCACCGAAGGAGCTCATGATGATCGAACGCGTTCCCGCCGCCAGCCGCGGCTTTGCCGACCACGGTTGGTTGAAGTCGTTTCACAGCTTCTCGTTCGCGGACTACTACAACCCGCAGCGCATGGGCTTCGGCAACCTGCGCGTGATCAACGAGGACCGCATCGCGCCCGGTACCGGCTTTGGCACCCATGCCCACCGCGACATGGAGATCGTGAGCTACGTGCTCGAAGGTGCGCTCGCGCACAAGGACAGCATCGGCAACGGCACGGTGATCCGGCCCGGCGACGTGCAGCGCATGACGGCCGGCACGGGCGTGCGCCACAGCGAGTTCAACGATGCTCAGGACAGCACGCACTTCCTGCAGATATGGATCCTGCCGGAGCGCAGCGGCATCGCGCCCGGCTACGAGCAGAAGCATTTCGACGCCGCAGCCAAGCGTGGCCGGCTGGTGCTGGTGGCCTCTCCCGATGGCCGCGACGGATCGGTGCGCCTGCATGCCGATGCGGCCATTCGTGCGGGCTGCTTCAATGGCGATGAGCGCGCCGAGCTGCCATTGGCCGCCGAGCGGCTGACCTATGTGCAAGTGGTGCGCGGCAGCCTGCGCGCCAACGGCCAGGCACTGGCAACGGGCGATGCAATGGCGCTGGCGCAGGAGCCCGCCCTCACGCTCGAAGGCGGCGACGACGCCGAGGTGCTGGTGTTCGACCTCAGTGCAGCGTGAGCAGGAAGTCCTGCACCGCCTGCACAGTCGCCTGCGGCGACTCCTCCTGCGGCACATGGCCCAGATCGTCGAAGATGCGCAGCTGGCTGCCCGCGATGTCGCGATGGAAGTGCATCGCGCTGTCGATCGGAATCAGGTGGTCCCTGCCGCCCCAGAGGATCAGCGTGGGCAGCTTCAGCCGCGCGATGCGCGCCGCGTCCTCGCCGTGCTCCATCTGCTGGAAGCGCTGCACCAGCGCATGCCGGTTGCCCTCGCGCAGCGTCAGCTCGTAGTAGCGGTCGACCAGCTCCGGCGTCACGCGCGACGGGTCGCCATACACCGCCTGCACGCTGCGCTCGATCAGCGGGCGCGGCGTGAGGTAGTCGACCAGGCGATTGACCACGGGCACACGGGCCAAGGCAAACCCGAGCGGCAGATGCTCCGGCTGGAACGGATAGCCCGCCGCATCCACCAGGATCAACGCGGCCACGCGTTGCGGCGCCAGGCTGGCTGTGCGCCAGGCGACCTCGCCACCGAGCGAATTGCCGCCCAGCACGAAGCGCTGCACCTTCAACGCATCCATCAGCTGAAGCACGAAACGCGCATAGGTGTCGCCACGGTAGTCGCCACCGGCGCTGGGCCCGGTGAGGCCGAAGCCCGGTAGGTCCATGCTGATCACGCGATGCTGCGCCTGCAGGGCGGCGGCCCAGCCTTCCCAGGTGTGCAGACTGGCCGACGTGCCGTGCAGCAGCACGATGGGCCGCGGGTCATTGCGCGGACCCACGTCGCGAAAGTGCACCAACTGGCCGTTCAAATCGACGAAATCGGATGGCGCTGGAGCCCAGCGTGCCACCAGCGTTTCCACCGGACGATCCGGCGCATAGCTGAAGCCGACGCCGAGCGCCAGCGCGGCGATGAGCAAGCCGGCCAGGCGCTGCAGCATGCCGACCATGGCGTCAGGCCGCCGGCTGCAGGCGCGGGTCGAGCGTCACGCGCTCGTCGAACACGAAGCAACGGCCGCGCCAGTGGGGTGCGCCGTCGGTCTGTTCGAAGTACTTGAGGATGCCGCCTTCGAGCTGGTACACGTGCTGCACGCCAAGCGCCTGCAGGGCGAGCGCGGCCTTCTCGCAGCGAATGCCGCCGGTGCAGTAGCTCACCACCGTCTTGTCGGCCAGCTCGACGCTGTGGTGTGCGGCGGCCGCCGGAAAGTCGCTGAACTTCGCCAGCCGCCAATCGAGCGCGCCATGGAATGCGCCGGCATCCACCTCGAAGGCGTTGCGCGTGTCCAGCGTCACCACAGGACGGCCACTGTCGTCATGGCCTTGGGTGAGCCAGCGCGCAAGCGTGCGCGGCTCGACCGCTGGCGCCCGTGCCTGCACGGGCCGAACCTGCGGCTGGTTCATGCGGATGATCTCGCGCTTGATCTTCACGCGCAGATGACGAAAAGGCAGCGCGTCGCTGAAGCTTTCCTTCGGGGCGACGTCGGTGAAGCGCGCATCGCGCTGCAGCGCGGCGAGCCAGGCGCGGGCCGGCTCGATCGCGCCCGCGACGAACAGGTTGATGCCTTCCTCCGCGAGCAGCACGGTGCCCTTCAGGCCGTGGGCCAGCCCTTGCGCAAGCAGCCGCTCGCGCAGCGCCGGCAGCGCATCGAGCATGACGAACTTGTAAGCCGAGAGGTTGAGGATCACGGGCGCATTGGGCATCGGGCGGGGATTGTAGGCAGGCCCCAGCGAGGGGCGATCTCTACAATTGCCGGATGTCTTTCGTTCATCTTCGCCTGCACACGGAATTCTCGGTCGTCGACGGCACTTTGCGCATCGATGACGTGGCGGGCGCGGCGCGCGCCGACGCGCAGGTGGCGCTGGGCATCACCGATCTCAACAACCTGTTCGGCGCGGTCAAGTTTTATTCCGCCTGTCGCAAAAAGGGCATCAAGCCGATCCTCGGCGTCGACGTCTGGATGGAGCCGGAGCCGGGGGACAAGCAGCCCAACCGCCTGGCGCTGCTGGTGCAGGACAGCGCCGGCTATCACAACGTGTGTGAGCTGCTGGCGCGCGGCTGGACCCGCAACGCGCAGCGCGCACAGGCGTGGATCCAGTGGGAGTGGCTGCAGACGTTGGGCGGCGGGCTGATCGCGCTGTCGGGTGCCGACGGGGGATGCGTGGGACAGGCGCTGCTGGCGGGCGACAAGGCGCGCGCGGCGGCGAGCGCGCGCAAGCTGGCCGAGCTGTTTCCGGGGCGCTTCTACATCGAGCTGCAACGCGCCGGCCTGCCCAGCAACGAAGCGCACGTGCGCGCCGCGGTGCCGTTGGCGGCCGAGCTGCAGCTGCCCGTGGTGGCTACGCACCCGGTGCAGTTTCTCGAACCCGATGACTTCGACGCGCACGAGGCGCGCGTGTGCATCGCGCAAGGCGAGACGCTGGCCGACCCGCGCCGCGTCAAGCGCTTTACGCGCGAGCAGTACTTCAAGCCGCAACGCGACATGGAAGCGCTGTTCGCCGACGTGCCGAGCGCGGTGGCCAACACGGTGGAGATCGCGCGGCGCTGCAACCTCACACTCGTGCTCGGCAAGCCGCAGCTGCCGGACTTTCCCACGCCCGACGGCATGCCGATCGAGGCTTACTTCCGGCACGCGTCGTTCGAGGGGCTGGAGGACCGCTTGCGCCTGCTGTACCCCGACGAAGCGCAGCGAGACAAGGAGCGTCCGCGCTACGTGGAGCGCCTGGAATTCGAGATCGGCACGATCCTGAAGATGGGCTTTCCCGGCTATTTCCTGATCGTGTCGGACTTCATCCTCTGGGCCAAGAACAACGGCTGCCCGGTGGGGCCGGGCCGCGGCTCCGGTGCCGGCTCGCTGGTCGCCTATGCGCTGAAGATCACCGACCTCGACCCGCTGCAATACAACCTGCTGTTCGAGCGCTTCCTGAACCCCGAGCGCGTGTCGATGCCCGACTTCGACGTCGACTTCTGCCAGGCCAACCGGGACCGCGTGATCGACTACGTGAAGGAGAAGTACGGGCGCGAGGCGGTGAGCCAGATCGCCACGTTCGGCACGATGGCCGCCAAGGCGGCATTGCGCGACGTGGGCCGCGTGCTCGGCATGGGCTATGGCCATGTGGATTCGATCGCCAAGCTGATCCCCGCGCCGCCGGGCAAGACGGTGACCCTGGCCAAGGTGCCGGAGCAGCCCGACCCGGGCGTGATCTACGCGCGCAAGGAGGCGCCCGAGCTCGAGCAGCGCGAGCAGGCCGAGGAGGAGGTGGCTGCGCTGCTGGAACTGGCTGCGCGCGTGGAAGGCATGGTGCGCAACATCGGCATGCATGCCGGCGGCGTGCTGATCGCGCCGGGCAAGATCACCGACTTCTGCCCGCTGTACCAGCAGCCGGGCAGCGACAGCGCGGTGAGCCAGTACGACAAGGACGACGTGGAGGCGATCGGCCTCGTGAAGTTCGACTTCCTCGGCCTGGCTACGCTGACGATCCTCGAACTCGCGAAGGACTTCATCGTCGCGCGCCACCCCGAGCGCCGCGACTTCGCCTACGAGACCATTCCGCTGGACGACCCCAAGGTCTACAAGCTCTTCTCGGACGGCCTGACCGAAGCGGTGTTCCAGTTTGAAAGCCGCGGCATGCAGGGCATGCTGCGCGACGCGCGCCCGAGCCGGCTCGAAGACCTGATCGCGCTGAACGCGCTCTATCGGCCGGGCCCGATGGACCTGATCCCCACCTTCGTGGCGCGCAAGCACGGCCGCGAGCCGGTGGAATACCCGCACCCGCTCACCGAACCCGTGCTCGCGGAGACCTACGGGATCATGGTGTATCAGGAGCAGGTGATGCAGACGGCGCAGGTGCTGGGCGGCTACTCGCTCGGTGGCGCCGACATGCTGCGGCGGGCCATGGGCAAGAAGAAGCCCGAGGAGATGGCCAAGCACCGCGAGATCTTCCGCGAGGGTGCGGCCAAGAAGGGCATCGGCCAGCAGAAGGCCGACGAGGTCTTCGACCTGATGGAGAAGTTCGCGGGCTATGGCTTCAACAAGAGCCATGCCGCCGCGTATTCGCTGCTGGCGTATCACACGGCCTGGCTGAAGGTGCACTACACGGCCGAGTTCTACGCGGCCAACATGACGATCGAAATCGATGACACCGACAAGCTGAAGGTGTTGCTGGCCGACGCCAAGAACTTCGCCATCGAGTTCGAGCCGCCCGACGTGAACCGCGGCGTGTGGCGCTTCGAGCCGGTCACCGACAAGCGCATCCGCTACGGTCTCGGCGCGATCAAGGGCACGGGTGCCGGCGCGATCGAAGCCATCGTGGCGGCGCGCGAAGGCGTGGACGGCAGCGGCGGCGGCCCGTTCCGCAGCCTGTTCGACTTTTGTGCCCGCGTGGACCGAGGCCGCATCAACAAGCGTGTGGTCGAGGCCTTGATCAAGGCGGGTGCCTTCGACCTGCTGCACGCCGATCGCGCCAGCGCGCTGGCCAGCGTGTCACTCGCGTTCGACTGGGCGGATTCGCAGGCCGCGCACGCCGACCAGGGCGGGCTGTTCGACTTCGGCGACTCGCATGCGGCCTCTACCCAGGAGCCGCAGATGGTTCAGGCCGAGCCCTGGAGCATCAAGGAGCGGCTGACGATCGAGAAGACGGCGATCGGCTTCTACCTCTCGGGTCACCTGTTCGATCAGAGCGAACCCGAGGTGCGCCGCTTTGCGCGCCGCAAGATCGCCGACCTGGTGGACAGCCGCGAGCCGCAGATGGTGGCCGGCATCGTCAGCGACCTGCGCATCGTCAACGGCCAGCGCGGCCGCGTGGCGATCTTCAAGCTGGACGACAAGAGCGAGACGATCGAGGCGGTGGCCGACGAGAAGCTGCTGGACGCGCATCGCGATCTACTGAAGGACGACGAACTGCTCGTGATTCAGGGCCGCGTGAAGCCCGATCGCTTCTCCGGCGGCCTGCGGCTGGACGTGCAGCAGGTGTGGGACCTGGCCGGCGCACGCTGCCGCTTCGCGCGCTACCTGCGCGTGGCGGTCAATGGCAGCGCGCCGCCGGTGCAGCAGTTGCTGGGCGAATTTCCGCCGCGCCGCGAAGCCACCGAGCACGGCGACCTCGTGCAGGGCGTGGCAATCCGCCTGGCGCTGAAGCGCGCGGGCGCCGTGGGAGAGCTCGACCTGGGCGAGGAGGCTCGCTTCTTCCCCAGCGATGCTGCGCTGCAGCGCTGGCGGCAGGCGGCTCACGGTGCCGCGGAACTGGTGTACGAAGCCACATGACGCGTTCGTGAAGAAGTGTCAGCAGCGTCGCCGCAAGTGAGTGCGGCCGCGTTGTACCGTCATGATTCGATCCGAGGAGCGACCCATGAAGCAGATGTTCCGTTTTGCCCTGGCCGCCGGTGCGGCCGCCGCGCTGTGCGCACCCGCGCTGGCCGCCGACGTCGGCGTGTCGGTATCGATCAACCAGCCGGGCTTCTACGGCCGCATCGACATCAACCAACCCCCGCCGCAGCCGGCGCTGATCTTCGCGCAGCCCGTCCTGATCGCCCCGGCACCGGTGCATGTGGTGCAGCAGCCGATCTACCTGCGCGTACCGCCCGGCCACGAACGCCATTGGGGCAAGCACTGCCGCCAGTACAACGCCTGCGGCGTGCCCGTGTACTTCATCCGCGACGACTACTACCGCCAGCACTATGTGGTGGAGCAGCCGCCGCGCTATGTGCAAGGCCAGCGCGTGATGGTGGTGCGCGAGCACGAAGGCGACTGGCACGGCGAGGGCCGAGGCCGCGGCCATGACGACGATCACGGCCCGGGGCGCGGGCGCGGCCATGGAAGGCACGATTGACGCCCCTGTTGCGTGACGGGTTTCGCGTTCGGTGAGGTCGATTGCGGGCTCGCCCGCTCTTGGCGGCGCGGCCTGACTGACACACTGGGCGCATGTCCAGTTCCGCCATGAAAGCCCCTGCGCCGCTGATCGGGCTCATCCTCACCGGCGGCGGCGCGCGTGCCGCCTACCAGGTAGGCGTGCTGAAGGCGGTGGCACGCATCCGCCGCGACTGCAAGGCACCCTACGGCAATCCGTTTCCAGTGATTGCCGGCACCTCGGCCGGTGCGATCAATGCCGCAGCCCTGGCCTCCCATGCGGACCACTTCGACCTGGCGGTGTCCGGCCTGGCCGACGTGTGGGCGAACTTCCAGGCCGAGCAGGTGTATCGCGCCGACTCGCTGGGCGTGGTGCGCACCGGCGCGCGCTGGCTCACCCTGTGGTCGCTCGGCTGGGTGATCGCCCGCTGGCGGCGGGCTCGGCCCCGCTCGCTGCTCGACAACTCGCCGCTGGCCGATCTGCTCAAGCGCATGGTGCACCTCGATCGCCTGCACGAGGTGATGCGAGCCGGCCACCTGCAGGCGCTGGCCGTTACCGCGTCCAGCTACAGCTCCGGCTTTCACGTCACGTTCTACGACGCGGTGCGCCATTTCGAGCCGTGGACACGCTCGCAGCGCATCGCCGTGCGCAACGACATCACGCTGCAGCACCTGATGGCGTCGGCGGCCATCCCGTTCGTGTTCCCGGCGGTGCCGCTCACCGTGGAAGGGCAGGGCGAGTATTTCGGCGATGGCTCGATGCGTCAGGCCGCGCCCATCTCGCCGGCCGTGCACCTGGGGGCCGAGAAGATCCTGGTGATCGGTGCCGGCCGCATGCAGGAGCCCGCCGGCGAGCGCCGCCCAGCCACCGAGTACCCCACGCTGGCGCAGGTGGCCGGACATGCCTTGTCCAACATCTTCCTGGATGCTCTTGCGGTCGACGTCGAGCGGCTGCAACGCATCAACAACACGCTGTCGTTGCTGCCGCCCGAGGCGCGTGCCCACACCAGCCTGCGCCCGATCGACGTGCTGCTGATCGCGCCCAGCCAGCGCATCGACGACATCGCGGCGCGCCACATCCAGAACCTGCCGACGGCCATGCGTGCGCTGCTGCGCGGCGTTGGCGTTTCCAGTGCGGAGCACGGGCAGGAAGCGCGAGGGTCGGCGTTGGCGAGCTATCTGCTGTTCGAGGCGCCGTTCACGCGCGAGCTGATCGCGCTGGGCGAGGCGGACACGTTTGCGCGGCGGGACGAGGTGGTGAAGTTCTTCGGATGGGGCGAGCCCAAGGGAGAAGCGCGCAGGAACGCAGCGGGGCGCGCGCTCGGCGATGCTGAGCCTAGGTCCGAAGCGTCCACCACAACATCTTCAAGCGAATTCCCATCAGGAATTTGACGCCCTGCCATGCCGGGCTACGGCGGCTCGCTTTGCGATCAATCGCGTGCAGCGCGTGGTAGTGGGTTGCCATGAACGCTGCCAGCTGGGGCGTGAACCAGGAGTTGGTCGACTTGCGCCATAGCTGCGCGAGCCGGCTCAGCGCAGCTTGGTGCGCTCCCGGAAACGACGCGAGCGTGTCGAGCACGGCCAAGCTCTCTCGCCGACGTTGGTCGGGCGGACGGCGGACCCGCCTGTTCGCTTCACGACCCAGCTCGGTGGCGGTAGTCGCGTGTCGGCGAAAACGCACGAGCGGGCGATCGACATAGCGGATGCTGGCGACGCTACTGGCGACGAAAGCCAACCACCAGTCGTAGTAGAGGTGTTCGGGAAGCGGGAGCGCGAGTTCGACGAGAGGCGTGCGAAAGATGCAAGCGTGTCCCGATACGCAGTTGGCGAATGCAAACGCGAGCGGGCTGCTTCCGGAGACCATGTTGAGCCGGTCGGAGATCTTCTGATGCAGCGGCTTGCCCTGGCCGTCGATCAAGGCGGAATCGCAATAGACCAGCATGTCGCCCTGCCGCGCTTCCTGCAACAAGGTCTCCAGCTTGTCTGCCTCCCAGATATCGTCCTGGTCGCAAGGTGCAATCCAATCCCCGGTGCACGCCTCGAAGACTTGCTCGAAGTTGGTTCGAAGACCGAGGTTTTGCTCGTTGCGGATGAGCCGGCAGCGCGCAAACCGAGGCGCGTAGTGTTGCAGGATCTCCCAGGTGTCGTCGCTCGATGCGTCGTCCGCCGCAACCAACTCATAGGGCGCATGACTCTGGGCGAGCAAGGATTCCAACTGCTCGGCGAGATACGAACTGCCGTTGTAGGTGCACAGCGCCACTGAAACCCGCAGGCCGGATTCCATCGTCACTTCACCGCTTCCAACTCCCAGAGGAAATAGATCAGCCGCTCACGGCTCGATCCATGTTTGCCTCTGAGTCGCCGCACGGCATCCCGGATGGCGTGTGCGGCCACCTTGCTCAGCGGCAGATGCGGGGGAACCGGCGGCGTCGCGCTGAAGGCCTCCTGTTGGCGCACCCACTGTGCCCTGCGCGCGATGAAGTGCCCTTGGAAGCCGTACATCCGACCAAGAGGGTTCTCGCCGCAGAAGTACTCGTGCGTGTGCTCGGTGATCACGTTGACGTGCGTCGGGTCGACGAATGCCTCGGCGTTAGGCCATGCGGGAGTGAGCGCGTAGAACAGACCGCCCGGCGCCAGCACTCGCCACACCTCGTCCATCAGTCTGATGAAAGGGAAGAAGGTGCTGCGCCCGTCCGTCGTCGCGAGGATGCGCGGCACATGCTCGATGAAGTCGAAGGCAGAGACGGAGCCGAAACGGCCCGTCTCGTAGGGAATCGATTCCACTGCAAGATTTGCGGTGCGGTACTCGAAGGGCAGGCGGTCTGCGAGCGCGCGGATGTCGACTCCGCACAGATGGCTTCGCTCGTAGGGGTTGCGAGGGCGTTTGCCACAGCCGAGGTCCAGATGGATGTCGGGGAGCGCTGGAGTGTTCATGTGTGATGTGCGTTCGATGCTACCCGGGACGCCAGCGGGTTCGGCATCTCGCGTCATATCTTGCGGCGCCGTGCCGCGAGCCAGAGTCGCCACCGAAGGCGCAAGGTGCGCCTGTCGGTCATTCCCAGTCGGCGGCGCTTATCGAGGATCAGGGCGGCCCCTTCGATATCGCCAAGATCCAGCAGCCGCGAACATAAGTCGTGGGCGTCCAGGTTGCGGGACATGCGATCCGGCATCTGGCGCAGGAAGGCATGGAGGGCATCGCGCTCGAAGACGCGGTCGAAGTTCATGAGCCCGTGAAACCCGAAGGTGGGCCCTTGAGGCGGCAGGCGCTCGAAGGCGAACCGGTCCGCTGCCTCCGGAGGTGCGAATCGAATGCCGAAGTCCCTTTCGAGCCGAGCCCGGTGGGTGCGACAGATGCACAGATCTTCGGGATGCGTGGCCTCGAACGAGGGGTCGGCCAGCGCCTGGAGAAGCCGGCGCGAGCGCAGCGAAAAACCGCCGTTGCCGACGCTCAGCACGGGATCGGGCACATCATGCCAGCGTGGGCCGATGTAGTCCCATGTGAGAAACGACGGGTCCCACGCATCGGGGTCGAGCACGAATCCGTCCCACTGCACGACGAGCACATGACTGGTGTGCACGTGCGGCGCCAGCGACTTGAGCATGAAGCGCGAGTAGTCCTCTGTCGAGTCGATGCGTGCTGGCAGTACGTGCACGTTTTCCGGCGCCGGCGGGCACGCTGCAACATCGGTGAACAGCAGCGTGCTTGCGAAGGAAAGATGCCGGTGGCAATGGGCGATTGCCGCAAGTGCCAGTGCCGGCGAACGCGTGTCCACGCAGCACAGGGTGACGTCGTTCAAGCTGCGCATTGCCGCCCGAGCAGCGCCTGATACGCCGCCAAGTACGCATCGCCGCAGCGCTGCCAGGTGAAGCGCGCTGCACGCTCGCGCGCACGTTGCGCATAGTCCGGATCCACGGACCTCAAGGCTTTCTCGACCGCGGCCCGCATTGCCGTTCCGTCAAAGCTGTCGAAGTAGAACGCCACCTCGCCTCCCACCTCCGGCAGCGACGTCAGCCTCGACAGGAACACCGGCTTGCCGAAATGCATGGCCTCCAGCGGGGGCAGGCCGAAGCCTTCGGTGAGTGATGGAAAGAGGAAGGCCTCGCAGTGCGCGTAGGCCCAGGCCTTCTGCGTTTCGCTGAGGTCCTGGTGGATCACCACGTTGTCCAGCGCGCGTTGTGTCACCTGACGCCGCACTTCGTCGGTGTACGGGCTGGGGGCGCCGGCAAGAACCAATCGCTTCTCGGGCCACGCCCGGGCCAGGTCGAGCAGCGCCGCGATGTTCTTGCTCGGCGCCATGCGGCTGATGTGCAGCAGGAACGGCACGCCATCTTCCAAGCCCGGCAGCGGCTCCTGCGGCACTTGCGTGAGATCGGTGCTGCCGTTGTGGATCACCTGCACCGTTGCGCGCAGCGGCGACAGCTCGCGCGCGATGTCGTCGGCCACGTGCTGCGTGATCGCGACCACCGCGTCCACCTGCTGCAGGCGGCGGCGATGGATGCGCCGGTAGCGCTCCACCTTGGGCCCTTGCTTGTTGTGCAGGAAGTTCAGGTCGTGCACTGTCTCCAGCCGGAGGCGCGTGCCGAGCGGCGGCCTCAGGCGGTTGTGCTGGTGGAACGTGTGCCACAGCGCAAAGCGCATGGGCTGCAGGTGCAGCCAGCGCTGCGTCGTGTACGTGGCGAGGTAGCTCACCTCGTCACCGAACACACCGTGGAACTCGCGTGGCAGATGAAAGTGCAACTGCCAGCCCAACTCGGCATGCAGGCGCGACGCATGTGAGGCCAGCGCGAGGCCGAGCTGGCGGGAGAACTCGCCGAGCCCGTCGTGCCAGTGGCGCACGCGCCCCAGCCCGAGGCCGATGTGCGTCGGCTCGCGAGGGTTCATGCGCCGGCGTACAGGTCCAGCAGCCGACGCGCCTCGGCCATCGCTTCGTCGACCGTGGGCCATACGGTCTCGCCATCGGGCGGCTGCGCGTGCTGTAGCACGTGCACGCGCGGCCCGTAGGGCGCCCATTGATTCGCGATCGTCGGGCCGAGGATGCTCAGCACCGGTCGATCGAGGGCGCCAGCCATGTGGCCGGGGCCGGTGTCGTTGGCCACGACCAGCGCCGCGCGGTCGAGTAGCGCGGCATACACCGCCAGATCGGAGCCATCGAGCGTGAGCGCGTCCGGATAGAGCGTGCGCGCCTGTTCGTGTTCGCCGGGGCCGGGGTAGATCACCAGCCGACGGCCGAACGTGGCGGCAGCGCGTTGCACGAACTCTGGAAAGCCGGGCCACTTCTTCGGCAGCTTGCGCGACGTGGCCAGGCCCGCCGCAAACGGGCACAACAGGATGAAGCCGGGCGGCACCTGGTGCTGCGCGAGCAGCGCGTCGGCCTGCGCCGCCTTCTGCGGGTTCAGGCGCAGCCCGATGGAGGCGGGCGGATCGGCCTGCACCCGCAGGAACTGGCACGCGAGATCCCAGTACGCGCGCAGCGCCTGCCCGCCGTACTGCGGTGGCATCGCCCGCGACAACAGGAAGCTGCGTGCCTCCTGCGCATAGCCCACTGCCTTCAGGCCAGCCAGGCGCATCTCGAGCGCGCTGGAGAACGACTGCGGCAGCACGAATGCGTTTTCGCGCCGGCCGAAGCCCGGGTCGACGGCGCTGCATTCGCGGCCCAGCGACTTGAGCTGGGCCACGCGCTCGCCTAGCTTCTTGGGCTGCACGTGCACCGGCCAGGGGTAGCCGGCAAGCAGTGCCGGCGCCCAGCCGAAGCGTGCGACGATGTGCAGCGAGTAACCGTGCGACGCGATCAGTTCCAGCGCGGGCAGGCCGAGCACCACGTCGCCCACCCAGTTGCGCACGCGCACGATCAGCGGCTTGGTCATCGTTGTTCCTGTGCGCGGATGCGCTGCACCAGTTGAGTGGTGGAGTAGCCGTCGACGAAGGGCAGCGCGAGCGAATGCCCGCCCCAGCTGCGCACGAGCGCGGTCTCGGCCAGTGTCTCGATGTCGTAGTCGCCGCCCTTGACGTAGATGTCGGGCTTGAGCTGGCTGATCAGTGCAAGCGGCGTGAGTTCGTCGAACAGCACCACGGCGTCCACGCACTCCAGGCCGCCGAGCACCAGCGCACGATCGCCTTCACGGTTCAGCGGCCGGTCCGGGCCCTTGCCCAGCCCACGCGCCGACACGTCGGCGTTCAGCCCCACCACCAGGCAGGCGCCGAGCGCGCGCGCGGCGCACAGGTAGCTGACGTGGCCGCGATGCAGGATGTCGAACACGCCGTTGGTGAAGACCATCGGTCGCGGCAGCGTTGCCTGCGCCTGTGCGGGCGTGATCAGCTTGCGCAGCGGATCGAAGACCGAAGGCGCGCTCATGGCTGCTGCGTGGCATGGGAGAACAGCTCGTCGTAGCTGACGGTGGCGGTGCCGAACTTGCCCACCACGATGCTGCCGGCGCGGTTCGCCAGCGTGGTGGCGCGCCGCAGATCCACGCCGCAGGCCACCAGTGCGGCCATCGTGGCAATCACCGTGTCGCCAGCGCCCGTGACGTCGAACACCTCGCGCGCCAGCGCCTTCACGTGGAAGGGCTCGCCGCCGTCGAACAAGGTCATGCCCTCTTCGGAGCGAGTGAGCAGCAGCGCCTGCAGCCCCAGTTGCTCGCGCAGCGCGTGAGCCTTGCTTTGCAGCTCCGCCTCACTGCTCCACGCGCCCACCACCTGTGCCAGTTCGGCACGGTTGGGCGTGATCACGTTGGCGCCCGCATAGCGGCTGTAGTCGCTGCCCTTGGGGTCGACGAGCACCGGGATGCTTGCTTCACGTGCGCGCTCGATCATGCGCGGGATGTGCGTGAGGCCGCCCTTGCCGTAGTCGGAGAACAGCACCGCGTCATGCTGCTGCAGTACCTGCTCGAAGTCGGCCAGCAGCTGTTGCAGCACCTCGTGGTCGGGCTGGTTCTCGAAATCGATGCGGATCAGCTGCTGCGATCGGCCGATCACGCGCAGCTTCACGATCGTGTAGAAGTTGGGGTCGCTGCCGAGCTGCGTGGCGATCTGCTCGCGCTCCAGCAAGGCGCGCAGGCGCGTGCCGGGCTCGTCGGTGCCGACCACCGTCATGAAGGTGCACTGCGCGCCTAGCGATTTCACGTTCAGCGCCACGTTGGCCGCGCCGCCGAGGCGCTCTTCCTCGCGCGTGACGCGCACCACGGGCACGGGTGCCTCCGGCGAGATGCGCTCGACCGCGCCATACCAGTAGCGATCGAGCATCGCATCGCCCACCACCAGCACGCGCTTGGCGGCGATCTGCTCTCGCGTCGGGTTCACTGCCCGATGCCCAGTTGCTGCTCGATCAGCTCGCACCAAAGGTGGCCGATGAACAGATGCGCTTCCTGGATGCGCGCAGTGACCGTGCTCGGCACCACCACGGCGTGGTCGCACAGGCCGGCGAGCGCGCCGCCGTCGCGGCCGAGCAGGCCGATCGTTGTGATGCCCATTTGCCGCGCGGCCTCGGCGGCCTGGATGACGTTGGCGGAGTTGCCCGAGGTGGAGATACCGATCAGGCAATCTCCGGCGCGTCCGAGCCCGCGCACCTGGCGCTCGAATACCGCGTCGAACGCATAGTCGTTGGCGATGCTGGTGAGCGCGGAGGTGTCGGTGGTGAGCGCCAGGCCGCCCAGCGGCGCCCGATCCTTGCGAAAACGGCCAGTGAGCTCGGCCGCAATGTGCTGGCTGTCCGCGGCCGACCCACCATTGCCGCACAGCATCACCTTGCCGCCGGTGCGCAGCGCCGCAGCCAGCACGGCCGCGGTCTGTTCCACATGCGACCTCAGACCGGCCAGCGCATTGAAGGTGCTCAGGTGCTCGGCGAGGGCGCGGTCGTAGGCGTTGTCTGGCATGGCAGGTACGGCGTTCGCCACGGCGCAGGGGGACGTGGCTTCACTGGCGATAATCGGCGGCATTGTGCCACCCGGTGCCTGGCTGCCTTGCGGCCGATCCATCCCCTTCAGCCCCTCGATCCATGACCGACCTGCTGCCCGCTGCTAGCACCGTGATCGCACTGCACGACCAATGGCTGTCCGCGCCTGGCTGGCCGCGATACGCGCCTACGGTGGCGCAAGGCGAGCACTCCGCCTGGCACTGGATCCAGGCCAACCACCTCTTCAACAGCCGCCTGTGGGCCGAGGAAGACCTGGCACGCCGCACCCAGGTGAGCGACGCGGAGATCGCAGCCAACAAGCGCGCGATCGATGGCTTCAACCAGGCCCGCAACGATGCCACCGAGCGCGTCGACGAGCTGCTGCTCACCGCGCTGGGGCTGGTGGATGCTGCCTCTGCGCGCACCGACGCGCCGATTGCCCGCGTGCCGGCAGGCGCGCGCCTGAACAGCGAAACGGCCGGCAGCATGATCGATCGCCTGTCGATCCTTGCGCTCAAGGTGCATGCGATGGGCCAGCAGACGAAGCGCAGCGACGTCGACCCAGCGCACATCGCAGCCAGCCGCGGAAAGCTCGAGCGCCTGCAGCAGCAGCGCGCGGACCTGGGCGCCTGCCTCGACGCGCTGCTCGCCGATGCGCAGGCCGGGCGCGCCTACTTCAAGGTCTACCGCCAATTCAAGATGTACAACGATCCGCGCTTCAATCCGGCGCTGGTGGCCGAAGCGCGCCAGTCGCAGCAGCGCGGCTAGACGTGCGGGTTCTCATCGTCAAGACCTCGTCGATGGGCGACGTGGTGCATGCGCTGCCCGCGCTGTCGGACATGCGTGCCCACCTGCCGCAGCTGCAGGTGGATTGGCTGGTCGAAGCGCCATTTGCCGCGATCCCGGCGCTGCATCCGGCCGTGTGCCGGGTGTTTCCGCTGGCCTGGCGCAAGTGGCGCAAGCGCCTGTTCGATGCGGCCACGTGGCGCGCCATGAGCACGTTTCGGCAGGAGCTGCGGCGCGAGCGCTACGACCTCGTGCTGGACATGCAGGGCCTGGTGAAGAGTGCGCTGTGGGCGCGTCGCGCACGCGGCCCTGTCGCGGGTTTCGACAGGGCAAGCGCGCGTGAGCCGCTGGCGGCGCTGTTGTACCAGCGCACAGCCCGCGTGCCGCGCCATGACGAGATTCAGGCGGTAGAGCGCTGCCGGCATCTGGCAGCCGCGCATCTGGGCTACACCATGCCCGCCACGCCCCCGGTCTTCGGTATCCAGCCTCCTGAAGGTGCGTGGCACCCGGGGGTGCGCTATGCGGTGCTGATCCCCGGAGCGAGCCGCGTCGAGAAGCTGTGGCCCGAACCACACTGGGTCGCGGTGGGCCGGCGCTTCGCCGATGCCGGCGTTGCCGCCGTCGTGCTGTGGGGCAGCGAGGCCGAGCGGCTGCGCGCCGAACGGATCGCAGAGGGCTGCCAAGGCATCGTGCCACCGTTCCTCAGCGTGCACGACAGTGCGGCGGTGTTGGGTCGCGCGGAGCACATCGTGGGACTGGACACCGGCTTCACGCACCTGGGCGCCGCGTTCGGGCGGCCAACGGTGGGCATCTACTGCGACTACGAGCCCGGCCTCGCGGGCATCACCGGCTCCGGGCCGGTGGCCAGCATCGGCGGCAGGGGCGTGATTCCCAGCCTGGCCTCAGTGCAGGCGCTGCTGGACGCTCAGAGTTCTTCGAGCCGCACCGGCGGGTAGCTGTCCCAGCTGAGGCAGCCGGGACACTGCCAGAAGTAGTGCTGCGCCTCGAACCCGCAGGCCGCGCAGCGGTAGCGCTGAAGCGGCTTCGCCGCCTTGGCGATGGCCTGCTTCACGCCGTCGAGCGCGGGGGTGCTGGGCACGAGCGCCGGCATCTGCAAGGCGTCGAGGGCAGCCGACAGCGTGGGCTGGCGCGTCATCTGCTGCTGCAGCCGCTGCTGCACATGCTCCGGCAGAGGGTCGAGCACCGCGGTGGCGCGCAGCAGGTCGAGGTGCGGTTGCCGCTCGTGCATCTCGGTCAGCGCCGCCAGCGCGGGTTCGATCAGGCCCGCTGCCTGGGCGCTGCGCGCGTAGTCGATGGCCACCAGCAGGAAGGCCGGCGGGTTGCGCCGCCGCAGCTCGTTCCATACCTCCACCGCCTCTGCATGCTGGCCCGCGCGGGCGAGACGCTGACCCTGCAGCACCAGCGGCCGCGGTGCGTGCGGCGCCACGTCGCGCCCGCGGCGCAGTGCGTCCTCGGCCTCGGCGGCATGGCCTCGTTCGTCGGCCTCCTGCGCCACTTCGCACCAGTGGTGTGCGATGCGCGTGGCAAAGGATCCCGTGCCGCTCTTCTCCAGCTTGGCGGCCGTGTCGGCGGCTGCCTTCCAGTCGCGCGAGCGCTCATACAAACCGAGCAGCGCCAGGCGCGATTCGGTGTCGAACGGCGTGCCTTCAAGCGCGAGGTAGGCGGCCTCTGCGCGGTCGAACAGCCCGGCCTTCATGAAATCCTGCGCCAACGCATGCTGCGCGCGCTGGCGCTCGTCAGCCCCGAGATCGGCGCGGTTGAGCAGGTGCTCGTGCACGCGCACTGCGCGTTCGAACTCGCCGCGACGGCGAAACAGGTTGCCGAGCGCGAAATGAAGGTCCGAGCTCTGCGGGTCCTGCTGCACCGCTTCGATGAACGCGTCGATCGCCTTGTCCTGCTGCTCGTTGAGCAGGAGATTCAGGCCCTTGAAATACGGCTTGGGAGAATCGCGCTGCTCGCGCCGCCATTGCCGCACGTCGAAGCGCGAGGCCAGCCAGCCGAGTGCGAACGCGACCGGCAGGCCGATCAGCAGCCATTGCAGCAGCGCGGGGATCTCAAAGTCCATCGCGTGGGGGATGTTCGGGCACGAAGTCGGACGGCGGCATGGCCGGCGCCGGAGGCGCTGCAGCAGGCGCCGGCGCATGGCGGCGCGCGGTGCGCCAGTGGCGCCACCAGCTCGGCACCATGGCGAGCACGCCGAAAGCGCTGCCGGCGGCAAAGGCCACCAGCACCACGATCACCATCGGCGCATGCCATTCGTAGCCGAAGAACCAGTGCACGGCGGCCTCTTGCTGGTTGTTCAGCGCAAACGCGAAGAGGGTGAAGAAGATGAAGGCCCGGGCGAGCCAGACGAAGATTCGCATCGCGCGGGGATTCTAGCCAGCGGTCGATGCGCAACGCGCTGCGCGGGCGGAAAGAAGAAGGCCGCGGGCGATGCCGCGGCCTTGGCTGGCGATGCGCAGAGCGAGCGCTCAGCGCGATGGCTTGGCGTCGGCAGGCGCCGGGTTCTTCACTGGCACGTTGGCGTCGACGCCTTCACGCAGCGCCTTGCCAGGCTTGAAGTGCGGCACCAGCTTCTCGGGGATCACCACCTGCTCGCCGCTGCGCGGGTTGCGGCCCATGCGCGGCGGGCGGCGATTGATCGAGAAGCTGCCGAAGCCCCGGATCTCGATGCGGTGGCCGCGCGCCAGGGCGTCGGACATCGCATCGAGGATGGTCTTGACCGCGAACTCGGTGTCGCGATGGGTGAGCTGACTGAAACGTTCGGCCAGCTCGGCCACGAGATCGGAACGGGTCATACGGTCCGGGGTTGGCTCGCCTTACTTCTCGTCGCGGTTGTCCAGCTTGGCGCGCAGCAGCGCGCCCAGGCTGGTGGTGCCGGCGGTCTCGCGCTCGTTGCTCTGCGACAGGCGCTGCATGGCTTCCTGCTGGTCGACAGAGTCCTTGGCTTTGATCGACAACTGGATCGAACGCGACTTGCGATCGATGTTGATGATCATGGCCGACACTTCTTCGCCTTCCTTCAGCACGTTGCGCGCATCTTCCACGCGGTCGCGGCTGATTTCCGAAGCACGCAGGTAGCCGGTGACCTCGTCGGTCAGCTGGATCTCGGCGCCACGCGGGTCCACGGTCTTGACCTTGCCGCTCACCAGCGCACCACGGTCGTTCAGCGTGGTGAAGGTGGCAAACGGGTCACCGTCGAGCTGCTTGATGCCCAGGCTGATGCGCTCGCGCTCCACGTCGATCGCCAGCACCACGGCCTCGACTTCCTGGCCCTTCTTGAAGTTGCGCACGGCGGCTTCGCCCGGCTCGTTCCAACTCAGGTCGGACAGGTGCACCAGGCCGTCGATGCCTTGCGCCAGGCCCACGAACACGCCGAAGTCGGTGATCGACTTGACCGGGCCCTTGACCTTGTCGCCGCGCTTGACGTTGGAAGCGAACTCCTCCCACGGATTCGGCTTGCACTGCTTCATGCCGAGGCTGATGCGGCGCTTGTCCTCGTCGATCTCGAGGACCATGACTTCCACCTCGTCGCCCAGCGAGACGACCTTGGAGGGAGCCACGTTCTTGTTGGTCCAGTCCATCTCCGACACGTGCACCAGGCCTTCGATGCCGGGCTCGATCTCGACGAACGCACCGTAGTCGGCGATGTTGGTGACCTTGCCGAACAGGCGCGTGCCGGTGGGGTAGCGGCGCGACACGCCGTGCCACGGATCGTCGCCCAGTTGCTTGATGCCCAACGAGACGCGGTTCTTCTCGGCGTCGAACTTCAGGACCTTGGCGGTCAGTTCCTGGCCGACCTGCACCACCTCGCTCGGATGGCGCACGCGACGCCAGGCCATGTCGGTGATGTGCAGCAGGCCGTCGATGCCGCCCAGGTCCACGAACGCACCGTATTCGGTGATGTTCTTGACCACGCCCTGAACGATGGAGCCTTCCTTCAGGGTTTCCATCAGCTTGGCGCGCTCTTCGCCCATGGAGGCTTCCACCACAGCGCGGCGGCTCAGCACCACGTTGTTGCGCTTGCGGTCGAGCTTGATGACCTTGAATTCCATGGTCTTGCCCTCGAACGGCGTCATGTCCTTGACAGGACGCGTGTCGAGCAGCGAGCCGGGCAGGAAGGCGCGGATGCCGTTGACCAGGACGGTCAGGCCGCCCTTGACCTTGCCGGAGACGGTGCCGGTGACGAATTCGCCCGACTCGAGGGCGTTTTCCAGCGACAGCCACGAGGCCAGGCGCTTGGCCTTGTCGCGCGACAGGATGGTGTCGCCGTAGCCGTTCTCGATGGCGTCGATGGCCACCGAGACGAAATCGCCGACCTGCACTTCGACTTCGCCCTGGTCGTTCTTGAACTCGTCGATGGGCACGTACGCCTCGGACTTGAGGCCGGCGTTCACCACCACGAAGTTGTGCTCGATGCGGACCACCTCTGCGGAGATGACCTCGCCGGCGCGCATGTCGCTCTTTTGCAGCGACTCTTCGAACAGGGCGGCAAAGCTTTCGCCGCCCATGGTGGCAGTTTGGGTTTGGGGCATGGTGTTTCCTGGGGCCGGGCCTCGATGCCCGGCGGTGTGCAGCCCGAGGCTGCGGGTTGAGTTGAACCAATCCACCGCTTCGGCGCGCCTTGCAGCGCAGGAGGGAAAGCGGCGGGCCAGGGCCCTTCGCGCCTTTCGGCTAGAAGGGGTTGCGCTGTTGCCACCACTCCAGCACCGCATCGACCGATTGCTCGATGGTGAGGGCCGAGTTGTCCAGCAGTAGCGCGTCTTCGGCGGGCTTCAAAGGGGCGATGAGGCGGTTCTTGTCGCGCTCGTCGCGCGCTTCCAAGTCAGCGCGAAGGTCGGCGAGTTTAGCCGAAATTCCCTTTTGGATCAATTGGTTATGCCGCCGCGCGGCGCGCTGCGCGGCGCTTGCTGTGAGGAACACCTTGAGCCGGGCGTCGGGGAAGATCACAGTGCCCATGTCGCGCCCATCGGCAACCAGCCCGGGCAGGCGTCGAAACGACAGCTGCAGGTCGTTGAGCGCGTGGCGCAGGGCTGGCAGCGCGGCGATTCGGGAGGCCATGGCGCCAACGTCCTCACGCCGCAGGTCATCGGTGACGTCCGCACCGTCGAGCCATAGGCGCTGGCCTGCGAAGCGCAGCACCAGCCGGCTGGCGAGCGCCGCCAGCGCTGCGCCATCGTCGCTCGCCACGCCGCGCTGCAGCGCGGCCAGGGCGGCCACGCGGTACAGCGAGCCCGAATCGAGGGTGTGATAGCCCAGGCGCTCGGCCACTGCACTCGCCAGCGTGCCTTTGCCGGAAGCGGTGGGCCCGTCGATCGTGATCACCGGGATGTGGCGTGGCTCCGCCTGCGCCAGGCTGAACAGCGTCTCGAAGTAGTCGGGGAAGGTCTTGGCCACGCAACGCGGGTCGAGGATGCGCAGCGGCATCGCAGCGGCGCCGTCGGTCAGGCCGCCAAAGGCGGCCAGCGACAGGCACATCGCCATACGGTGGTCATCGTAGGTGCGAATGGCAGCCGGGCGCCACTGCGTGGGTGGGCGCACCTCGATGAAGTCAGGGCCGTCGACGACGACGGCGCCGAGCTTGCGCAACTCAGCGGCCATGGCGTCGATGCGGTCGGTCTCCTTCACACGCCAGCTGGCAATGTTGGTCAGCCGCGTGGGGCCATCGGCATACAGCGCCATGACGGCCAGCGTCATGGCCGCGTCGGGGATGTGGTTGCAGTCGAGCGTGATCGCCTTCAGCGGCCAGCGGCCACGTCGCACCTGAAGCCAGCCGGGGCCCGCCTGCACGTCGGCGCCCATCGCGCGCGCGGCGTCGACGAAGCGGATGTCGCCCTGGATCGAATCGGCGCCCACGCCTTCAATGCGCAGCTCGCGCCCGCCGTGTGCGGCGATCGCGCCCAGCGCCACGAAGTACGAGGCCGACGACGCGTCACCTTCCACGCGAATCTCGCCCGGCGTGCGATAAGCGCTGCCCGCGGGAATCGTGAAGCGCTGCCAGCCCTCACGCCCCACCGCGATGCCGAAGCGCGCCAGCAGATTCAACGTGATCTCGATGTAGGGCTTGGAGATCAGCTCGCCATCCACCTCGATGGTGATGGCGCCGTGTTCGCTGACGAGCGGCAGTGCCAGCAGCAACGCGGTGAGGAACTGGCTGGAGACATCACCGCGCACGCGGATCGGCGCGTCCGTCTGCAGCCGCCCACCGGCGTCGCCTTGCAGCCGAAGCGGCGGATAGCCGTCGCGCCCCAGGTAGTCGATGCGACAGCCGAGCTGGCGCAGCGCATCCACCAGATCGCCGATCGGGCGCTCGTGCATGCGCGGTACGCCCGACAGCTCGAAGCATCCGCCCTGCATGACCGCCTGCACGGCCAGCGCAGCGGCCAGCGGCCGCATCGCGGTGCCGGCGTTGCCCAGGAAGAGGGCGGCCTCGTGCACACGAAGCTGCCCGCCCAGACCGTCGATGCGCACCGCGTCGGCGCCCAGCTGTTCAATGCCGCAGCCAAGGGACTGCAGCGCCGCAAGCATCACGCGTGTGTCGTCGGAGTCGAGCAGGTCGCGCACGAAGGTGGTGCCGCTGCTGAGGCCCGCGAGCAGCAGCACCCGATTGGAGATGCTCTTGGAGCCCGGCAGACGCACGGTGCCGGATGCCCCGTCCAGCGGCGGCAGGTCGAGAAAGGGAATCGTGTACATCGACGCAGGTCAGCGGGAACCGGTGGCCTTGGGCGCGTTCATCTGCCAGCCGGCGCGCGCATCGGATGCCTTGCGGATCAGATCCTCCAGCGCCTCGACGTTGCCTGAGCGGATCACGTGCTCCATCGCGTCCAGTGCATGGCGAAAGCGGGTGGCCTGCTTCAGCACCTCTTCGCGGTTGCTCATCAGCACGTCGCGCCACACGGCCGGGTCGCTGGCTGCGATGCGCGTGAAGTCGCGGAAGCCGGGACCGGCGAGCGAGAGAAAATCCTTGCCGGCCGGCTGCTTGACCACGGCGCTGAAGTAAGCAAAGGCGAGCAGGTGCGGCAGATGGCTCACCGCCGCGAATGCCGCGTCGTGGTTCTCCGGCGTCATCTTCAGCACCTGACAGCCGATCGCGGACCACACGTCGGTGGCCTTCTGCACCAGCTCGGGCGCGGTCTGCGGCAGCGGCGTGAGGATCACCTGGCGGCCGTTGTACAGCGCGGGGTCGGCGTTCTGGATGCCGGCCACTTCCTTGCCGGCGATCGGGTGCGCGGGCACGAACGAGCCGATGCGCTCCTTCAGCACGCGGCGCGCCGCATCGACCACATCGCGTTTCGTGCTGCCCACATCCATGAACAGCACGCCTGGCTCCACCAGATGGCGAATCGCCTTGAAGGTGGCTTCACTGGCCGCTACCGGCACGGCGATCAGCACGATGTCGGAGCCGGACACGGCCAGCAGCGCCGACTCGGCAGCCACGTCGATCACGCCCAGCTTCTTGGCGCGCTCGGTCGTGGAGGGCGACTTGCTGTAGCCCATCACGCGCTTTACGAGACCGGCGCGCTTGAGCGCCAGTGCGAAGGATCCGCCCATCAGGCCGCAGCCGATCAGTCCCAGTTGGTTGAACATGCGTACGGCTGCTTAATGAACGTCGAGCGGGTAGGTGCCCAGGATCTTGAAGAACGCGCAGGCTGCGCGCAGTTCGCGCAGTGCCGCATCCACGGCAGGCTGGTCGGGATGGCCCTGGATGTCGATGTAGAAGAAGTACTCCCACTGGCCCGAACGCGCCGGGCGCGACTCGAAGCGCGTCATCGACACGCCGTGCTTCTTCAGCGGCACCAGCATGTCGTGGACCGCGCCGGGCTTGTTGGGCACCGACACCACGAGGCTGGTGCAGTCGTGTCCCGAGGCCTTGGGCGTGGGGTGGCGATCGAGCCGCGTGACGATGGCGAAGCGGGTGCGGTTGTGCGGATCGTCCTGGATGCCAGGGGCCACCAGGTGCAGGCCGTACTCGCTGGCGGCGCGTACGCTGGCGATGCCCGCCAGCGAGGCATCTTGCGACGCCAGGCGGGCGCCTTCGGCGTTGCTGGCCACCGGCCTGCGCTCGGCCTGAGGCAGGTGGTTGGACAACCACTCGTGGCATTGCGCGAGGGCCTGCGGGTGCGCGCACACCGTCTTCACACCGTCCAGCCCTTCGACCTTGCGCAGCAGGTTCTGCCGCACGTACAGGCTGGTCTCGCCGATGATGAACAGCGGCTCGGTCAGGAACAGGTCGAGTGATCGCGCCACCATGCCTTCCGTGGAGTTCTCCACGGGCACCACGCCGAAATCGGCGGCGCCGGCACTCGTGGTGCGGAACACCTCGTCGATGCTGGCGCAGGGCACGCGCACCAGCGCCGAGCCGAAGAAGCCAAGCGCCGCCTCCTCGCTGAAGGTGCCAGCCGGGCCCAGGTAGGCCACGCGCGTGGGCGTCTCCAACGCGCGGCAGGCCGACATGATCTCGCGCCAGATCGGTGCAACGTTCTCGTTCTTCAGCGGGCCGCGGTTGCGCCCCTTCAGGCCGTCGATCACCTGCGCCTCGCGCTCGGGGCGGAACACCACAGAGCCTTCCTTGCGCTTCAGTTCGCCGACCTCCAACGCCAGGGCAGCTCGCCTGTTCAGCAGCGCGAGCAGTTCGCCGTCGACGGCATCGATCTTGTCCCGCAGCGCGAGCAGCTGCGGATTGGGGGCTGGTTCAGCCATGGCGGAAAGCGAAATCACGCATGTAGTTGACGAGCGCCTGCACGCCTTGCAGCGGCATCGCGTTGTAGATGGAGGCGCGCATGCCGCCCAGCGTCTTGTGCCCCTTCAACTGCAGCAGCCGCTGGGCCTTGGCGCCGGCCAGGAACGCGTCGTTCAGGCCTTCGTCACGCAGGAAGAACGGCACGTTCATGCGCGATCGGCAGTCTGCGGCGACCTTGTTGACGTAGAAGCCGTGGGAGCCGTCGATGCAGTCGTACAGCAGGCGGGCCTTCTCGATGTTGCTCTGCTCGATCGCCGCAATGCCGCCTTGGTCGCGCAGCCACTTGAACACCAGCCCGGCGACGTAGATCGCGTAGGTGGGCGGCGTGTTGAACATCGAATCGTTATCGGCCACGGTCTTGTAGTCGAAGGCCGAGGGGCAGATCGGAAGTGCGTGGCCAAGCAGTTCATCGCGCACGAAGACCAGCGTCAGGCCCGCTGGACCGATGTTCTTCTGTGCGCCGCCGAAGGCCAGGCCGACACGCGACCAGTCCACGGGGCGCGACGCCATGTGCGAAGAGATGTCGGCCACCAGCGGGGCGTCGCAGCCCAGCGCCTTTAGCACAGGCAGCTCGTGCATTTCCACGCCGTGCACCGTCTCGTTGCTGCACACGTGCACATAGGCCGCATCGTCGCGCAGTGCCCAACTGCTCGGCGGTGGCACCGAGGTAAAGCCGTCCGCCTCGCTGCTGGCGGCGACTGCCGCATCGCAATAGCGCTGCGCCTCCTTGTGCGACTTCTTGGACCAGCCGCCCGTGATGACGAAATCCGCCTTGCTGCCGCGCGACAGGTTCATCGGCACGATCGCGTTCTCGCCCAGGCCGCCGCCTTGCATGAAGAGGATGCGCATGTCGCGCGGCACCGCGAGCAAGTCGCGCGCCAGGCTTTCGGCCTCTTCGTAGATCGAGATGAACTCACGCCCGCGATGGCTCATTTCCATCACGCTCATGCCGCTGCCATGCCAGTTCAGCATGTCGGCCGCCGCTTCGCGCAGCACTGGCTCCGGCAACACCGCCGGCCCGGCCGAGAAGTTGTAGGCCCTGTCGTTCATGACCCTATTTCTTGGGGGCGGGCGCCGAGGCTGCCGGCGCCGGGGGAGTGAAGCGCTGGCCCATGGCGGCTTGCAGCGCGCGCGCCTTGGGCTCGATGACGTCGCGGCTGTCGGCGACCAACTTCTCTGCCAAGGCCTTCTGCATCTCGGGCGCCACTTGCTGGAACTTGCGGTTGACCGGAGATTCGAGCCAGGCCACCAGTTGCTTCAGTTCGTCCTCGGTGAAGCGTTGCTCGAGGATGGGGCCGATCACGCCGGGGGCCAGCTTCGCGGCCTTGCCGCGCAGCACCGGCACCGCGTCGTCGACATACTTCTTCACGTCTGCCTTGATGCCCTCGGCGATCGCCGCGCGCTGTTCGGGTGGCACACGCTGCAGCGCCTGGCCGGCCTGCTGCATCAGCTGTGCTGCCGGTTGCTCGGCCAGGGACGTGGCCATCTGCTCCACGCCCGGTTGCTGCAGCTTGAGCACCTTCTGCACCAGGGCCTTCTTGGCCGGCGACGCCGGTGCTGCGGCGGGCGCACTGGCGGCACTGGTTTGCGCCGAGACGGCAGTGCTTGCGGCCAGCAGCAGGGCCAGCGTGATGGTGTTGAAGTTCAAACGGGGTTCTCCTCGCCGGAAGCGGCGTCGGTATCGGGTTCGGCGTCCACGTTGGCATCGTTCTCGACGATGCGCTGCAGGCCGATCAGTTGCGCGCCGGCATCCAGCGCGATCAGGGTCACGCCTTGAGTGGCGCGGCCGAGTTCACGGATCTCGCTGACGCGAGTACGCACCAGCACGCCCTTGTCGGTGATCAGCATGATCTCGTCTTCGGGACGAACGAGCGTGGCAGCCACGACCTTGCCGTTGCGCTCGCTCTGCTGGATGGCGATCATGCCCTTCGTGCCGCGGCCGTGGCGCGTGTACTCCACGATGCTGGTGCGCTTGCCGTAGCCGTTCTCGGTGGCGGTCAGCACGCTCTGCG
>CAMLIZ010000007.1 GCA_946480245.1 uncultured Pseudomonadota bacterium
GCCGCCACGCGTCTCGTGCAGGATCTTGCCCGGCTGTGCGTCCTGCGCGTCGCTCACCTTGTCGGCCTGCGTGGACGCCAGGTACCACAGCACGCCGCGCGCCATGTCCGGCGCGAACCACAGGCATTGCAGCGCGGTGATGATGCCGTCGCGCCCGAACGGCGTGCTGAACCACGGCACGCCGGCATACGGGTAGCGGCCGCGCGGCGTCTCGGTGGCCAGCATGTGCAGGTCGGCCAGCGAGCGGTTGATCCACTCGTTGAACTGCGAGTTGGAGGTGTTGAGCACCGGCTCGGCCTCGCGCGCGGCCTGAAGCTCGGCGCGGCGATGTTCCGCGGCGGCGGCGTACCACGGCGGCTGCGCCGGTGCCTGCACCTTGCTGGCCACAGCGGCCTTCTCCTGCGAGTCCTCGGCCTCGCAGCTCACGGTCCAGCACAGCTCGGCGGCGTCGTGCGGCGCCAGGTCCACGTCGAACGTGGCCTCGCCGGCCTGCAGCGACGCGGGCGGGGTGTCGAACGCGATGCGCGTGCGGCGCAGCCGGTCGTCCAGCCCCTCGTAGCTCAGCAGCACGGTGTTCTTCTCGATGCGCGGCGCACGCAGCGTGCCGTGCCGGTTGCGATGCATGCCGCGCGCCTCGAAGATGTCGGCAAAGTCGGCGCCGAACTGCACGTGCAGCGTCAAGCGCAGCCGCTCCTCGCCGTAGTTGTGAATGCGCAGCCGGTCACACAGCGAGGCGCGCCACAGCACCTGCGTGCGCAGCAGGTGCAGCAGGCCCTGCGGAAGGCAGTCGGCGCCATCGGCCTCCATCGTGGGGTTGGTCAGGTGCACGAAGAGGATGGCGTTGTCGTCCTTCACTGCGGAGCTCAGCAGCATGGGCGGGCGCGGCGCATGGCCGCCCGCGCTCATGCGCAAGCCCAGGCGCGACAGGAAGCGGGTGTCCTGGTGGAACAGGCCGTATTCGGTGGGGCCCTGGTCCTCGGCGTTGCCCATGCGGTCCAGCACCACGAAGCTGTCGGCATGCTTGAGCACCCGCGTGCGCAGGTCCAGCCGCGTGGACGGGGAGTTGATGTGGTACTCGTCGTGCTGGTGGTCCTGGGTGTCGTGGTGCTCATCCATGGGAAACCTCCCTCAAGGGAATGCGGGGGTGGCGCTGCGCGACCGTGTCGTACACCGAGAGGTAGTCGCGCGCCATGCGATCCGCGGTGAAGCGCTGCTCGAAGCGCTGGCGGCAGCGGCTGCGATCGAGCTTGAGTGCGCGGCCCACGGCCTGCGGTGCTTCGTCCAGCCGCTCGACCATGCAGCCGGTGACGCCAGGCTCCACGATCTCGGGCACCGAGCCCCGGCGGAAAGCCACCACCGGCGTGCCGCAGGCCAGCGCCTCGATCATCACCAGCCCGAACGGCTCGGGCCAGTCGATCGGGAACAGAAGCGCCATTGCGTTGCCGAGGAACTCGTCTTTCTCGTGCTCGCCGATCTCGCCCACGTACTCCACCAGCGGGTGGCTCATCATGGGCTTGACCACCGCTTCGTAGTAGGCCACGTCGGCAGGATCCACCTTGGCCGCGATGCGGATCGGCAGGTCCATGCGCAGGGCGATCTCGATCGCGCGGTCGCAGCGCTTCTCTGGGCAGATCCGGCCCAGGAAGGCGAGGTAGCTGCCGGGCCCGGGATGAAAGCGGAACAGCTCGCGCGGCAGGCCATGGTGCACCGTGGCCTGCCAGTGCGCCCAGGGCAGCGGCTCACGCTGCGCATCGGAGATGGAAACGAGCGGCATCTCGATGAATTCGCGCATCAGCGGCACCAGGTCGGGCAGGTCGAGCCGGCCGTGCAAGGTGGTGACCGTCGGCACGCGATGCCGGCGCGCCAGCGGAAAGTGCATGTGATCGGTGTGGAAATGGATCACGTCGAACTCGTCGCGGCGGCGGAACACCTGCTCCATCTGCAGCAGATGCGGCACCTGGTACAGGTGGCTGCGGCCTTCCAGCCGCAGGCCCTGGGGCCAGGCGGGAACCAGGCGCGCACCGGTGCACGAATCGGCCGTGGCGAACAGCGTCACCTCGTGCCCCTGCCGTACCAGCGCCTCGGTGAGATACGAGACCACACGCTCGGTACCGCCGTAGTAGCGGGGCGGAACGCTTTCGAAGAGGGGAGCGACCTGGGCAATGCGCATGGCGGTCTCGGGAGACGGGCTTGCATGGCATGCAAGCCCCGTACGCGGGGGCCGCCGGCGTTACAGCACTTACGCCATCTTGCTCAACCAGAACGCGATGGGAAAGCCGACCACCGGGTAGCCGGCAGCGGCTCCGATCAGCAGCGCATGCACCGCCGCCGCTCCCGCTCAGGCGCCGAGCACCAACCCGAGCACGTTGCTGCGCGGGTTGTCGACGCGGCCGTTGACGATCTCGCGCGGCTGCAGCCCGTCGCGGCCGTAGTAGGCGCGATTGGCGTCCTTGTCGACCATCACGTCGGTCACGCCCACCGACACGCCGGCGTAGGCGCCCTTGGTTGCGGACCACGCGATCACGTCCTGCACCTTGCCGGCCGAGCCCTGCGCCCGCTTGGACCAGTTGACGATCGTGAGGCCGGCATCGGCATCGAGCGAGAACTTCTTGCCCGAGGCGAAGTCCTGCACGGCCTTGTCGGTCATCAGCAGGAACGCCACCGGCCCGCCGGCACCGCCGGCCTGCGCGCCGATGCTCACGCCGCCCAGGTTGTAGAAGACCGGGTTGCCGAACTTGTTGCCCTGGCGCGTGACCAGCACGCCTTCGCCACCCTGCACGCCCACGCCGAGCGCGCCGCGCCCGTAGTGCGGCAGGATGAACACGCCCTTGGCCTGCTGCAGCGCATCCTGCATCTTCGGGTCGGCCTTCATGCGCTGCACCACCTGCACCGCGCGGTCGATCTCCTGCTGCGCGTCGCGCAGGTCGCCGTCGTCCACCTTCACCGGCGCGCGCGTGCCGCTGGTGCTGGCCTGTGCGGCCTGGCCGTCGTCGCGATCGGCAGCGGCCACCTTGCGGTCCACGTTCTCGGCCATCGCGAGGTGCGTCTGCAGCTTGCCGAGCACCTTGCTCGCAAAGGCCTTCACATCCGGGTCTTGGCCTTGATGGGCCTCCTTGCTGAACAGGTCGATCGCCTGGTGGTGGGCCTTCAACCCGAAGCTTTCGGCGTAGCGCTGGTCGAAATCCTTGCCGTCCACCGCCTTCAGCAGCTCGAGCTTGCTCCTCTGCAACATCGACGGATCCGAGGGCAACTGCACGCCCTTGGCCTGCGCCAGCTTCATCAGCTGGGCATTGGCCTGCGTGTGATCGTCGACCATGTGCCGCGCAAAGTTCTTCAGCACCGGGTCGGTGGCCTTCTGCAGCGCCATCTGGCTGGCCTGCACCTCGGCCTTGCCGGCCTCGGCCGCATTCTTCATGAAGTCGCGGTCCTGCTCCGACACGCCGGCGCGGTCGTGCGCATAGGCGCCCTGCTGCGCGGGTGCGCTGGTGCTTTGCGCCTGTGCACCGAAGACGGCCACCGCGAGCACGGCGGCCGCGGCAAGAGGATGAAGTTTGTTCATGTTGGATCTCCTGGTTGATGAGCGGGGAGAAGGCGGGTGGCTAGTGCCGGATCAGCTCGATCCCGGAGCGCGCGACCCGCATCGAGCCGTCGCGCTGCACGTCCACGCGGTCCCCGTCGGCCAGCCGGTACTCGGCCAGGCCGGTGGGCTCCCAGTGCTCGCGTCCGTCGGCCACGGATTCGTCGCGCACCAGGTGTTCGTAGCCGCAGACCTTGTAGGTCGCGCCGTCCGAACCTTTCGCCTCGAACGACTCCAAGAGGTGCAGTTTTCGTTCCATGTCGTCACTCCTTCATTGACCGTAGGCGGTCGTCGACAGCAGCGCCAGCGCGCTCTGGCGCGAATCCAGCCGGGTGTGCTGCACGACCACCGGCTGGTCCGAGACGAGCACGCTCGAGTACGGCGTGTCGCGCGGCACCGGCTCCGGCTGCTGCAGATCGTTGAAGCGCAGGTGCAGCGTGCGCCGCGCCGGCACGGTCACGGGGTAAGGCCCGGCCGGTTCGCGGTCGGTGAAGTACAGCGTGAGCTGCACGTGCGCGTCGTGCGGCCCGGCGTTGAGGATGCAGGCGGCCTCGTGGCTTTCGAGCTCGCGTCCCTGCCCCGTGCTGCGGCCCGGGATGTAGCCCTCGGCGATGGCCCAGAGCGTGCGCCCGGGCACCGGTGCGTGGCTGCTGCTCATCGCGTCTCCTCACGGCCGGCCAAGGCCATGCGCATCACTTCGGCCAGGTGATGCACCTGGCGCCCGGTGGTCTGCACGATCTGCTCGCGGCAGCTGTAGCCGTCGGCGATCACCAGACCCTGCGCGGGCGTGTGGCGCACCGCCGGCAGCAGCACGCGCTCGCCGCAGCGCAGCGACACGTCCACCTTGTGCGCCTCGAAGCCGAACGAACCCGCCATGCCGCAGCAGCCATCGTCCGGCTCGTGCAGGTCGAGCGCCATGCGCTGCAGCAGCTCGGTCTCGGCCTCGGTTCGCAACACCGCCTTGTGGTGGCAATGCATGTGCACCAGCGCGGGCCGGTGCAGCGGCTGCAGTGCCAGCTTGGGCGCGCGCTGCTGCAGGAACTCGCTGAACAGCACGCTCTGGCGTTCCAGCCGCATCGCCTGCTCATGCCGCGGCAACATCATCGGCAGCTCCACCTTGAACACCGACAGGCAGGCCGGCTCCAGCACCACGATAGGCGTGCCTGCGCGCAGTGCCGCATCCAGCGTGTCGAGGATGCGCAGCAGGTAGCGGCGCGCGTGGTCCAGGTAGCCGAACTCGTACAGCGGCCGCCCGCAGCACAGGTGGGCGCGCGGCACCTGCACCCGGAAGCCCGCGTGCTGCAGCACCTCGCTCGCGGCCTGCGCCACCTGCGGATGGAAATGGTTGTTGAAGGTGTCGGCCCACAGCAGCACCTCGCCGCGCGTGCCCTCGCCGGCCGCCTCGCGGTGCGCGCGATGGAACGCGTCGCGAAACGTCTGCCGCGCAAAGGCCGGCAGGCGGCGCTGCGGCGCAATGCCGATCACGCGCTTGGCCAGGCCGGCAAACGGCTCGTGCTGGCCGAGGAAGTTGGCCACGCCCGGTGCCACCGCGGCCCAGCGCGACCAGCGATCGATGAAGCCGAACACCTGTGCGCTGATGGGCCGCGCATGCTGCTCGTAGTAGTGCGACAGGAACTCCGCCTTGTACGAGGCCATGTCCACCTTCACCGGGCACTCGTGGCGACAGGCCTTGCACGACAGGCACAGGTCCAGCGCCTCCTTCACGGCCGGCTCCTGCCAGCCCTTCTTGAGCACGCCTTGCTCGCGCTCGCCGTTGAACATCTCGAACAGCAGGTGCGCGCGGCCGCGGGTGGAGTGCATCTCCTCCTGCGTGGCCATGTAGCTGGGGCACATGGTGCCGCTCTTCTTGCGGCATTCGCCCACACCCACGCAGCGCAGCACCGCGTGGCCCATGTCGCCCCTGTCGCCGGCGAAGAACATGCGCGTCTCCACCGGCATGGGGCTGTAGCTGGTGCCCAGGCGCAGGTTCTGGTCGGCGCGGAAGGCGTGCACCACCTTGCCGGGGTTCATGCGGTTGTCCGGGTCCCAGATGGCCTTGAACTCCTCGAACGCGCGCATCAGTTCGGGGCCGAACATGATCGGCAGCAGTTCGGCCTTGGACTGGCCGTCGCCGTGTTCGCCGGAGATCGAGCCGCCCAGGCTCACCACCAGTTGCGCCGCGTCGCGCAGGAAGCGGCGGAACTTGTCGATGCCCGGCTGGGTTTCCAGGTCGAAGTCGATGCGGGTGTGGATGCAGCCCTGGCCGAAGTGGCCGTACAGGTCGCAGGCATAGCCGTAGCGGTCGAACAGATCGCGCAAGCCACGCAGGTATTCGCCCACGCGGTGCGGCGGCACCGACGAATCCTCCCAGCCTTCCCACGTGACCGGCTTGTCCGGCACGTGCGCGGTGGCGCCGAGGCCGCTTTCGCGCACCTTCCAGATGTGCCGCTCCTGCGTGGGGTCGTCCACCCGCTTCATCGACGGCGGATGCTCGGCGCGGCGCAGCGTGTCCATCAGCGCCTGCGCGCGGGCGTCGGCTTGCTCCTTGGTGTCGCCGCCGAACTCCACCAGCAGCCAGCCCTTGCCCTCGGGCAGCAGGCCGGTGTATTCCACATGCAGGTGGGTGTGCTTCATGTCGTCGATCAGGCGATCGTCGATGCCCTCCAAAGCGATCGGCCCGGCCTGCATCACCTCGGGGATGTGGTCCCCGGCCTCGTACACGCTCGGGTAGCCCAGCACCAGCAGCGTCGTGCGCTCGGGCTTGGGCAGCAAGCGCAGCCGCGCCTCCAGCACCACCACGCAGGTGGCCTCGCTGCCCACCAGCGCCTTGGCCACGTCGAAACCGTGCTCGGGCAGCAGCGCGGGCAGGTTGAAGCCCGACACGCGGCGCGGAATGTCGGGGAACTTCTCGCGGATCAGCGGCGCGTACTGGGCGGCCAGGCGCTGCAGCCGCTCGCCGATCTCGGCGGCGCGGCCGCCCAGGGCCTGCAGGCGCGCGGCGTCGTTGCCGCCGCCCAGCGTGAGGCGCAGGCCGTCGTAGGTGAGCACGTCAAGCTCGACCACGTTGGCCACCGTCTCGCCGCCCATCACCGAATGCGGGCCGCAGGAGTTGTTGCCGATCATGCCGCCCAGCGTGTTGTGGGTGTGCGTGGCCGGATCGGGCGCAAAGGTGAGGCCGTGCTGCGCCGCCTGGTCGCGCAGGTCGTCGAGCACGCAACCGGGCTGCACCCGGGCCGTGCGCGCGGCCACGTCGATCTCCAGCACGCGGTTCATGTACTTGGAGAAATCCATCACCACGGCCACGTTGCAGCACTGGCCGCACAGGCTGGTGCCGCCGCCGCGCGACAGCACCGGCGCCTGGTGCGCACGGCAGGCGGCCACGGTGGCGATCACGTCGTCCACGTCGCGCGGGATCACCACACCGATCGGCACCTGGCGGTAGTTGGAGGCATCGGTGGCATACAGCGCGCGGCTGCCGTCGTCGAAGCGCACTTCGCCCTTCACCTGCGCGCGCAGGTCGCGCTCGAGCGCCTGCACGTCCAGCCCGACGGGCACATGCGGCGGGTTGCGGGTCATCGCGCAACGGCCCTCGTCAACCCTTGCCCCCGCTCAGGCCATCCCACACCTCCTTGGCGCTGGCCATCACGATCTTGGTGGCGTCGGGGTCGCCATGCAGCAGCGCCTTCGCGTAGTGCTTGGCCTGCGCCATGCTCACGTGCGGCGGTAGCGGCGGCACGTTGGGGTCGGTCACCATCTCCAGCACCACCGGGCGGTCGGCGGCCAGCGCCTCGTCCCACGCGGCGGAAATGCGCTCCGGGCGGTCCACGCGGATGCCCTTCAGGCCGAGCAGCTTGCCGTACTCCGCATACGGAAACTGCGGCAGTGCCTGCGAATCGACGAAGCGCGGCTCGCCGGCACTCGCGCGCTGCTCCCAGCTCACCATGTTGAGGTCGCTGTTGTGCAGCACCATCACCACCAGCCGCGGGTCGCGCCACTGCTTCCAGTGGTGCGCGATCGTCACCATGCCGTTCAGCCCGAGCATCTGCATCGCGCCGTCGCCGACCAGCGCGATCACCGGCCGGTCGGGGTAGGCGAACTTGGCGGCCGTGGCGTACGGCACACCGGGGCACATGGTGGCCAGGCCGCCGGAAAGCGAACCCATCATGCCGCGCCGCGCCTTCAGGTCGCGCGCGTACCAGACCGCCGAGGTTCCGGAGTCGCAGGTGAGGATGCAGTGGTCGGGCAGCTTGGGCGACAGCTCCCAGAACACACGCTGCGGATTGATCGGCGAGGCCTCGTTCATCGCGCGCTTCTCGAGCACCTGCCACCACTTGCGCACGTCGGCTTCGATCTTGTCGCGCCAGCGCCGGTTGTCCTTGCGCTCGAGGTGCGGCCGCAGGCCGGCCAGCGTGGCCGTGCTGTCGCCGACGAGGTTGATCTCCATCGGGTAGCGCAGGCTGAGGCGGCGGCCGTCGAGGTCGATCTGCACGCCGCGCGCCTGGCCCTCCTTGGGCAGGAACTCCGAGTACGGGAAGCTGGAGCCCACCATCAGCAAGGTGTCGCAGCCGGTCATCATCTCCCAGCTCGGCACCGTGCCCACCATGCCGATCGAGCCAGTGACGAAGGGCAGTTCGTCAGGCACCGCGAACTTGCCGAGCAGCGCCTTCGCGATGCCGCCGCCGGTGGCCTCGGCCACGGCGATCAGCTCGTCGGTGGCGTGCAGTGCGCCGGCGCCGGCCAGGATGGCCACCTTCTCGCCGGCGTTGATCACCTCGGCCGCGGCGCGCAGCTCGCTGTCGCTGGGCACGCTGTGCTTGTAGGTGCGGCCGATGCCGGTATGCACGGTGCCGTGCTCGCGTGGTGGTTGCTCCACCGCCTCCAGCTCCTGCAGGTCGTTGGGCAGGATCACGCAGGTCACCGTGCGCTGGTCGCGCGCGATGCGCACGGCGCGGTCGATCAGCTGGCGGATCTGCGCCGGCACCGTGCCCATGTGCACGAACTCATGCGCCACGTCCTTGAACAGGCTCACCAGATCCACTTCCTGCTGGTAGTCGCCGCCCAGCGCCGCGCGCGCCTGCTGGCCCACGATGGCCACCACCGGCTGGTGGTCGGCCTTGGCGTCGTACAGCCCGTTGAGCAGGTGGATCGCGCCGGGCCCCGAGGTGGCCATGCACACACCCACCTCGCCGGTGAACTTGGCATGCGCGCACGCCATGAACGCGGCGAGCTCCTCGTGCCGCGCCTGGATGAACTGCATCTTGTCGCCGATGTGCTCGAACGCGCCCATCAGGCCGTTGATGCCGTCGCCCGGGTAGCCGTACACGCGCGTCACGCCCCACTGATGCAGGCGCTCCAGCACCTGGTCGCTCACGGTCTTGCTCATGCCGGCACTCCTTTGCGTTCGGGGACTGTTGCAGCGCGGCAAGGCGCGTTCCCCCAGGTAAAGCCGTGCCGGGGCGCAAGATGAATCTGCAATGGTGCAAATGTTTCTGCATCGCTTGCGCGGGAATGGGGGTTGCCGAAGCTCCCCCATGTCACATCCCCTCCGCCTGCCCTGCGCCCTGCTGTGGGGCTGCGGCGCGGCGCTGCTGGCCGGCTGCGCCAGCGATGCGAGCTTGCCGATGGAGGCGGTGCAGGGCCCGTCGCCGCAGCTGCCGCCGCCGTCTCATCACCTCATCCCCACGGTGGACATCGCCAAGGCGCACGGCTGGCCGCAGGGTGCGCAGCCGCAGGCCGCGCCGGGCCTGAGCGTGAAGCCGTTCGCCACCGGGCTGCAGCACCCGCGCTGGCTCTACGTGCTGCCCAATGGCGACGTGCTGGTGGCCGAGACGGACGCACCGCCGAAGCCGCAGGACGGCAAGGGCATCAAGGGCTGGGTCATGAAGCAGCTGATGAAGGAGGCCGGCTCCGGCGAGCCGAGCGCCGATCGCATCAGCCTGCTGCGCGACACCGACGGCGACGGCGTTGCCGACCGGAAGAGCGTGCTGCTCGAGCACCTGCATTCGCCGTTCGGCATGGCGCTGGTGGGCAACACGCTGTACGTGGCCGACACCGACGCGGTGATGCGCTTCCCGTTCACGCCGGGGCAGACGCGCATCAGTGCCCCCGGGCAGAAGCTCGTCGACCTGCCGGCCGGCCCGATCAACCACCACTGGACCAAGAACCTGCTGCCCAATGCCGACGGCTCCAAGCTCTACGTGACCGTGGGCTCCAACAGCAACGTGGCCGAGAACGGCATCAGCGTGGAACGCGGCCGCGCCGCCATCTGGGAGGTGGACACCGCCACCGGCGCGCACCGCGAGTTCGCCACCGGCATCCGCAACCCCAACGGCTTGGCGTGGGAGCCCGACACGCAAGTGCTGTGGACCGTGGTCAACGAGCGCGACGAACTCGGCGCCGACCTGGTGCCCGACTACCTCACCTCGGTGAAGGACGGCGCCTTCTACGGCTGGCCGTACAGCTACTACGGCCAGCATGTGGATTCACGCGTGCAGCCGCAGCAGCCGCAGAAGGTGCAGCGCGCGATCGCGCCCGACTACGCGCTGGGCCCGCACGTGGCCGCGCTCGGGCTCGCGTTCTCCGCGGGCGAATCGCTCTCGCCGAACTATGCGCACGGCGCCTTCGTGGGCGAGCACGGCTCCTGGAACCGCAAGCCGCGCAGCGGCTACAAGGTGGTGTACGTGCCCTTTGCCGATGGCAGGCCCAGCGGCCAGCCGGTGGACGTGCTCACCGGCTTCGTGCGGGGCGACGAGGCCTATGGCCGGCCGGTGGGTGTGGCGCTGGACAAGCGCGGCGCGCTGCTGGTGGCCGACGACGTGGGCAACACCGTGTGGCGCGTCAGCGCCGCAAGCCGGTGACGGCCCCCGCGCGCGGCGCCCTCGCCGCCCCCTGCATCCCGCTGCCGCTGCCGCACCCGGCGCTGCTCGACGGCCGGCCGCTCGCGCCGCGCTCGGTGGCGGTGCTGCGCGCATTGCAGCTGGGCGACATGCTGTGTGCGGTGCCCGCGTTGCGCGCGTTGCGCGCCGCATGGCCGCATGCACGCATCACGCTGATCGGGCTGCCGTGGGCGCGCGACTTCGCGGCCCGCTTCGCGCACCTGGTGGACGACTTCATCGCGTTTCCCGGCTACCCCGGCATGCCCGAACGCGAGCCCGACCTGCAGGCCTGGCCCGGGTTCCTGGAGGCCACGCAGGCACGCGAGTTCGACCTCGCCGTGCAACTGCACGGCGATGGCCGCCTGTCCAACGCGGTGCTGCGCCTGCTGGGTGCGCAGACCGAAGCCGGCTTCACGCCCGACCCGCAGACACCGGGGCTGTTCATGCCCTACCCGGAGCAAGGCGCGGAGCCGCACCGGCTACTGCAGCTGGCGCACTTTCTCGGCGCCGAGGCCACCGATGAATCGCTGGAGTTCCCGCTCACCGAGGCCGACGTCGCCGAGTGGCACACGCGCCCGGAGGTGCAGGCCCTGATCCGCCAGCCCGGCGGCCACTTGTGCATGCATGCCGGCGCACGCGCGGCCGACAAGCGCTGGCCGCCGCAGCACTTTGCACGCGTGGGCGACGCACTGGCCGATGCCACCGGCCTGCCGGTGGTGCTGACCGGCTCGGCCGCCGAACAGCCGCTCACGCAGGCGGTGGCGCAGCAGATGCGCCACCGCGTGATCGACGCCGCTGCACCGGTGGGCGTGGGCGCCCTCGCTGCGCTGATCGGCAGTGCGCGGCTGATCGTGAGCAACGACACCGGCGCCTCGCACATCGCCACCGCGCTGCGCGTGCCGAGCGTGGTGATCTTCCGCAACACCGACCTCGAGCGCTGGGCGCCGCAGGACCGCACGCGCCATCGCGCCGTGTGGGACCCGGAAGCGACGCGCGTGGACGAGGTGCTGCGCGAGGCGCTGTCGCTGCTGAACGCTAGCGCGTAAGCCAGGCCTGCAGCGCCAGCGTGCGCACCTCGTCCAGGCTCACGTCGTCGACGAACGACACTTCGTGCTCGCAGCGCTGGTGCACGTTCTCGAGACCGCACACGGGGCACTGCACGCGCGTGGAAAAGGCCTCGCGATGCGGGCCGGCCACCAGCGGCGCCGAGGCCAGCAGGTTCATGAACCAGTAGATGCCGACGGTGGGCGTGCCCACTGCCTGCGCCAGGTGCAGCGGGCCGGTGTCGTTGCTGACCAGCAGGCGCGCGCGCGCCAACAGCGCCGCCAGCGCGCCCAGCGGCAGGCCTTGCAGCGCTTGCGCCGGCCGGCGCATCGAGCGCAGCACCTGCTGCGCCAGCGCCTCCTCGCCGGGGCCGGCATGCACCGCCACCTGCGCACCGGCTTCGGCCAAGGCCTCACCCACCGCGGCGAATCGCTCCGGCGACCAACGGCGGCGCGCGTCGCTGGCGCCGGGTTGCAGCACAACCCAGTCGCCTTTGCCGTGGAAGCCCGCCGCGTGCAGCGCGGCATCGTCGTGCGCCGTCACCGCCAGCGCCGGCGCCAGGTCGACCGGCACTGCGCCCACCAGCGACACCACTTCCAGCAGACGCAGCCGCTCGTTGCGCCAGGGCGTGTAGGGCACGGTCCTGTCGAGGGCAGGGGCATCGGGCGCGCGCAGGCCCACCGCCAGCCGCGCGCCAAGGCTGCGCACGACAGGGTTGGAGTAGCGGCCGCCGCCGAACAGCTGGATCGCGATGTCGAAGGCGCGATCGCGCAGCGCCGCCATGAAGGCCTGCACCTGCGCGTCGTCCTGCACCGCGTCGAGCGGCGCGCCCACGCCGCGCAGCGGCGGCAGCGCGATCACCTCGTCCCACGGGCCCGGGCGGCCCTGCAGAAAGGCCGCATGCCAGGGCTTGCCGAGCAGCGTGATCTCGGCACCCGGGTAGGCGGCGGCCAGTGCGGCGAGCGCCGGCAACGCGAATACGAAGTCGCCCACCGCATTGGGCCGCAGCACCGCGATGCGCCGCACGCGTTCCGCGCGCGCCGGCGTCATGGCAGCAGGCCCTGCAGCGCAAAGGGTGCGTCGCAGTCGCGTCGCGGCACGGTGGTGGGCAGCTCCTGGTGATAGGCACCGGAAGGCATCAGGCCGGCGCCGCCGAAGCGCGCCATCACCCGCAGCTGGGCCAGCACGTCCTCACCGCAATGCTCCGAGGGCAAGTCGCACCAGAAGCTGAAGCCGCCGGCCTCGCGCAACCTCGCGTGGTCGTACATCACGCAGCCACCCACCCAGGCCACCTTGTACAAGCGCGGCTGGGCGGCAGTGACGCGCAGCTGCTGCTGCACGTGCAGCAGGTTGGCGGCGCTGTGCAGGTGGTGCCGAGCCCACGCGCGCCCGCCGGGCTGCACCACCTCGGGCTGCACCGGCCCGTCCCAGAACTCCACCGCCTGCTGGTGCGGGCGCCGGTCGTCGCGGTAGCTCAAGCCCAGCACCCCGCTGCCGACGAAGCCGCAGCCCGCGTCGACCAGCGCACGGCGCATGCGCTGCACCATGTCGGGCTCGAGGATCACGTCGTCGTCGAGAAACAGCACGTGCGGGGCGCGGGCCTGCTCGAGCAGGAACTGGCGCTGCTCGGCCAGCCCGCGGCGCGGCAGGTGGCGATGCCACTGCAGCTCGCGGCCCTGGTGCGCGAACAGCCGCGCCAGCGACGCGAACTCCGGCCGCTCGGCCAGGCCATCGTCGTCGCCCTGGTCCGACACCACCACGCGCAGCGGCGCCCAGGTCTGCGCCGCCAGGGCGCCCAGCGTGACCGCCAGTGCGAGCGGGCGGTTGCAGGTGGGGATGAGGACGTCGACCGGCGTGTCTTCGGCTGCCGGCTGGCCCATCAGGCATCTTCCCGTTCGGGACTGTCCAGACGGAAGAAGTTGCTCTGCCTGCCGTCGGCCTTGTTCTCCTGGAACAGGAACACGAGGTCGCGCTCCTGGAACACGCGCGCCCAGGCCTCCCACGACACCGGCTGCAGGCTCTTGTCATAGTCGGGGAAGTCGAAGCGCAGCACGCGCGGGCGTTCGGCGTCGCCACCCGGCGAGGTGGCGGGGCGGCCACCGCGCGCCTCGGCCCAGGCGCGGATCACGTCGATATTGCGCGTGGCCAGCGTCTGGCCGTCGTGCTCGGCCTGGTCCTGCGGCGAGTGGATCCAGCGCGCGCGCTCGGTGCTGCGCGACAGGCCCTCGCCTTCGTGCTCCTTGAGGTAGCGCTCGTCGTCCCGCGTCTGCGCCTTGGCATCCAGGCCCTGCGGCGCGCGCGGTTCATCGTCGCTGTCGTCCGACTGCGCGCCGCGGCCGTCCGGCGCGCGCGCCGCCTCGGCCATCGGGTCCTTGCCGTCGCGGCAGTCCTGCAGCGCCTGGCCCAGCGCCTGCAGGTCGACACCGGTCTTTTCGACCTGCGGGAAGATCTCGCTCTCTTCCTCCTGCACGTGGTGTTCGATGTACTCGCCCAGCACCTTCATCATGGCCTTGAAGCGCGGCGTGCCGGGTTGTTCCTGCGGCAATTGCGCCATCAGCTGCTTGGCCGTGTCGTGCTCGATGCTGGCCTCCTGGAACAAGTCCTCGCGCGCCGTGGCCTCGCGCAGGTACGGGTAGAACACCTGCTCCTCGATCTCGGTGTGCGTGCGCAGCTCGCCGAGGATCTGCTCGCACAGGTCGCGCTGTTCGCTCTCGGCCTCGGCCTTGTTCATCTTCTTCAGCAGCGCCTGCACGTGCCGGTGGTCGCGTCGCAGCAGGTCCAGGGCGTTCATCGAACGGGGCATGTCGGGCTCCTTGTGGGGTGCGTGGTTTCACCTGGCGCCGCGGCAAACGCCGTTCCAGCCGCGCGCATCGACTGGGCGTCGTTCTTGCCTCTTTTGCCGGCATGGCGGAATCCAGGCTGGCGGTGTATGGCGCGATGGGCGCGAACGTGGCGATCGCGATCACCAAGTTCGTGGTGGCGGGGCTCACGGGCAGCTCGGCGATGCTGTCCGAGGGCATCCACTCGGCGGTGGACACCGGCAACAGCGTGCTGCTGCTGGTGGGCATGAAGCTGAGCGAGCGGCCGGCCAGCGCGCAGCATCCGTTCGGCCACGGCAAGGAGCTGTACTTCTGGAGCCTGATCGTCGCGGTGCTGATCTTCGGCATCGGCGGTGGCGTGTCGTTCTACGAAGGCCTGATGCATGTGCGCAACCCGGTGCAGCTGGAAGATCCGCTGTGGAACTATGTGGTGCTCGGCGCGGCCGCGGTGTTCGAGAGCATCAGCTTCACGATCGCGACGCGCCAGTTCCTGCGCGACACCCAAGGCCGCCCGTTCTGGCAGGCCCTGCGCGCCAGCAAGGATCCCACCACCTACACGGTGATGGCAGAGGATTCGGCTGCGCTGGCGGGCCTGGCCGTGGCGGCACTGGGCGTGTGGAGCAGCCATGCGCTGCAGATGCCGGTGCTCGATGGCGTGGCATCGATGGTGATCGGCGTGCTGCTGGCCGCGGTGGCGGTGGTGCTGATCCACGAATCGCGCGGGCTGCTGATCGGCGAAGGCATCCGCCCCAGCACCGCGCAGACGGTGCGCGAGCTGATCAATGCCCATGCGTCCGTGCAGGGCATCGGGCAGATGCAGTCGATGTACATCGGCCGCGACTCGGTGCTGCTGACGATCGACGTGCAGTTCCGCGCCGGCACGCGCGCCGACGACGTGGCGCGCACCATCGCGCGGATCGAGCGCGAGGTGCGCGAGCGCTTTCCGGTGATCAAGCACATCTACATCGAAGCCAAGAGCCTGGCGATCGCGCAATGACCGCACGCGGTGCGAAACCGGCACAATCCGATCCCTCCTGCGCAGCCCCCCTTTCATCGTCACCATGTCCGCCCAACCCGCGCCCACCCCGGCGCCTCGCGACACGCTCGCCGCCGACTGCGCCGAGCAGCTGAAGGCCCGCTTTCCGGCGCTGTTCACCGGCGCGCCCAAGCCGCTGAAGATCAAGATCCAGGCCGACATCCAGGAGCGCGCTCCGGGCGTGTTCAGCAAGCAGGCCTTGTCCGCGTTCTTCCGCCGCTACACCGGCAGCACCGGCTACCTGATCGCGATCACCAAGTCGCCGCACCGCTTCGACCTCGACGGCCAGCCGGCTGGCGACATCACCGACGAGCACCGCCAGGTGGCCGAGACCGAACTGGCGCGCCGCCGCGCCAAGCAGCGCGAGCGTCGCGAGCAGGAAGACGCCGAGCGCCGCAACCGCGCGCAGCTGCTGCACGACTTCGAGCGCACCACGCTCACGCCGCACAACTTCTGCGCCCTCAAGGGCGTGCCCGAAGCCGAGCTCGACGCCCTGCTCGCGCTGGCGCGCCAGGAGCGTGCCGAGGCGCCGCCGCGCCCCGCGCCGGGGCAGCGCCCGCACGGCCGCCCGCCGCGGCCCGACGCACGCCCCGGCCCACGGCCCGATCGGCGACCACACCAAGGGAGGCCCCGTGATGGCAAACGGCAGCAAGACGGAAACGCCTGAATCCCCCTTCGCCTGGAACTGGCCCCTGCCCTGGGGCTGGCCAAACCTGGCGCCGCAGCAGCTGACGCAGCCGATCAATCCCGGCTGGTCGTTCGGCAACGTGGTGGTCAACAACACCAACTCGTCCGCGCCCGACGTGGAAGAGGCGGTGGTCAGCCACCACAGCTATGGCCGCCAGATCGGCCGCATCACCGACGCGCTGCTGGCGCTGGCCGACGCGCTGGGGCAGCCCAGGCTCGAGGCCGACCCGCGCATGAAGGCACTGCGCGCGCTGCATGCCGAGGTGGAGGCGATCAAGCGCGCCACCGGCACGCAACGGCTGCAGCGGCTGCGCGAGGAGCTGCAGGAGCTGAAGGCCTGCGACCCCGCGGCCTGGAAGCAGCTGGCCGCGCTGCTGCGCTGAGCGCACGGCCGCATTTCACGGCGCCGTCGGGCCCATAGCAAAGCCACCACTGGCGCGAGTGGCGCCGGCCTGCTAGCTTTCCTGGGCTACAGGAGACGTCGATGGGCCGCCGCTGGATGATGCTCGGATGCTGCTTGCTGCTGGCCGCCTGCGCCAGCGCACCGCCATTGCCGGCCGTTCCCCCCGCCTTGCTGCACGACGGCGATTTCGCCGCGCCGTCCCATCGCCCCGACCCCGCCGAGGTGTTCGCACTCGACGACGCGATGCGCCGCTACCTGGTGCAGGACATCGGCCCGCGCGTCCGGCGCGAGGGTGCCAAGCAGGCGCTGGTCACCGCCTTGCGTGAACGCGGCGCCCTGCGGCTGGACTACGACGCCACGATGACGCGCAACGCGCGCGAGGCCTTCCAGGCGCGCTCGGGCAACTGCCTGTCACTGGTGATCATGACGGCGGCGTTCGCCAAGGCCATGGACCTCAGCGTCACCTTCCAGAGCGCCGTACTGGAGGAAACCTGGAGTCGCAGCGGCAACCTGTACTTCGCCAGCGGCCACGTCAACGTGACGCTCGCACCGCGGATGACCGACTTCGGCAATGCCTACGACGCCGCCCACTACATGACGATCGACTTCCTGCCGGAAGACGAGCTGCGCGGCCTGCGCACCCGCCCGGTGGACGAATCCACCATCATCGCGATGTACATGAACAACCGGGCGGCCGAATCGCTGGTGGCCGGCGAGGTGGACGATGCCTATTGGTGGGCCCGCGAAGCGCTGCGCCAGCGCAGCGACTTCCTGCCCGCCTACAACACCCTGGGGGTGGTGTACCTGCAGCGCTCGATGCCCGCAGCCGCCGAGAGCGCGTTCACGCACGTGCTGCAGCATGGGCCGGACAACGCGCAGGCGCTGGCCAACCTGGCGTCCGCGCTCAAGGCCCAGGGCCGCAACGCCGAAGCCGAGGCCGTGCAGAAGCGGCTGGCCCGGGTGGAGCCGGTGCCGCCCTTCCGCGACTTCCGCCTCGGCCTGGCGGCCATGCGCGCCGGGCAGGTGGCCGCAGCACGCGACCTGTTCGCCAAGGAGGTGGACCGCGCGCCGTACTACCACGAGTTCCAGTTCTGGCTTGGCGTGGCCGAGTTCCGCCTCGGGCATGCCGAGCAGGCGCGCAAGCACCTCGAGCTGGCGATGGAGAACAGCACCACGCGCAGCGACCGCGATCTCTATGCCGCCAAGCTCGACCGGTTGAAAGCGACCCAGCTGCATTGATCCAGGGCAAGGGCGGCCATGCGCCGCGGTGCCATGCTGCCCGCATGGCTGCCCCGACCCCTCCCACCACCCCGCACCGGCACCTGGCGCTGCAGGTGATCCGCGACGAACACCAGGCGCTGGCCGCGATGCTGCGCTCGATGACCCTGCTGCTCGCAGAGCACCGGCGCACGCGCACCGCGCCCGCCTTCGACGTGCTGCGGGCAATGCTGTTCTACGTGGACGAGTTTCCCGAGCGCCTGCACCACCCGAAGGAGGACGAGCTGCTGTTCCCCCGCCTGCGCGCGCGCTGTCCCGAGCTGGCCCCGGCACTGGAGCGGCTGCAGCGCGACCATGCGCACGGCGAGCGCGCGATCCGCACGCTGGAGCACGCGCTGCTGGCCTACGAGGTGATGGGCGAGCCGCGGCGCCTGGCCTTCGAGCAGGCGCTGGACGCCTACGTGGACGACTACCTGCGCCACATGGCGCTGGAGGAGTCGCAGCTGCTGCCGGCGGCCGAGCGCGTGTTCAGCCAGACCGACTGGGACGAGCTCGACGCGGCCTTCGGCGAAAACCGCGATCCGCTCACCGGTCACGAGGCGCCGGACGCCTACCGGCCGCTGTTCAGCAAGATCGTGCGCGAGGCGCCGGCACCGATCGGGCTCGGGCCGGCACTCGCTCACACCTCCACCACGTCCCGATAGTCGGGCACAGTACACGGCCAGCGGTAGCGTTCCTCGATCGCCAGGCGCAGCGCGTCGGCGGCCACCGGCTCGCCGTGCGTCACGTACACGCGGCGCGGCGGCTTCGGCAGCGCGCCCACCCAGGCCAGCAGCTCCTCGCGATCGGCATGGGCCGACAGCATCTCCAGCTGCGCCACCTCGGCGCGCACCGGCACGTACTCGCCGTGGATCTTCACAGAGGGTGCGCCGCCCACCAGCGATGCGCCGCGCGTGCCCGCCGCCTGGTAGCCGGCGAACAGCACCGTGTTGCGCCCGTGCGGCAAGTAGGCCTTGAGGTGATGCAGCACGCGCCCGCCGGTGGCCATGCCGCTGGCCGACACGATCACCGACGGATACGTGAGCGTATTCAGGCGCTGGCTCTCCTCCACCGTGTTCACGATGTGCACGCCCTCGCTCATCAGCGCGCAGGCCGCCGCGTCGAGCCGGTGCTCGTCGGCATGGTGCTGGTAGATGCGCGTGGCGTCGGTCGCCATCGGGCTGTTCAGGTAGATCGGCAGGTTGGGGATGCGGCCCGCCTGCTTGAGCAGCGCGATGCAGTACAGCAAGGCCTGCGCGCGCCCCACCGCGAAGGCCGGAATCACTACCACGCCGCCGCGCGCGGCGGTGCGGTTGATCGCCTGCGCGAGCGCGTCCATCGGATTACCCGGCGCATGCGCACGGTCGCCGTAGGTGGACTCGACCAGCACCACGTCGGCCGCCAGCGGCGGCGCCGGTGGACGCATCAGGATGTCGTCGTCGCGGCCCAGATCCCCGGAGAACAGCACCGAACGCCCGCCCGCGGCCACGTGCGTGCTGGTGGCGCCCAGGATGTGGCCCGCCGGCCGCAGCCGCAGCTGCCAGCCGGCCCACGGCGAGAACGGCTGCTCGAGCGGCAGCGGCTCGAAGCGCTTGAGCGCGTCACGCGCCTGCTGCTCCGTGTACAGCGGCAGCGCCGGGTGGTGCTTGGAGTGCCCGTGCCGGTTGGCATAGTCGGCCTCCTCCTCCTGCAGCCGCCCGGCATCGGGCAGCAGCAGCTCGCACAGCTCCAGCGTGCCGGGCGTGCAATACACCGGGCCGTGGAAGCCTTCGGCCACCAGGCGCGGCAGGTAGCCGCTGTGGTCGATGTGGGCGTGCGTGAGCAGCACCGCGTCGATGCGCCGCGGCGGCACGGGCAGCGCGTCCCAGTTGCGCAGGCGCAGCGCCTTCAAGCCCTGGAACAGGCCGCAGTCGACCAGCAGCTGGCGGCCGTCGTGCTCCAGCAGGTACTTGGAGCCGGTGACCGTACCGGTGGCGCCGAGAAACTGCAGCTTCATCAGGGCACCAGCAGCACGGGCACCTTGCTCTGCGCAATCACGCGCTGCGTGACGGAGCCGAGCACCGCGCCGGCCAGTCCCGAATGCCCGTGCGTGCCCATCACCACCAGGTCGTAGTGCGCGGCGGCAGCCAGCTCGGAGATCGCTTCGCCGGCGTGGCCCACGCTGTGCTTGAGCTCCAGCGTCCAGCCCTGCTGCGCGCCGAAGGCGCCCACGGGCTGCAGCACGCGGTCCACCTCGCCCTGGTAGTAGCTGTCCACCACCTCGCGGCTGAGGAAGGCCGCCGCATGCGACGGGATCGGCGCCACCACGCAGTAGGCGGTGTACGCGTGCCGGGCGCCGAGCAGTTCGTCGTGCGCGGCGATGTAGCTCAGCATGCGCTTGGTGTGGACGCTGCCATCGACAGCCAACAGGATCTTCATGGTCGCTCCTTCGGAACAGGGGTGACGTGATCCTGCGCCCGCCGGGGCGAGGCCGGATTGATCGGCCTCAAGCGCGCTGTCGCCGCTCAGGCGGTAGACGAGCCGCTGCCGGGCAGGCCGGGAGGCAGCTGCACCGTCAGCAACAGCGACGCATCCGTCTCGGCGCGCACGGCGTGCAACGCGCGCGCCGGCAGCAGCACCACCTGCTGCGCCGTCAGCCGGCACGACGGCCCCTCGCCCTCGACCACCACCGTGCCCTCCAGGCAGTGCAGCGTGATCTCGCCGTACACGCTGTGCGGCGGAAGGCCGTCGCCGGCGCGCAGCACCAGCCGCATCAGCTCCAGCGCGTGGGTCTTCAGCAGCGCATGGGTGCTGGCGCCGGCCAGCGCCGGGCCGAGCGGCGCGATGTCAACCGGTTGCCAGGGTTGTGCGTGGGGTAGCGCCATCGGGGTTTCCTCCAAAGGGGTCATCATCTCGCAGCCAACGGCGTGCCTTGTGCAAAATCAGCTCATGGTTGACCCTTCCGCCCTGCCCCACATCGCCGTCGTCGACGACGAGGTGGACATCACCCAATTGCTGGCCAACTACCTGAAACCGCAGGGCTTCCGGGTCACCCAGCTGCATGCCGGGCGCGACCTGATCGCGCTGATGCCCCACGATCCGCCGCAGCTGGTGCTGCTGGATCTGGGCCTGCCCGGGGAGGACGGGTTCGTGATCGCGCGCCAACTGCGCGAGCACTGGCACTGCGGGCTGGTGATCGTCACCGGCCGCGGCGACTCGATCGACAAGGTCGTGGGCCTGGAGATCGGCGCCGACGACTACATCACCAAGCCCTTCGACCTGCGCGAGATGCTGGCGCGCATCAAGGCGGTGCTGCGCCGCCTGGCCCCGCCGCCCGCTGCCGCCGCAGCGGCGGCCGTGGCGCCTCCCTCGGCGCCGCCGACGGCGCCCGGTGAGCTGCGCGAGCGCTTCGCCTTCGCCAGCTGGACGCTGGACGTGGCCGCCCGCAGCGTGACCGACCGCGCCGGCCACGAGGTGTCGCTGACCACCGGCGAATTCGACCTGTTGGCCACCTTCGTGCGCCATCCGGGCCGGGTGCTGTCGCGCGACTTCCTGCTGCAGCACACCCGCGGCCGCGACGCCGCGCCGTTCGACCGCACCATCGACGTGCAGGTGGGGCGGCTGCGCAAGAAGCTGGGCGACGACGCCGACAACCCCGAACTCGTCAAGTCGGTGCGCGGCGCCGGCTACCTGTTCACTGCCTCGGTGGAGATCCTGTGAGCGGCACGCCGCACGTCGACGAACAAAGCGTCTTCCGCTCGCTCTTCTCCGCCTACCCCGATGCGCTGCTGCTGGTCGATGGGGCGGGCGGCATCGTGCTGGCCAACGCGCAGGCCGAGCGCGTGCTGGGCTACAGCGCCGCAGAGCTGGCGCAGCTGACGGTGGAAGACCTGGTGCCCGACGCGATCCGCTCGCGCCATGCCTCGTACCGCGATGCCTACGGCCGCAACCCGCGCGCCCGGCCGATGGGCCTGCAGATGGAGCTGGCGGCCAAGCGCAAGGACGGCAGCGAGGTGATGGTGGAGATCGCGCTCAGCCCGCTGCAGGACCAGGGCCTGCCCTACGTGGTGGCGGCCATCCGCGACATCGGCGCCTACCCGCGGGTGAAGCAGGCGCTCAAGCGCGCCAGCTATGCCGAGTCGATCGCCCGCGTGGGCCGGCTCGCGGTGGACACGTCCGACCCGGAGCTGCTGATGCACCAGGTGCCGCAGGCCGCCGCCGAGGCGCTGCAGGTAGAGGTGGCGCAGGTGTTCCTGCTGGAGCCCGGTGGCCAGCATTTCCGCGTGGCGGGCGGCGTGGGCATGGTGGCCGGCGAGGCGGTGGGCGAGCGCGTGCCCAACCGCCCCGACACCCCGCCCGGCTACGTGCTGCAGCAGGGCCGGCCGGTGATCATTCCCGACTACGCACAGGAAACCCGCTTCGTGCCGCCGCGCACCTACCTGCAGGCCGGCCTGAAGAGCGCCCTGGCCGTGCCGCTGCTGGACCAGGGCCGCGTGGTGGGCACGCTGACCACGCGCTCGCGCCAGCCGCAGCGCTTTGGCGACGATGAAACCCGCTACCTCACCTCGCTGGCCAACCTGCTGGCCACCGTGCTGCAACGCGCGCACAGCGAAGAGGCGCTGCGCCACGCGCAACGCCTGGAGAGCGTCGGCCAGCTCACAGGCGGCATCGCGCACGACTTCAACAACCTGCTCACCGTGATCCAGGGCAACCTGCAGGTGCTGGAAGACCTGCCCTCGCTGGAGGGCGACGACTATGCGCAGCAGCTGGTGGCCGCGGCCACGCGCGCCAGCCGGCGCGGCGCGGAGCTCACCGCCAAGCTGCTGGCGTTCTCGCGCCGGCAGGTACTGCAGCCTGCGCGCGTGGATCTGCAAGCGATGCTGCAGTCGCTGGCCGACATGCTGCGCCGCACGCTGGACCAGCGCATCCGCATCGAGGTGGACGTGGCGCCCGACTGCCCGCCCTGCCTGGCCGACCCGGGGCAGCTGGAATCGGCGCTGCTGAACATCGCGATCAACGCACGCGACGCCATGCCCGACGGCGGCAGCCTGTCGTTCAGCGCGCAGGGCAGCCCGCCGCTGCCGGCCGCCCTGCGCGAGGAGCTGGCTGCCGCGGGCGCGCCCACCGACGACGCGGCCTACGTGCGCATCGCCATCCGCGACAGCGGCTGCGGCATGCCGGACGAAGTGAAGGCGCGCGCCTTCGAGCCCTTCTTCACCACCAAGGAAGCGGGCCGCGGCACCGGCCTGGGCCTGAGCACCGTGTACGGCTTCGCCAAGCAATCCCGCGGCGGCGCCACGCTGGACAGCGAGCCCGGCGCCGGCACCGCCGTCACGCTGTACATCCCCCGCTTCGAGCAGGCCGCCGCCACGGCTCAGCGCAGCCAAGGCAGCGCCTCCGGCGTGCCGGCGGGTCTGAAGGTGCTGGTGGTGGAGGACGAACCCGAGGTGCTGAAGGTCGTGCAGGCCTTCTTGCAGCGCTGGGGCTGCACGGTGGAGGCCTGCGGCACCGCCGAGCAGGCGCTGGCGCTGCTGCAGCAGCCGCAGGAGCAGACGGACCTGCTGTTGACCGACGTGGTGCTCGGGCCGGGCATGCGGGGCACCGAGCTCGCCATCCGTGCACGCGCGCTGCGGCCGCAATTGCCGGTGCTGCTGATGTCGGGCTACACGTCGGAGCTGCGGCCCGGCGAAGGTTTGCCCGGCCCCGGCGTTCCGGACCTGCTGCGCAAGCCCTTCTCGCGCGAGCAACTGGCAGCGGCGATCGCCAAGACCTTGCGCGGCGGCTAAGCCCCCCGCTGACGGGAACCTGCGGCCCGCTGCGGAAGCAGCAGCACGCACATCGTCATGACCGCCAGCAACGCCAGGGAGGCATGGAGGCGGCTCAGTTGCAGCCCCCCCTGCGACAGCGGCTTGTCGAGGAAGTCACCCACCGTGGCCCCGAGTGGCCGCGTGAGCACGAACGCCACCCAGAACAGCAGCGTGTGCGACACCCGCGTCCACAAGTACAGCGCGGCGACCACGAGCAGCGCACCGCCGAAGATGAGCGCCGCCGGTTCGTAGCCGAGCCCGAGGCCGCCGCGGTCGTCGCCCGCGGTCCAGTCGCCCAGCGCCGTTCCGAGAGTCTGGGAGAACAAGATGGTGCACCAATAGAACCACTCCGCGCGCGGCTGGGTGATGCTCGCGATGGACACCGTGCCTTCCACCCGATGCCAGACAAGGAGGCTGGCAATCAGCAAGACGGCAACGATGGCGGTACCTCCCGGGTAGCCGACGCCCAGCGACCGGTCGAAGAAGTCGGCCATCGTGGTGCCAAGCGTTGTCGTGGCCACGATGGTGGCCCAATACAGCAAGGGGTGGAAGCGCAAGGCCTTCACCTGGCCGGACACCAGGGCGATGAACAGGGCCGCGAAGATCGCGGTCCCGACCAGATAGCCGAAGTTCAGCGACATCGTCACCCAGTCCCCGCCTGTCTCGCCGAGGGTGGTTGCGGCCACCTTGGCAATCCAGAAGCCGAACGTGACCGCCGGAACCTTGGCGGCTGCCGTGTCCAGGGCATGTTGCCGACCGTCGTCACTCATCGCGATTCCTTTCCGCAAGGGAAAACCGCGAAGCCTAGTTCGGGTGGCTTAAGTCAACGTGAAGACGCTTCGACGAGCCGGCAGAGGCTCGTGATGAACGGGGCCGCGCGCGACGCAGTCTCAGTGGACCTCAGTGCGCCAGCACGCCCGCCGGCTTGCCGGCGGCCTGGATGAACTGCGTCAGCGCCGCAAGCTCGGGGATCTGGATCTCGCGCCGGCCCTTCTCGGCAAAGCGGATCACCTGCTGGCGCGCCAGCCGGCTCAGGGCGCGGCTCACGCTCTCCAGCGTCATGCCCAGGTAGTTGCCGATCTCGGCACGCGTCATGCGCAGCGTAATCTGGTCGGTACGCAGCCCGCGCCGCGCCAGCGAGCCGGCCCAGTAGCGCAGGAAGTCCGCCACGCGGGCGTCGGCCGACAGTGTGCACAGCGACATCAGCGAGTCGCGGTCACGCGTGATCTCGCGGCTCATCTCGGCGTGCATCACGCCCAGCAGTTCCGGGTGCGCCATGCAGGCCTGCAGCAGGGCGTCGTAGCGGATCGCCCAGACCTCGCCGATGTCCATGGCCACCGCGTCGCAGCCGTACTGCGCCTTGGCGATGCCGTCGAAACCCAGCCAGTCGCCCTTGAAGTGCAGGCCCACGACCTGCTCGCGGCCATCGGCAGCCGTGTTCACCACCTTGTAGAAACCGGAATTCAGCACGTACAGGTGGGTGAAGCGCTCGCCGGCCTGGTACACCACGTCGCCGGCGCGCACCACGCGGCGCTGCACCGGCACCTTCGCGGCCACCAGCTTCAGCATCTCCGCGATGCGCCGCGTCTCGTTGTCCTGGGCGTGGTCGGCCGGGTGGTGAGCAGCGGGGGCGGTGGCTTGGGCTTGGGCGAGCATGTAGGTCCTCATCGGTTGGGTTCGTGCGATGGACCAGAGTGTCGAAACCCCCGGTCAACGTGGTGAGAACCCTCGATGTCGCTCGGTAACGCTCGGTGAACGGCCGGTATCCGGCCTGCAACAGCACAGTTGGCCGCTCGCACGGTTGACGGCCGTCAAACCCCGGTGCGCGCCAACGCATAACCTTGCGCCCATGCTGATCGCGGGACATCCCCACGTCGAGAGAACAGATGAGCCACCCGCTGAATGACCGGTTGCTGGCCCCGGCCCCGCTGACGGCCTCCGAATCGAAGGCGCTGGTCGGCACGGCGCAGGCGCTGCGGCGTGCTGCGCAGGCCGGCTTGCCACAGTTGTTGCTGCGCGGCAAGCACATCGCGCTGCTGTGCGACCTGGACAACTGCGAACCGGCCGAACTGTTCACCACCGCTGCCACCGGGCTGGGCGCCCGCGTGTCACGCGTGCGGCCCGACGCCGCACTGCTGGACGACGGGGCCGCAAATGTGGGTGCGGCCGCCACTGCACGCATGCTGGGCAAGCTGTACGACGCGGTGGAGTGCGATCACATGCCGGCCGATGCCGCGCGACGCCTGCAGCGCGAAGTGGGCGTGCCGGTATTCAACGGGCTGGGCCGTGAGGATCACCCCTTGGCCGACCTGCTGCCCGCTCTGGACGGCCACGGCACCCCGGCCGAGCACGCGCAGGACCGCATCTACCTGATGCAGGCGCTGCTGGTAAATACGATCGGGTAGGCGCCTGGCGGGGCTTCGGCCGATTCGGTCGAGGCGATGTGGCTGAAGTTTCGGACCGCGCTTTGTGACGCCCCCGCGCGGTCGGCGGCTGCAGCGCGCTCTGACGGCGCCGATGGTGGTCGTACCGATCAGCGCATCAATGCACGCTTCACCATATCGTTGACCAGCAGCGAGGCCACGAGCGCATAGCCGACGATGATGGCCATCTGACCGCCCGGCAAAGGCCGCAGTTCGCCTACCCCGTGCAGGCCGATGACGAGCCCCACGCAAGCATCGGCGGACAGCGCGGCGGCCAGCGGCCAACTCGGCATGGAGGCCCAGAAAGCACGGCGCTCGCGGATCGAGACGATCGAGAACAGCGCGAAGAACAGCAGAATCTCGAAGGTGAAGGTGGAGCGGGTGCCGGCATCGGCGTCCAGGCCGAAGCGCTGCCATCCGTAGGCCAGGAGCCCGAGCGCCTCGACGAGCATGATCACGCCCAGCAGCGCCGCCGCCTTCACCAGCGGCGCGATGTTCCACGTCACCGGGCGCGGCGAAGGGCTGACGCGGTCGGTCGATAGCGCGATCTTCACGAAGTCGGTCATGAAGACGAGCAGCACCATGCCGAGCGCCGAGATCACGAAGCGGCCGGTGGCAAGAAAGGCGATGGCCACGAAGCCCGACTTCAAGATCGTTCGGCTGACCTTGTTGACGATCCAGGTCAGCACGCGCTGGTAGATCGAGCGGCCGGTGCGCACCAGGTCGACGACGCTGGTCAGTCCCTCGCGCGTGAGCACGACGCTGGCCGCGCCCTTGGCCACGTCGGTGGCGGTGCTGACGGCGATACCAACCTCGGCCTGCCGCAATGCGGGCGCATCGTTGACGCCGTCGCCGGTCATGCCCACCACATGGCCGGCGGCCTGAAGCACCTCGACGATGCGGAACTTGCCTTCGGGCAGCACCTCGGCCGACACATCGGTCACGCCGAGCGCGCGCGCCACCTCGTCGGCAACGGGCGCCGCATCGCCGGTGATCATTTTCACTCCGACGCCCAGCGAGCGCAGCTCGGTGATGAGCGCCTTGGAATCCGGCCGCACGGCATCGTTGAGCAGTGCGAGGCCAACGAGTCTCAGCGGCTGGTTGCCCTCGGCTCGGGCCACGGCGATCACGCGATGGCCTTTGCGCGCGGCCTCTGCCGCCTGAGAGTCCACCCGTGCGCGTGTCTCCGCGTCAAGCCCCGCGAGCCCGGCTACCGTCGCCACGGCGCCCTTCATCACGCGCACGACGAGGCCGCCATCGTCGATCACGGCCTCGGTGCGCCGCGTCTGCGCGGAGAACGGCACGAAGGAGCGCTGCGGCCGGATTGGCCAGCCTCGCTCCTGCGCTGCTCGCAAGAATGCCAGATCGATCGCGTCCTGGTCGGCTTCGTTGGAGGCCATCGCGCCATCGCGCAGCACGTCCTGCGCGGTGAAGCCGGCCTGCGCAATGGCGTCGACCCACGCCAGGCGGTTCATGGTCAGTGTGCCGGTCTTGTCCGCGCACAAGATGTCCATGTTCGCCGCATCCTCCGCCGCGCTCAGGCGCGTGATCAACACCCCTTGGCGGCCGAGCTCGAGAGCGCCGAGCGACATGCTCACGGTGAACATGACGGGCAGCGCGACAGGCACCGCGCTCATCAGTAGCACCAACGACAGCGGCAGGATGTCGACGAGCAGCCCGTGCCGCGCAAGCGCGAGGCCCGCGACCACGGCCACCTGCACGCCAACGATCAGGAAAAGCCACTTGACCACGCGCGAGACCACCGCCTCGACATGCAGTTTCGGCTGGGCGCTCTCGACGAGGTGCGTGGTGCGGCCGAAATAAGTGGCCGCGCCGGTGGCGCGGACTTCGGCCGTTGCCTCGCCACGGCGCACGATCGAGCCCGAATGCACCTCGTCGTCGCGCCGCTTGTGCGCCTCGCGCGATTCGCCGGTGAGGGCCGACTGGTCGACCGCGAGCTCCCCATCGACGAGCCGCAGATCCGCGGGAACGAAGTCGCCGGCGCGCACGCGCACGATGTCTCCGCGCACCAGCTCGCGCGCCGCGATCGGGACCCAAGCGCCATCTCGCAGCGCGCGCGCCGTGACCTGCATCTGCCGCCGCAGTGACGCGACCGCCGATGAGGCGCGCTGTTCCTGCAGAGTGCCGAGCACGGCGTTCACCAGCAGCAGCGCCACGGCGATCCAGAAGTCCGTGAGCTTGTGAAGGACGAGCGACAACACGGCGATCGCTTCGAGCATCCACGCGGACAGTCCCCAGAACTTCAAGGCAAGCCGGCGCAGCGGGTGCGCCGCCTCAGGCGCAACCTCGTTTGGACCATCGCGCTGCAGGCGAGCGCGCGCCTCTGCGGAACTCAGACCCTCGGGCATCGGTCCTGCAAACACGTTTAGCATGATCGCTTCTGAAGCGCGGCGATGCCGGGCACGATACCTTGTAGCGCGTGGCATGGAACACGAGCAGCCCCGCCTGGGCGGCCGTCACATGCAGGGATCATCTGCTGGGAGCGGGGTCCAGATTGCTGCCGCTGCGGACCGTGCGCTTTGCCCATTCCGGCCTTGCAGAAACTGCAGCGGCGCGGCCGAGCCAAATCGACCGCGCGAGAAGCGTGCAGTCAGCGACCGAATCGCCTAACCACACGCTCCCACATACCCGCACGCCGTGCAGAAGCTGCAGCCGTCCTTCTGGATCAGCGTGGTGTTGCCGCACTCGGGGCAGCGGGCGCCGGGCATCGGTGCGGCCGCGGCATGGCCGCCTTCGGGCGACACCAGCACGCCCATCTCCTGCAGCGGGTAGCCTTGCTCGTCCAGGATGCCGAGCATCGCGTAGCGGTGGATGATCAGCCGCGCCAGATACGCCACCGTCGAAGGCCAGGTCTGCTGGCGCCGCTCGTGCGGCTGCAAGCTGGGCACGAAGGCCATGAAGTGGCCCAGCGGCTCGGCATACGACAGCAGCTTGCGCAGCTTCATGCCGATCCACGCCGGATCGATCACGCGCATGTCGAGTGACAGCACGCGGGCCAGCCCGTCCAGCGCGCGCGGATAGTTGCCCGAGAAGCCGATCGCGCAGGGGCGCGTGGCATGCGCGCCGGCGCCGGGCAGCAGCACCTCCTTGAGCGTCAGCGTGAAATCCTCGCCGGTGCTCGGGTTCTCGATGTCCACGGCCCAGGCCAGCGTGCCGGCCGGGCCGGTGTGCGGCTCGTCCAGGCTGAACATCGCGTCCAGCACCGGCGTGGGCAGCTTGGCGCCGGTGTCGGGCCACAGGCCGAGCTGCTCGCAACGCCAGCGCACCACCGCCGCCGTGGCGGCCACCACACCGGGGAACTGGCGCTGCTCGCCGTGCGGCGGAAACGGCATGTCGAACGCGCGCTCCTCCTGCACCGTGGCCATGGCCTCCAGCTTCAGGCGCACCCAGGCCGGGTCGCGCGCACGCAGGTCCATTGACAAGGTCTTGGCAAGCGCCCCCAGCCCGCGCGGCTGCTCCGCGCCGTTGACCCACACCTCGAACGGCAGCGGCCGCGGCACCGCCTCGTCGGACGGCGCCTCGCCCACGAACAGCGCGAACTCGCCATACGGGTGGCGGATCATGTAGCACCAGGCCGCATTGCCGGCCGGAAAGTCGGGGCGGCCGGGCCAGCGCAGCGAGGCCAGCACCGGCGCGCGCGGCAGGCGCTCCAGCGCGAAACGCTGGTCGGCATGCGCGCCCGGCGCCGGCACCGCGGCGGGCTGCGGCGCGGCCTCCACGCTCAACACCGAGCCGAGCACGCGGTTCGGCCGGTAAGTGGCCAGGCCCTTTAGCCCCGAGGCCCAGGCGCGCAGGTACAGATCCTGGAAGTCGGCATACGGGTAGTCCTCCGGCACGTTCACCGTCTTGGAGATCGCCGTGTCGATGCACGGCGCCACCGCGGCCACCATCTCCTGGTGCGCCTGCGCGCTCATCTCCAGCGCGGTGACAAACGATGCGGGCAACGGCGCGTCCTGCCCTTTCAGATGTCTATACAAGCGCCAGGCGTGGTCCTCGACCGCGTACTCCTTGAAGGTGCCGTCGGGCATGCGCTTCTTGCGGGTGTAGGTCCAGGAGAACGGCGGCTCGATGCCGTTGCTCGCGTTGTCCGCAAAGGCCAGGCTGATGGTGCCGGTGGGCGCGATCGACAGCAGGTGCGAGTTGCGCAGCCCGTGCTGGCGGATGCGCTCCTTCAGAGGCGCCGGCAGGCGCGACGCGAAGCTGCCGCGCTGCAGGTACAGGTCGGCGTTGAACAGCGGGAACGCGCCGCGCTCCTGCGCGAGATCCACCGATGCGTCATAGGCGGCGTCGCGCATCGCCTCGGCCAGGCGGCGCGCCATGTCGCGCGCAGGCTGCGTGTCGTAGCGCAGGTTCAGCATCGCCAGCGCGTCGCCCAGCCCGGTGAAGCCCAGGCCCACGCGGCGCTTGCTGCGCGCCTCCTCGTGCTGGCGTTCGAGCGGCCAGTGCGTCACGTCGAGCACGTTGTCGAGCATGCGCACGCACACGCGCACCAGCGCGGCGAAGCCGGCGAAGTCGAATCCGGCTGCCGGCTCGAACGGGTCGCTCACGAAGCGCGTGAGGTCGATCGAGCCGAGGCAGCAGCAGCCATACGGCGGCAGCGGCTGTTCGGCGCACGGGTTGGTGGCGGCGATCGTCTCGCAGTACGCAAGGTTGTTGTCGGCGTTGATGCGGTCCAGGAACAGCACGCCCGGCTCGGCGTGGTCATAGGTGGACCGCATGATCTGGTCCCACAGCGTGCGCGCCTTCAGCTTGCGATACACCCACAGGCCGTCGGCGCGCTGGTAGGCGCCGGCGGCCTTCTGCCCTTCACCCGGCGCGGCCTTGTGCACCAGCTCCACGTCGCCGTCGGCCTGCACGGCCTGCATGAACGCGTCGGTGATGCCCACGGAGATGTTGAAGTTGCGCAGGTCGCCGCCGTCCTTGGCGTGGATGAACTCCTCCACGTCGGGGTGGTCGCAGCGCAGCACGCCCATCTGCGCGCCGCGCCGGGCGCCGGCCGATTCCACCGTCTCGCAGGAGCGGTCGAACACGCGCATGTAGCTCACGGGGCCCGACGCACTGGATCGCGTGCTGCCCACCCACGCGCCGCGCGGGCGGATGCGCGAGAAGTCGTAGCCCACGCCGCCGCCGCGCCGCATGGTCTCGGCGGCCTCGGTGAGCGCGGCGTAGATGCCGGGGTGGCCGTCGTCGACCTGGGCGATCGAATCGCCCACCGGCTGCACGAAGCAGTTGATCAGCGTGGCGGTCAGCTCGGTGCCGGCCGCGGAGTTGATGCGCCCGGCCGGCACGAAGCCGGCCTCCTGCGCGCGCAGGAACTCGGCCTCCCAGTGGCCGCGCCGCTCCGGCGCCTCCACGGCGGCCAGGGCACGCGCGACGCGGGCGCGCACGTCGGCCACGCTGCGCTCGTCGTCCTTGGCGTACTTCTCGATCAGCACTTCCTCGCTGATTGGCTGGGCGGCGAGAACGGGGCGCTTCAAGGTGGTGCTCATGCGGTGCTTCCGGTGGATGACGGGCGAAACGGTAGGCAGTTCACGCCAACGCAGGTTTGATGCATGTCAGCAGGCGCGCCAGCACGCAAAGGCTTGTCCCGGATCAAGGCGGCGCGGCGCAAAGCTGCATTCAATATGCACCTATATCACTTCACAGGAAACCCGATGACCGCCACGACCATCGACGTGCGCAGCGTGCAGCCGCGCGATCGCCACCCGCTGATCTTCTCCACCTTCCAGGGCCTGCCGCCCGAAGGCGCGCTCGAGCTGGTGAACGACCACGATCCGAAGCCGTTGTACGCGCAGTTCGAGGCGCATTTCCCGGGCCGCTTCAGCTGGCAGTACCTGCAGCAGGGCCCGGACCTGTGGCGCGTGCGCATCGCCAAGCAGAACGGCAGCGACTGCTGCGGCGGCTGCACCTGCAGCGGCAGCTAGCGGCGCCGCGCCATGCCCTTGCCCGCCTTCTTTGCCCGCGTGCCGCGGCTGCGGCTGTATGACCCGCTCGCGCAGCTGCTGGGCAGCGCCGACGACGGCATCCTCGACTACGGCTACGAAGACGCGGTGAAGCTGGCGGGGCACTCCTGCCCCACGGTGGCCTCGGCCTACTGGCTCACCTGGCGCGCATTGCATGCGCTGTATGGCGACGCGCTGCCGCAGCGCGGGGGCGTGCGGGTGGCCTTTCGCGACGACCTGCGTGACGGCAGCAACGGCGTGCTGGCGGCGGTGGTGCAACTGCTCACCGGCGCAGCAGGCGAGACCGGCTTCAAGGGCCTGGGCGGGCTGCACGCACGCCAGGGCCTGCAGGCGCGCTCGCCCGATCTGCCGATGGCGCTGCGCTTCACGCGCATCGACAACGGCCACGCGGTGGACGCGATGGCCGACCTGAGCCTGCTTCCGCAGCCGCCGCGCATGGCCGATCTGGTGCAGCGCTGCATCGACCATCAGGCCAGCGCCGGCGAACTCGCCGAACTGGCCGGCCTGTGGCAAAGCCGCGTGCAGCGCCTGCTCACCGAGTTCGCCTACGACGACGGCGTATTCGTGATCCGGCCGTCCAACGTGGCGCCCTGGCAGGTGCAGATGCTGGTGGCGCTGGCGCCGCCACCGCGCCCGCCCGCGCACGACAGGCGCGTGTAGCTCAGGGCGCGGGCACCAGCGGGCCGAGGGCGTCCAGCGTGTTCTTGAGCACCAGCCCGAACTCGGTGTCGCCCTCCATCACCAGCGCACGCTCGAAGAACAGGCGGTCGGCGTCGTCCTCGCCACGCAGCAGGCGCCAGTAGTGCGGCAAGGCGGCGGCGATGCGCAGCACCGGCACCGCAGCACGCGGCGCCGGTGCGAAGCCGGCGCTGCCGAGCTGCAGCCGCATCGCGAGCCCGAGGTCGGTGACGTCCACCCGCACGCAGCGTTGCGACAGCGCCTCGCGCCCCACCGCATCGAGGCGCGGCCACAGCAGGCGGTTGAGTGCGAGCGACAAGGCCAGCGCCGGCGGGTGCATCGGCAGCTTGGTCACCAGCGGCCGCAGGCGTGCCGACATTGCCTGCCAGCCGCGCAGCAACGCCGGCCCCTGCAGCGCGGAGTGGGTGGGGTTCATGCGGCGATCCAGTCCAGCCCGGCGCCGGCGCGGGCAAAGCCATTGACCAGGCCGCCGGGCAGCGCGTGCGCCTGCAGCCGCTGCAGCGCCGCGGCCGCCGGCGCGCCGTGGTTCATCACGTCGTCGAAGCTACGCAGCACCTCGGCGAAGCCCTGCGACTGCGGCGACAGGCGCAGGCGCGACACGCCGGCCGCGCGCAAGGCTTGGCGCTCGCCGATCAGGCACTGCTGCGCGGCCGACTGCGTCTGGATGCCGTTGAGTGCGAGAAACGGCTGGCCTTCGCCGGTGAACAGCGGCAGGCCGTCGGCGTCGTCGCGGCAACGGAACGCGCATTCGTCCTTGTTCAGGCGATGGTGGCGCGCGGTGAAGCAGCGCGCGGAAAACGCGAGCGGCAGGCGGCCGAAGCCCCAGGCCTCCACAGGCATCGGCGACGCAATGGCCGCCAGCGTGACCAGCGACAGCTCCACCGGCGCCACCCAGCGCACGGCGCCCAGCCGCGCATGCTCGTCGAGCGCGGCGCGGCTGTACACGTTGATGTGCGGGCCCAACACGAACGGCAGGCCCGCCTGCGACAGCGCATGCAGCGCCGAGGCGTCGCCGGCTTCCACCAGCAACTCGCGCTGCTCGGCCACGCGGCGCAGCGTGCGCAGGTCGGCTTCGGATTCCATCAGCACCTGCGTGGCCAGCACCACCTCCTTGCCTGCCTCGCCGAGCTCGCGCGCCAGCGCCAGCCAGTCGTCGAGCTTCATCTCGTGGCGGCGCGAGCACACCACTTCGCCGAGCACCACGGTGTCGGCGGGCGAGTCGGCCATGTCGGCGTAGAAGTGCAGCAGCGCGGTGCGCGGCCAGTACGGCAGCACCGGGCCCACGGTGAGCGCGATGCGCGCGTTGTCGTCGATGGGGGTCATCAGGTTCAGCGCCAGGGGCGGTCGTAGGCACCCAGCGTGTGCTGCTGGCCTTCGGCGAGGTGGCCGAGCGCGGCGGTCCACGCCGGCTGCACCGCGAAGCGCTCGGGCGCTGCGGCGGCGGCGTCGATCGCCTGGCGCCACACGCGCGTCACCTGCTGCACATAGGCCGGGCTGCGCTGGCGGCCCTCGATCTTTACCGCGCGCACGCCCAGGCGCATCAACTCGGGCAGCAGCGCCAGCGTGTTCAGGCTGGTGGGCTCCTCCAGCGCATAGTCGCGCCGCCCGTTCACCTCGAAGCGGCCCTTGCACAAGGTGGGGTAGCCGCGCGGCTCGTCGGGCGTGTAGTGGTCGATCAGCAGGCCGTTCAGGCGCACGTCGGTGCCCTGCGGCCCGTCGCTCCAGCGCACCGCCGAGGGCGGCGAGCACACGCCGGCGTTGTTGGGCGACTGGCCGGTGGCGTAGGAGGAGAGCGCGCAGCGCCCCTCCACCATCACGCACAGGCTGCCGAAGCCGAACACCTCGATCTCGGCATCGGTGTTGCGCAGCAGGTGCCCCACCTGCTGCAGCGTCAGCACGCGCGGCAGCACCGCGCGCTCGATGCCGTAGTGCCGGCGGTAGAACGCGATCGCCTCATACGTGGTGGCCGAGGCCTGCACCGACAGGTGCAGCCGCAGCGCGGGGTGATGGCGGCAGGCGTAGGCCATCACTGCCACGTCGGCCACGATCAAGGCGTCCGCGCCCAGGTCCACCGCCGCGTCGACCGCGCGGTACCAGGGCTCGGGGTCGTCGGCACGCGCAAAGGTGTTGAGGGCCATCAGCACCTTGCGATCGCGGGCGTGCGCGTAGGCCACGCCCTCGCGCAATTGCTCGTCGCTGAAGTTCAGGCCCGCGAAGTTGCGCGCATTGGTGGCGTTGCGCAGGCCGAGGTACACCGCGTCGGCGCCGGCATCCACCGCGAGCTGCAGGGCGCGCAGCGATCCGGCCGGACACACCAGTTCGGGCTTCGTGAGCCCGCGGGTCGAGGAAGGCATGGGCCGGCACTCTATCGAGCCGGTGTGCGCGCGCCTTGGCCTGGGTCAACGGTTGGTGGTGCGGCACGCACGTACCAGCGGCCGTAGCGCAGCGCCCACGCCGTCATGCAGCCGGCCCAGGCCAGTGCCGCCATCGGCAGCAGCCCGGGCCCCGGCAGCAGTGCCGCGCCCAGGCGCAGCAGCACCGCGCCCTGCAGCAGCCAGAACAGGCGCCATGCAAAGGTGTCGGCCGCCACCGTGCGCCGCTCCAGTGCACAGGACATGCGCGTGACCATCGCCAGCATCGTGCTGCCGAGAAAGCCCATCGTCAGCGCGTGCAGCGGCGCCAGGCCGAGCGACAGTGCGCCCTGCGTGATCGCCATCAGCGCATGCGACAGCGCCGCGAGCGCGAAAGCGACGCCCAGCCACACGAAGCCCAGGTGCAGCATCGCGATCAGGCGCACGCGCAGGCTCTGCACGCGCGCCCAGCGCACGGCCAGGCCGAGCAGCAGCAAGGCCACCGCCAGCTCGAACGCCGCCTGCGCCCAGCGCGCCGCGGCCGGCCATGCGGGCCACAGCAGCTCGGCCGCCGACAACGCGCCCTGCACCACCACGATGCAGCCCTGCGTTTGCAGCAACCCCGGCAGCGCGGCCGCGCCATAGAACGGCACGATGCGGTGCGACACCACCACGAACACCAGCGTCACGAAGCACCACAGCCCGCCATGCAGCGCTGCGCGCAGCAGGGGCTGCCGATGCAGCAGCAGGCCGAGCAGCGCCAGCGCAAGCACGCCGCAACCGGCGGCGCAGGCCGCGGCCACCCAGGCGGCATGCTGCTTGTCGTCTGCCTTGCTGCGCCCGAGCAGGCGCATGAAGCGCAGCGTGAGCAGCCCCCACGCGAACAGGCTAAGGCTCATGCCGGCTGCGGCCAGCGCCAGGCCGGACATCGCACCGCACAGGAACAGCAACCAACCGCCGGCATAGGCCAGCACCGGCCACCTCAAACTGCTCGCCGCCACCGGCGCCTGGCGCAGCCACTTGGGCCCGGCGGTGAACAGGAAGCCGGCAAAGAACAAGGGCATGAAACCGTAGCCCATCAGCAGGCCGTGCACGATGCCGCGCGGCACGGCCCACGCCACCGGCACGCCTTGCGCCTGCAACAGCAGCACGGCAACCCACCCCAGCGCCGTTCCGGCCAGCAGCACGGCCGCCGCCAGGAAGGCGATGCGATGAGGCGCCTTCCACAAGTGCGCAAGCCGCCCCGCGGGCGGCTTGCGCTCGGAAGGCGGCGTGGGCCGCCCGGGCATCAGCCTGCCCGCACCACGCGCACGGCGGGCGACGCAGGCACCGCCACCACCGGCGAGCGGCGCAGCAGCTTCAGCGCATACACGGCCAGCACCACGGCACCGGCAGCGAACACCACATCACCCGGCACGCGCAGCCACACCAGCGTTTGCATCAGGCTCGAGTGCACGATCTCCGGCGAGCGCGCGTACCACAGGCCCTTGGAGATGCTGGCCCAGGCCTGGTAGATGCCGGCCGGCACCAGCGACATGAACACCATCATCGCCAGGCCCAGGTTCAGGCCCCAGAAGGCCGGTGCCAGCAGCCGGTCGGCATGCAGCGAGCGCGCATACAGGCCGCGCAGGCAGAACAGCAGCAGGCCGATGCCCAGCATGCCGTACACGCCGAACAGCGCCGCATGCCCGTGGGCCGCCGTGAGGTTCAGGCCCTGCACGTAGTACAGCGACGCGGGCGGGTTGATCGCGAAGCCGAGCATGCCGGCGCCCACCGTGTTCCAGAAGCCCACGGCCACGAAGCACAGGATCGGCCACTTGTAGGCGGCCACCCAGGGCGCCGCCTGCGTGCGCTTGTAGTTGTGCCAGCCTTCCAGCCCGATCAGCGCCAGCGGCACCACCTCGAGCGCGGAGAACACGGCACCCACGGCGATCACCGAGGTCGGCGTGCCGGTCCAGTACAGGTGGTGCAAGGTGCCCAGGATGCCGCCGAACAGGAACACGATGGTCTCGGCGACGATCGCCTTGTTGGCGCTGGCCGCACGCACCAGGCCCAGGCGGGTGAAGATCAGCGCGACCACGGCGGTGGCGAACACTTCGAAGAAGCCTTCCACCCACAGGTGCACCAGCCACCAGCGCCAGTACTCGATCATCGAGTAATGGGTGTGCTGGCCCCAGGTGAGCGAGGTGGCGTAGAAGCCGCCGATGCAGGCCGCCGACAGGAACACCATCGCGATCAGGCCGCGAGTTTCCGAGGGCTTCATCAGCGCGGGCCACAGTGCACGGCCCATCAGCAGCAGCCAGAACAGCAGGCCGACGAACAGCAGGATCTGCCACACGCGGCCCATGCTGGTGAACTCCAGCCCCTGGTTGCCGACCCAGAACGAGAAGTCCATGCCCGCGCGTTGCAGGTGGCCCAGCCAACCGGTGGCGGTGGAGCCCACGACGATCAGGATCAGCGCCCAGAACAGCGCGTCCACGCCCAGCTTCTGCAGCTTGGGCTCATGGCCGGACAAAAGCGGCGCGATGTACAGGCCCGTGGCCAGCCAGGCGGTGGCGATCCAGAAGATGCCCACCTGCGTGTGCACGGTTCGGCTGACCACATAAGGCAGCACCTCGCCGAGCGGAATGCCGAAGAACGCGCGCCCTTCGACCGCATAGTGCGCGGTGATGGCACCCATGCCGATCTGCAACAGCAGCAGGCCGATCACCGTGAAGAAGTACTTGCGCGTGGCGCGCATCGACGGCGTCGGCGTGGCGCCGAACAGCGGGTCCGACTTGGGCGGCGCGGCCTCGGGCTCTTCCTTGCGGGCGCCCTGCAGCCACAGCATCGAGGCGATGCCGCCGATCAGCAGCACCACGCTCACGATCGTCCAGATGGCCGACGAGCTGCCCATCGTGTTGCCCACCAGCGGCTCATGCGGCCAGTTGCTGGTGTACGACAGGCCGCTCTCGTTGGGCCGGTCGGTGGCCGCAGCCCAGCTGGACCAGAAGAAGAACGCGGTCAGCGCCTGCCGGTTCGATGCGTCGGGGATCGCGTTGTCCTCCATCGCGTACTGGTCGCGCAGTGCCTCGAGCCGCGGGTCGGTGCCGAACAGGCCCTCGATGTGCTGCGCCACGGCGCGGATGGCCTGCGCACGCTCGGGCGACACGGTGATCGTGCCGTTGCCTGCGTGGTAGGTGTTGGCGCGCATCGTGGTCTTCACCTGCGCGTCCACCGCCGCCTGGTCGGCAGCGCCGAGACGGTCGAAGCTGCGGTGAAAGCTCTGCTGCGCATACACGTCGCGCAGGGCCAGCGCCTCGCGGTGCAGCCAGTCGGCCGACCAGTCGGGCGCCACGTAGCTGCCGTGGCCCCAGACGGTGCCCAGCTGCTGGCCGCCGGCAGCCAGCCAGGCCTGCTGGCCGCGCTGCACCTGCTCGCCGGTGTACAGCGTCTGGCCGTCGGTGGTGACCACCGCCTTCGGGATCGGCGGTGCGCTCAGGTAGATCTCCCAGCCGAGATAGGCCAGGACGGAGAAGGACAGCAGGCAGATGATGCCCAGCCATCTCCACAACTTGGCAGTGGGTTGCATGGTTCTATGGCGGCACGGGCCGCGCGGTGGTTGACGAATAAGGTGCATGCAATGTGCACCTTTGATTCCGCGCCGACATTGATCCACAGCAAACCGCGGGCATCACCCGGGCAACCTGGCGCCACACCCACCGCCTTGCGCCAGGTCAAGACTTGTGCGGCGGCAAAGATGGAAGATCAATGCATCTTTCGGAGGCCCTCGCCTTGAAGCTCAGCACCTTCACCGACTACAGCCTGCGCGTGCTCATCTTCCTGGCCACGCGGCCCGAGCAGCGCGCCACGATCGCCGAAATCGCCGAGGCTTTTCAGGTGTCGGAGCATCACCTCACGAAGGTGGTGCACTTCCTGGCCAAGCAGGGCTGGCTGGTGAGCACGCGTGGCCGCGGCGGCGGCCTGATGCTGGGCAGGCCGGCCAGCGAGATCGTCGTGGGCCACGTGGTGCGCGACACCGAAGGCCCGGTGCGCCCGGCCGAGTGCTTCGAGGACGACCGCGGCGACTGCTGCCTGCTGCCGGTGTGCCAGCTGCGCGACGTGCTCGGCGAGGCGGTAGCGGCGTTCAACGCCGTGCTCGACCGCTACACCTTGCAGGACGTGGTGCGCAACCCGCGCGCGATCCGACGCATGTTGCATACATGAGATGAGCATGAGCCAGCCCTTCCCCTACCTCGGCGAAGAGCCGCTGCGCGAGCCCATCACGGCCGCGCTGCGCCGCGTGATCGACCCCGAGGTGGGCCTGTCGATCGTCGACGTGGGCCTGATCTACCAGGTGACCGTGGCGGACCAGCGCGTGCACGTGCTGATGACCATGACCTCGGCCGCCTGCCCGGCGGTGGACGAGATCATGGACGAAGCCGAACGCCGGCTCGACCCCGTGGTGCCGGCCGCCTACCGCATCGAGCTGGAGCTGTGCTGGGAGCCGCCGTGGACGCCCGCCTGCATCACGCCCGAGGGGCGCAAGCAGATGGGGTGGTGATGGCCACGCCCGCGCGCCCGCTGCTCGCGCTCGCCTTCGGTGCGCTGGTGGCCGGCATGCTGGGCGGCCTGCTGCGCGCCGGCGCGCTGCCACCCCAGGCGGCACCGGCCCTGCTCGGCGCCGCGGCCGCATGGCACGCGGCGCTGATGATCTGCGCCTTCTTCGGCACGGTGATCGGCATCGAGCGCGCGGTGGCCCTGAAGCACCCGGCCGCCTTCACGCCGCCGCTGGCCTCGGCCGCAGGCGGCGTGGCGCTGTTGCTCGGCGCCGTGCCGGTGGCGCACGCTGCCTTCGTGGCCGCAGGCGCGGGCTTCGTGCTGGCCAATGCAGCCATCGTGCGACGCCAGCCAGCGCCGCACACCGCCTTGCTGCTGCTGGCCGCCGTGGCCTGGCTGGGCGGCAGCCTGCTGTACATGGCGCAGCCCGGGCAGCCGGCCGTGCTGGCACTGTGGTTTGCGTTCCTGGTGCTCACGATCGCCGCCGAGCGCCTGGAGATGACGCGCCTGATGCGGCATCGGCGTGGCGCGCAGCCGCTGCTGTACGCGCTGACCGGCGCGCTGCTGGGCAGCGCCGCGCTGTCGCTGCCGTGGCCGCGTGCCGGCGGGCTGCTCTACGGTGTGGCACTGGCGGGGCTGGCGCTGTGGCTGGCCGCCTTCGACATCGCGCGCCGCACCGTGCGCACACCCGGCCTCACGCGCTACATGGCGCTGTGCCTGCTCGGCGGCTATGCGTGGCTGGCCGCCGGCGGCGTGGCCTGGGCGCTCACCGCCCTGGGCCAGCCGACCGCGCGCGACGCGGCCCTGCATGCCATCGGCCTGGGCTTCGTGTTCAGCATGGTGATGGGTCATGCGCCGGTCATCCTGCCGGCCGTGGCACGCATCAAGATCGCCTTCGGCTGGGCCTTCTACCTGCCGCTGGCCGCGCTGCACGGCTCGCTGCTGCTGCGGCTGGCCGGTGCCTGGCTTGCGCCGGGCCTGCTGGCCGTGGGCGCCGCGCTCAATGCGGCGTCGCTCGTCCTCTTCCTCTTCACGATGGCCGGCGGCGCCGTCGCCTGGCGCGTGCGCCATGGCGGCGCGCCGCGTCGCGCCGCACTGCGCACCCGAACACCATGACCACCTACCTGCACATCGAAGAACCCGTACCGCCCGCCGCGCCGCGCACGCTGGCGCTGTGGGAGCTCGGCTTCCGCCCGTTCTACCTGCTGGCCAGCGGCTTTGCTGCGCTGTCCATCGCGCTCTGGGGCGCGCAGAACGTGGGCTGGCTGGGCGTGCCGTACCTCAGTGGTCCGGTGCTGCATGCGCACGAGATGCTGTTCGGCTTCACGCTCGCGGTGATCGTGGGCTTCCTGTTCACCGCCGGACGCAATTGGTCCGGCCAGCCCACGCCCACCGGCCGCGCGCTGATGGCGCTGGCCGCGCTGTGGCTGGCCGCGCGCGTGCTCGCGCTCACGCCCTGGGGCGTGGCCGCAGCGGCGGCCAACGCCGGCTTCGCCTGGTGCAGCGCCTGGGCGTTGTGGCGGGCGCTGCGCGCGGGCGGCAACCGGCGCAACTACTTCTTCGTGGCGCTGCTCGTGGTGATGGGCTTCGGCTCGATCGCCGTGCACTTGTCGCAACAGGGCTGGCTGCCGCTGCCGCCGTGGGCCGGGCTGCAGTTGGGGCTGGACGTGGTGCTGTTCATGATGAGCGTGATGGCCGGCCGCGTGGTGCCGATGTTCACCAACAACGGCGTGCCCGGCGCGCAGGCGCTGCGCGAGCCATGGGTGGAGCGTGCGGCGCTCGGCTCGGTGCTGGCGCTGCTGGCCGCCGACGTGGGCGGCCTGCAGGGGCCGGCGCTGTTCGCGCTGCTGGCCGCGGCCGCTTTTGCGCACGCGCATCGCCTGCTGCTGTGGCAGCCGTGGCGCACGCTGCGCACCCCGCTGGTGTGGGTGCTGCATGCGGCGTATGCGTGGATTCCGCTGCACCTCGCGCTGCGCGCGGCCGCCGCGCTGGGCGCGGTGCCGCCCACGCTGGCCACGCACGCCCTCACGGCCGGCGCCATCGGCGCGCTGGTGATCGGCATGATGACCCGCACCGCCCGCGGCCACACGGCGCGCCCGCTGCGTGCCGACCGCTGGGACGTGGCCATGTACACGCTGGTGCTGGCCGGCGGCGCGGTGCGCGTGCTGCTGCCGCTGCTGCTGCCCGCGGCCTACCTGCCCGCGATCGCTGCGTCGGCAACCTTGTGGTCGCTTGGCTTCGCGCTGTATGCGCTGCGCTACGGGCCGATGCTGCTGCGCCCGCGGCTGGACGGCAAGCCGGGCTGAGCCGCCGCCTCCCGTAAACATGCATCGCGCATGCACCTTCAACTGATGTTGCTCAACGCGGCAGGCAAGCGCCGCCCCTAGCATCGACCCATTGCCTTCCATCCACCTCTTAAAGGATCCGAGATGCCGAGAACCGCCGCCCTTCTGCCTGCGCTGCTGCTGAGCCTGCTGGCCGCCTGCGGCAAGGCCGACAACAGCGTCCCCACCCCGGGCCCGGCCTCCGCGCCGACGCCGAAGGTCGAGGCGCCTGCCGCGCCCGCGGCCACCACCACCGCACAAGGCGACCTCGACAAGGGCGAGCATGTGTTCAAGTCCACCTGCGCGCTGTGCCATGCCAGTGGTGCGGCAGGCGCTCCGCTGTTCAAGTCCAAGGAAGACTGGGCGCCGCGCATCGCGCAGGGCAAGGACACGCTGTACGCGCACGCGCTCGGCGGCTTCACCGGCAGCAAGGGCGTGATGCCGCCGAAGGGTGGCAACACCGCGCTGGCCGACGCCGACGTGAAGGCGGCGGTGGATTACATGGTGTCGAAGGCGCAATAGCGCGTTTCCCGCCCGGGACCATCCCGGCCCGCGTGAAGGAAGTCACGCCACCCGGGGCGGTCGCGGTCCTACACTGGTCCGCTCCGCCACGTCCGGGATGGTCGACATGGATCAGTTGGGTTCCGCCCCCAACGCCACGCTGGTGGCCTCGCTTCTGCTGCTCTTGTCGATGCTGTGGCTGCGCGTGCGCAGCGGGCGCAGCCAAGCCCCGCGCAAGCGCACGCACGACCAGCTGGACACCGTGCAGGCCTGGCCGGCCAAGCTGGTGCGGGTGCTGACCCCCGTGCAGTTGAAGGCGCACGACCTGCTGCGCCAGGCCCTGCCCGGGCAGATGATCCTTTCGCAGACACCTCTGGCGCAGTTCATGCGCGTGTCCACGCGCTACTCGTATTCCGAATGGTTCAAGCGCGCCGGCCGGCTGCGTGCGAGCTTTCTGGTGTGCGACGCGCAGGCCACCGTGATTGCCGCCGTGGACCTGCGCCTGGCCAACGAAAGCGAGCGCGAGCAGGCGCGCCATGTTCGGCTGGTGCGGGTGCTGGATTCGGTGGGCGTGCCCGTGCTGGTGTGGGGCGAGCACGACCTGCCCACCGTTTCGCAGATCCGGCAGCGCTTCGCCGGCTTGCTGGAAGACCTGGCGCAGCGAGCCGCCGCCGCATTGCCGCAAGAGCTGGCCGCCGGTGACGAGATGATGTCGGGCCTGCACGAAGCGATGGACGCCGCATCCACCGACTTCGCGGCCTTCGAGACCGCGCCGGTGCCCTTCGACGAGGGCCGGCGCCCCGCGCGCGGCTCTGCCTGAACCCGCGCGGCACGCGTGCTGCACGAGGCCCGCGCGGCCTACATCTGCTTGTCCTTCAGCACGCCGCCGTCCAGCACGGCCATCTCCGGCGTGATCTGCGCGAAGCGATAGGTCTTGCCGCCCTCGCGCGCGGCAAATGCCGCCGCATCGGCCTGCTGCGCGAACGACGCGAAGGTGCCGCCCATCGATCCGCGGCGCTTCGAGCCCACCACGTAGTGGGCGGTTTGCGCGTCGATCCAGTGGCCGCGCGGATCGTTCCAGTCGGCCAGCGCCATGTCCTGCACATAGGCTGCGCGCAGCTTGCGCTGCTGCTCAGGACGCAGCAGCACGGCAAACATCTCGATCGTGTCGCAGAAGAACTGCGGCTCGCCCTGTTCGTACAGCAGCTGCGCCTTCGGCCCGGGAAAGTCCGCCAGGGTCATGCCGTCCAGGCTGCAGGGCGTGTCGGCCGTGATCTCGCGTGGCTGCACGGGCGGTGCCTTGGCTTGCGAGCAGCCGGCCAGTGCGGACACGGCGGCGATGCCGGCGCTGCCGGCCAGGGCAGTGAAGCGGCGGCGGTTGCAGCACATCGGGTTCATCGGCGGAATCTCCAGGCGGCCAGCCCCAGCGGCAGCACGATCCAGCCCAGCATCACCGCGCCCAGCAGCAGCGGATTCGCCAGCTGCTGCGGGAACACGGTGGCCAGCCCGTACATCGTGCGCACCTCGTCGAGGCTGAAGATGTTGAGGATGCGGAACACGTCCGCAGGGTTGAGCAGCAGCAGGTAGGGGAACACGCCGCCGCCGATGGCGCCGCCGCTGGCCACCAGGGCGCCCAGCAGCAGCAGGTCGAACACGAGCACGAAGAAGAACCACAGCGCGATGGCGGCGCCGCTGGCGCGCGTGCGGTCACCGGCCCACACCGACACCAGCACGGCCATGCTGAGGAAGGCCATGCCCAGCAGCACCGAGCTCAGCATGAAGCCGGCGTAGTCCCACAGCGCGGACGCGGGCAGGTGCGCGGCCAACAGCGCGCCCACGATGCCGAAGCCCACCACCGTGGCGCAGGCCAGCGCGGCCGACAGCCCGAGGAACTTGCCCAGCAGCACCTCCAAGCGCGTGATCGGCATCGACAGCAGCAGGTCCAGCGAGCCGCGCTCGCGCTCGCCCACGATGGCGTCGAAGCCGAGGATCAGCGCGATCAGCGGCACCAGGTAGATCACCAGGCTCACGAGGCTGGCGATCGTCACCTCCATGCCGCGCAGGCCCACCTCGCCTTGCTGGGCCGAGCCCACATACGCGATGGCGAGCGCGAACGCGGTGAGCACCGCCGTCACCGCCAGCACCCAGCGGTTGCGGATGCGATCGCGAAACTCCTTGGCGATCACGACGCCGATCTGGCGCGGTTCGAGGGCGAGTTGCATGGTTGTCTTTCAGGCAGAGGCGGCGAGCAGCACGTCCTCGAGCGAAGGCTCGTGAACCTGCAGGTCGGTGACGGCGCCGCCGAGCGCAGCCAGCGCCTGCAGCAGCGGCATCTTGGCGGCGCGCGGGCACTGCACCGCCACGTGGTCACCCTGCGTGTGCAGCGGTGTGCCGCCGCCGGCGGCCACGGCGCCGTGCACGCGCTCGTGTGCACCAGCGGCCAGGCGCAGGTCGAAGCGCAGCGGCAAGGCACTGGCCTCGCGCATCGCCTGCACCGTGCCCACCGCATGGATGCGGCCGTTCTTCATCGTGGCCAGGCGCCCCACGCGCTCCTGGATCTCAGACAGGATGTGCGAGGTGAGCACGATGGTGGCGCCGCCGGCCTGCAACTCGGCCACGATGTCGTAGAAGTCATGGATGCCGGCCGGATCCAGCCCGTTGGTGGGCTCGTCCAGGAACAGCAGGCGCGGCGCGCCCAGCAGGGCCTGCGCAAAGCCCAGGCGCTGGCGCATGCCCTTGGAGTAGTCGCGCACGCGGCGCGCGCCGGCGTGGCCCAGGCCCACGCGCTGCAGCGTGGGCGCGCATTGCGCCTGCGGCACGCCCTTGAGCCGCGCAAAGAACGCCAGCGTCTCCAGGCCGCTCAAGTTGTCGTACAGCACCACGTTCTCGGGCAGGTAGCCCACGCCGCGGCGGATGCGGCGGAACGCCTCGCCGCGCACCGGCTGGCCGTCGATGTGGATCTCGCCCGACGTGGCCGGCAGCAGGCCGAGCATCATCTTGAACAAGGTGCTCTTGCCGGCGCCGTTGTGGCCGATCAGGCCGAACAGCTCGCCGCGGCCGACCTCGAGATCGACGCCGGCCACGGCCTGCACGGCGCCAAAGCGCTTGACGACGTTGCGCACTTCAATCATGGCGGTTCATCCAGTTGTGCCAATCGGCGTGGCGCGGGCTCATGCGCGGATGCGTGTCGGTGACGCTGGGCGCGCGCAGCAGCGGAAACTGGTCCGCCACCAGGCGCAGCGTCTGCACTGCGGGGCTGCCGAGCAGCAGCGTGGCCGCGGGGTGGCGCCACACCAGGCGATCGACCATGTCGTTGGCGCGGTATGGCACGTCGCCGCGCCCGTCGCCATTGCGGTCCCAGCCGAGGTAGTTGCTCCAGTGGTTGCCAGCCTGCGCGCCCCAGGGCTCGTCACGCGCGCCCACGTAGCGCACCTGCTCCCGGTTGCGCACGAAGTCGTTGCCTTCCACGGTGTTGTGGATCGAGGCGGCCCACAGGTGCACACCCACGTCGTTGTCGACCACCAGGTTGTTGCGCAGCGTGTTGAACTCGGCGTCGTAGACGAAGAACCCGCGGTGGTTGCCGGCCACCACGTTGCCCTCGATCACCGAATCCTGGATCGTGCGCAGCATGATCCCGTGGTCGGTGTTGCCCCAGGCGCGGTTGTTGCGCACCACCTGGCGCCGCGTCATCATCAGCGCCAGGCCGCCGCGGTTGTGGTACGACTCGTTGTTCTCCCACGTGTTGTCGTTGGAGTTCATGTAGTGCGTGCCGTAGCGCACGTCGTGGATGCGGTTGCCGAGGAACAGCGCATGGTGCGACACGTCCACGTAGATGCCGTCGCGCGCAAAGCTGATCTCATTGCCCTCGATGCGCGCATGCTGGCTGTTGTAGAGCTGGATGCCGTTGCCGCGCTGTGCCGACGGGTGGTCGCGCAGGCCGGTGATCACGTTGCCCACCACCTGCACGCCGCTCACGCCCTCGATCCACAGGCCGAACAGATTGGTGGTGATCTGGCAGTGGCGCACCTTGGCACGGTCTGCGCCCGGCTGGATGTAGATGCCGGCGTTCTGCGCGCCCAGGTCGTCGCCGCTGTCGCTGACGACGAGGCCGTCGATCGTGACGTCGGGCGCCGTGATGCGGATCGTGTCGCCCTTGCCGCTGGCGCTGATCGTGGGGTGCCCCACGCCCTGCAGCGTGAGCGGCTTGTCGATGCGCAGCGCCTGCGCATAGCGGCCGCGTTCGATCAGCAGCGTGTCGCCCGGCTGCGCCCGCGCCACGGCATCGGCCAGCGACTCGCCGGCATGCACGCGCAGCTGCGCGGCAACGGCCGTGGCGCCGAGCAGCAGCGCCACGCAGCCGGCCAGCACGCGGGTCAATACAGCCATTTGAGCCCCGGCACCGCGCGCAGCCACGGCAGCACGCCGACGGCGTTCATGAAGAGGAACAGTGCCGCGCCGATCAGCAGGTTCTTCATGCCGACGTAAGCGGCCATGTCGGGCCAGCTCGCCGGGCGCAGTGCGCGGCCCCACCACGGGCCCTCCTTCACCTGCGGCTTGCAGGCCATGCGCACCACCAGCTCGTAGGCGCTCCAGGCCAGCCACCAGCCGAGCACGATGCCCGGCCCCAGCTTGCCGGCCGCCCCGAGCAGCCAGGCCCAGGTGACCAGCACCGCCAGCCCGATGCCCGCCGCGCGGAAGAACAGCGGATGCGTGAGGAAGCTGCGGTTCCACGGCAGCAGGTGGTCCACCAGCTCCGCGCGCAGCCAGGCCAGCGTGCCCGGGCGCTGCGGCACCGGTGCGGGCGCCGGCGCAGGCACCGCAGGCACCGGGTGCAGCGGGATGTAGTAGCCGTCGGCACCGATCGGCGTGAGCTCCAGCCCGGCACGCGTGCGCTTCTTGCGCTCGCCGGCCAAGGGCGGGCAGGCATGCTCGTCGTAGTACATCACCATGCAGTCCAGGCACAGCAGGCACTCGCGCTGGTCGATGCGGCCTTGCCGGTCGATCGCCTGCGACGCGCAGCCCACCTCGCAGGCGCGGCACGGCCCGCATTCCTTCTTGCGCTTCAGGCCCCACCAGCGGAACGTGGACGGGATCGCCAGCGACGCGCCCAGCGGGCAAAGGTACTTGCAGAACGGCCGCTCGATGAACATCGAGGCCGCCAGCAGCGCCGACCAGAACGCCACGAAGGGCCAGGTGCGGTGCGTCACGCCGACCAGGAAGGTGGTCTTGAACGGCTCGATCTCGGCCAGCTTCTCGGCCAGCCCCATCGAGTAGAACGACACGCCCAGCAGCCCGGCGAACACGCCGTACTTCACCCACTTGAGCTTGTCGTGCAGTGCCTGCGGCAGCTTGGTCTGCCAGCGCCGCAGGCCCAGCGCGCCGGCCACCTTGTGCGTGATCTCGCTGAGCGCACCGTACGGGCACAGCCAGCCGCAGAACATGCCGCGGCCCCAGAAGAACACGCTGATGATGATGAACCACCAGAACAGGAACACGAACGGGTCGGACAGGAACAGCCCCCACTGCCACTTGAACAGGATCGCGTGGAACCACGTGAGCACCTGCGTGATCGAGGGCTGCGCCATCAGGTGAAAGCCCGCGAATCCCAGGCTCGCCACCCACAGGGCGTACTTGGGGATCGACACCCAGCGCTTGTCCTTGCGCTCGGCGCGGCGCACCAGCCGGTCGCGCAGCGCATACACGGTGCCGGCCGCGGCCAGCAGCAGCGCGAACAGCGCGATCTCGATCGAGCGTGTCTTCCAGATCTGCAGCCAGGGCGGCGCCGGCGCGTCGTAGTGCGGGCGGCCGCCTTCGAGATAGGCCGCGGGCAGCCAGTAGTCGGCGTCGAAGCTGGTGAAGGTCTTGGCGCCGGTGTCGCGGTCGATGCGATTGGCGAGGAACACCATGCGCCACGGATACGCCGACGAGAAGCCCTCGCTGCGCAGGATGAAGATGCCCGACTCGCGGAACGCCGGCGCGCCGGCAGCGCGCACGCCGTACAGGTTCAGGTAGTCGAGGTCGCGGAAGGTGAAGTTGTCGCTGCCCTGCGCCACCGCGATGCGGTCGAAGATGCCGCCGCGCACGAAGCCCGAGCCCTTGAAGCTCTCATGCCCGCTGGAGATGATGAAGATCGCGTGCTCGCCCGGCTTCAGCCGCGCCATCAATGACGCGTATTCGGCATCACCGAGCAGGCTGCGCCCGACGGCGGGCGCGCCCAGGTCGCCGAAGAACATGTCGATCGTGGGCTGGCCGTCGGCCGGCAGGCCCACGTCCTCGGGCTGCACGGTCAGGCGCTTCACGGCGCCCTCGTCCAGCAATTGCCGCCAGTTGCGCGACTGTGCTTGCGGCACGAAGCGCGCCTGCGGCCGGCGCGTGGGCGGCAGGATGCCCACCTGCTCGGCCACGGCCTTGGCGCTGCTCTGGATCAGCTGGTTCTCCGACATCACCGTCACGGTGGCGCCGCTGATCGCGTCGAGCCCGGTGATGCCGTCGTCGGCATGCGCATGGCCGATCTCGATGCGCTGGCCCGCCCGCTTGCCGTTGTACTGCCCGATGAAGTGCGTGAGCGCCGATTCCGGAATGCCCAGCAGCAGGATCGGCTCCGAATGCCGCAGCACCTTGGCACCGGTGATCACGCCGTGCGTGTCCATGCCGATCAAGGTGACGATCGGCTTGCCGGAGTAGCCCGGCATGTCGACGATGTCGGTCGACAGGAACACGTATCCGAGCAGCTTGCGCGCAGCGCCGGCGCCCTGGTAAGCCTCCACATAGGGCGGCCTCCCGATGCGCGCAGAAAAGCTCTGCGCGCCCGGCAGCACGTCCGCACACGGCACGTGCGCGCACAGCTCGGGGTCGGTGGCCAGTGCTGCCGGCAGCGGTGCCTCGTAGGCACCGCCGCCTTGCACCGAGGCGCCCGCTGTGCCGGCGAGCAGCCAGCCAACCAGCAGGGCCACCAGCCGCACCAGCCAATCGGCCGTGTGCCGGGTACTGCGACTTCGCTGCACGGTACGGCTACGCTTCCACCAACATGCGCGTGCGCATTTCGAGGTGCAGTGCGTGGCAGAAGTTGGTGCAGTAGCACCAGTACACGCCCGGCTGATCCGCCTTGAAGGTGACCGACTTGGTCTCCTGCGGGTTCACGATGAAGTTGATGTTGTATTTGGGAATCGCGAAGCCGTGCGTCAGGTCCTCCACCTTGTCGAGGTTGGTGAGGATGATGGTCACCTCGTCGCCCTTCTTCACCTTGAACTCGCGCAGCCCGAACGCGGGCGCCTGCGAGGTGAGGTACACCGTCACCTGCTTGCCCTTGCGCTCGACGCGGCAGTCCTTGGCGTCCTTCACCGCATTGGGGAAGTCGTCGATGTTGTAGACCTGGCGCGTCTTGATGATGTCGCGCCGCACGATGATCGAGTCGTGCGGCTCGGAGTACACCGAGTGGTCGGCCACCAGCTTCATCTTGTCGCCGCTGATGTCGATCAGCTGCGCGGTCTCGGGGTGCAGCGGGCCCACCGGCAGGAAGCGGTCCTTCGAGAACTTGTTGTCCGACACGAAGAACTTGCCGTCGGCCTCCTTGGTCTCGCCCATCGAGGTGAAGCCGTGGCCCGGCTGGTAGTGCACGTCGATGCGGTCCACCACCGGCTGCGCGCTCTTGTCACCCTTGAACTGCTTGATCGCGGCCTCGAGGTTCCACTTGACGATCTGGCTGTCGAGGAACAGCGTGGTGTAGGCATTGCCCCGGTTGTCGAAGCCGGTGTGCAGCGGCCCCAGGCCGATCTCCGGCTCGGCCACCACCGCATCGCGCGGGTTCTTCAGCTCGCCGTCGAACCACTTGAGCACCAGCGCATGCTCGATCAGCGTAGCGGTGGGCGACAGCTTGCCCGAGCATGCGTAGTACTTGCCGTCGGGGCTGGCGTTCACGCCGTGCGGGTTCTTCGGGATCGGCACGTAGCAGGTGAGCGCGGTCTTCGGGTCCGCGTTGGCGGCCCGGGTGCCATCGACCACCGGCACCTTGGAGCTTCCGATGGTGAAGGTCTTGCCGGCCTTCACGGCGGCCTCGATGCGCGCCACGTTGAAGAACACGCAGGCGTCGCGCTCGGCGGACATCATGTCCTCGTAGTGCGCGCCACCTTCCATGTTGTACTGGTTGGAGCAGGCCAGCTTGCCGTCGTACGACGTGGCCACGAGGTCGAGGTTGCCGTCGATCTTGACCTGCCAGCGCGGCTCCATGGTCTCGGCGTCCACGCAGGTGAACAGGCAGAAGTACTTCTTGGGGTCGTCGAGGTCGCGGCCGTCGTTGGGCTGCGGAATGTGGAACTCGTTGCCGCAGAACACGCGCGTGGTGCGGTTGATCTTCTCGTCCACCGGATCGCGCTTGTCGGGGAACACGCCGTGGAAGCCCTGCACGTTGGGCAGCTCGGTGATGCGGTCGCACTCCATCGTGTCCAGGCGCACGCGCGCAAGGCGGCTGTGGATCTTGTCGTTCACGAAGATCCAGCGCCCGTCGTAGGTGCCGTCGGTGTACGACGGGTGCACGTGGTGGGTGTCGCCGGTGTAGTACTTGAGGCTGCCGTCCGGGTGCGTGCCCATGATCTTCTTCGACTCGTTGGTGATGCCCCAGCCCACCAGGCAGTCGATGTTGAACACGGGGATGCGCTTGAGCGAGCGGCCCGACGGCAGGCCGTAGATGCGCACCTCGCCGGAGTGGCCGCCGCTGGAGAACGAGTAGTAGGTGTCGAGCTGGCCGGGCGGCACCTCGTACTTGCTGTAGTCCACCGCGCCCGCCGCCGCGGCGTTGGCAGGCTTGGCTTCGCCCGATTCACCGCTGCCCTTGTTGCAGGCCGCCAGGCCCACGGACATGCCCACGCCGGCCAGGCCGGCGAGCGCACTGCGGTTGAGGAAGCTGCGGCGTGCAGGGTTGG
>CAMLIZ010000008.1 GCA_946480245.1 uncultured Pseudomonadota bacterium
GGCCGAGCGCGGCGCGCGCGCGATGACCGAGGTGGTGGGCACGATGGAGCAGATCAACGCCAGCTCGCAGAAGATCGCCGACATCATCGGCGTGATCGACGGCATCGCGTTCCAGACCAACATCCTCGCGTTGAATGCGGCGGTGGAAGCCGCACGCGCCGGCGAGCAGGGCCGCGGCTTCGCCGTGGTCGACCGCATGACGCAGCAGAACGCCGCGCTGGTGGGGCAATCGGCAGCGGCAGCGGCGTGGTGCAGGTGTTCCGCGTCTAGGCCTGACGCCCGGCGTCAGGCCTGCCCGGCGCGGCGGATGCGCGCCTGGATTTCGGCCCAGCCTTCGGGCCCCAGGCGCTGCAGCGTCTCGATGTTGGCTTCGTAGATGCGCTCGGCTTGCGGGAACGCATCCACAGCGCGGTCCACGCTGTCCTCGCGCAGCAGGTGCAGCGTGGGATACGGGCTGCGGTTGCTGGCGTTCGACACATCGCCCGGCGCAGTGCCTTCGAACTGGTACTGCGGATGGAAGCTGGCCACCTGCAGCACACCGTCCAGCCCCATTTCCTGCACCAGCTGGTCGGCCAGTTCGAGGAAGTCGTTGTAGTCGAGGAAGTCCGTCAGCACCTGCGGATGGATGATCAGCGTGGTGTCGATCTCGGCCGCATCGGTGCCCACCAGGCGCTGCAGCTCCACGCTCAGCGTGTTCAGCAGATCCTCGACGTGGGTGTCGTCGCTCACCACGTAGCGCACCTGGCCTCGCGCCTGCACCGCTTTTGCGAACGGGCACAGGTTGAGCCCGATCACGGCCTCGTCCACCCAGGCGCGGGTTTCGGCGATCGCCTGTTCGGCGCTGGGGTAAGCGGTCTCGGTCATGCGGTCTCGCAGGCAAATTCGGGGGGTTGCAGGGTTTCGGCAGGCGGCGTTCCCACCGAGGAAAAAAGGCGCTCGCCGACCGCGCGCGAATCGGTGAGCGTGCGCACCGCGTCATAGGCCACTTGCGCCTGCGGGTAGCGGCGGCGCAGGTAGTTGAGCCACTGCTTCAGGCGCCCGGCGCGGTGGCGCGCTTCGACGCGCGCGTTCACCAGGCCCCAGAAGCCCGCCATCAGCGGCAGCAGGCGCGCCCAGGGCAGGCCGCCTGCCGCGCCGCGGATGGCCAGCGCGAGGCCCGGGTCGGCCACCATGCCACGGCCCAGCATCAGCGCGTCGCAGCCACTCACCGCGCGGCAGCGTTCGGCATCGGCCACGGTCCAGATCTCGCCGTTGGCGATCACCGGGATGCGCACCGCCGCCTTCAATGCCGGAATGCGCTCCCAGTACGCCGGCGGCCGATAGCCGTGGGCCTTGGTGCGCGCGTGCACCACCAGCTCGGCCGCGCCGGCCTCGGCGATGGCCTGTGCACACGCTTCGGCCAGCGCGTCGTCGTCAAAGCCCAGGCGCATCTTGGCCGACACCGGCACCTGCGGCGGCACCGCACGCCGCACCGCCGCCACGATGCGGTGCAGCTGCTCCGGCTCCTGCAGCAGCATCGCGCCGCCGCCGTGGCGGTTGACCACCTTGGCCGGGCAGCCGAAGTTGAGGTCGATGCCATGCGGTCCCAGGCCGGCCAGGCGCTGCGCGTTCTCGGCCAGGCACACCGGGTCGGAGCCGAGCAGTTGGGCGCGCACCGGCACGCCCGCGGCGGTGCGGCCGCCGGTGCGCAGCTCGGGCACCACGCGCACGAACGCGCGCTCGGGCAGCAAGGTGCCGGTGACGCGGATGAATTCGGAGACGCAGCGGTCGATGCCGCCCACGCGGGTGAGCGTGTCGCGCAAGGTGAAATCGAGCAGGCCCTCCATGGGCGCGAGCAGCAGCATGGGGCCGATTGTCACGTGACCGGGGCAGGCCCTGCCCCACGCCGTGTCAGTCGTCTTCCTACACGCGGCATCGCTGCACACCGACGTGCGGCACGGCAGTGGTCCGATCCCGCGCGCGTGACGCGACGCCTACGCTTGCTTCAAACGTGACGAGAGGGTCACGCAAGGTTCAAGGAGTACCGATCATGACGACACCCTCCAGCACCTCGAGCGACAGCGCCGCGCAGGCGAGCTACATGCTGCGCTTCCAGTCGCTCTTCCACGAAGGCCGCGCCTACGCGTTTCCCTGCGACCAGCAGGGCCATGTGGACATGGACGCGTTGAGCGAGCAGGCGCGCAACAACTACCTCTACGCCCGCGCGGTGATCGGCCGCGAGCTGGCGATGCCCGAGGTGGAGCCCCCGCTTCACTGATTGCCGCGCCTGCCGCGCCACAACGAGCGCAGCAGGCCACCTTGCTCGCGCGCAGCCGGGTGGCTGCGCGTCACGAGCAGCGCACCCGCCAGGTACAGCGCATTGAGCAGGCGGCTGGCGCGCTCCACCCCCATGCCGGGCCACCCGGCGATGTCACGCAGCGGCGCCGACTCGCGCTGCAGCCTCGACATCGCGGAACGCAAGGCGCCGCTGGCCGGCATGTGCGCCGCCTCCAGCCGGCTCGGCATGAAGCGATAGGCGGCGCGCCCGCCGATCTCACTGAGCAGCATGCGGCGCGGCCCGCGCAACGCCAGATCCCACAGCAGCGGCTGCAACGGCCGATAGTGATCGGCGGCTCCCACCCGCTCATGCATCCAGTGGCCGGGCGGCTTCACGCCCGGAGGCTCCGCGGCCAGCACCTTCAGGCTGGCCAACCCGGCGTCGGACGCTTGCGTGAGGTCGCGCGGTGCATGCGCCAGCATGGCCTGCGGAAACAGCGTGACCGGCCACACCAGCTGGTCCACCTGCAACAGCAGCAGCGCCGCCTCGCGATGCCGCAGGCAGGCCGCCATCACCTCCAGCGCGTCGTCGTTGGCCGCATCGGCATGCAGCCGGCGCAGGTCGGCGAGCAAGGTGGTGGGCAGCAGCGTCGGGCCCGCCAGGCGCTGGAAGCCGCTGGTGCCGGTTTCCAGGCGCATGCGCTCGAAGGCGCTGATGCGCCAGAGGGTCGAATCCTCGAAGTCGCGCATGCCCAATCGTGCGCGTGGCGGCGCACCCTTCGGGTTGCAGTGTGTAAGCCCGGCGGGGGCGTCAGGCGCCAGCGCGTGACAGCGCGGCGCGAGCGGCCAGCTCCGCGTTCAGCGACGCCTCCAGCGGCGAGCGGCACAGGCCCGCGTGCTGGTAGTTCAGGTTCTCGTACAGTTCGCCCGCGGCGGGAAACGCAGCCAGCAGGGCATCCAGCGCATCGCTGGGCGGCGTCTCGCGCAGCAGGTCGGCCAGACGTTGGGCGATCGAGCGGTATTGGTCCGCCCCCACCGGCTCGGAGCTGGCCTCCAGCCGCTGCAGCAGCTGCGCCAGCGTGGCCACCACGGTGAGCGAGGCAGGGATCGAGACGGGCTTGAGGGCAGGAGCGTTCATGGCCGATACCTGGGGCCCCGGCAGGCGAGTTCAAGAGGAGCGCAATGTGACGAGCGACACGATCGGCTGGGGCCTGGTGGGCACCGGCGGCATCTGCCAGGCGCAGGCCGAGGCCCTGGCCCATGTACCGGGGGCCCGGCTGGCAGCGGTGGGCTCGCGCGGGGCCGAGCGCGCCCAGGCATTCGCCGACCGCAACGCCGCGTTGCATCCCGGTGTGCGCGCCCACGGGAGCTACGAGGCGCTGGTGAACGACCCCGCCGTGCAGGTGGTGTACATCGGCACGCCGCATCCCGACCATGCGGCCTCGGCGGCATTGGCCTTGCGCGCCGGCAAGGCGGTGCTGTGCGAAAAGCCGTTCACCCTGAACGCGCGCGAGGCCGAGGCGCTGGTGGGCCTGGCACGCGAGCACGGCTGCTTCCTGATGGAGGCGATGTGGAGCCGCTTCGTGCCGGCCGTCGCCGAGGCGCGGCGGCTGGTGCGGGCGGGCGCGATCGGCGAGCCGCTGTCGGTGCAGGCGGACTTCGGCTTCCAGACCGCCGGCATGCCGCCCGAGCATCGCGCGTTGAACCCGGTGCTGGGCGGCGGCGCGCTGCTCGACGTGGGCATCTACCCCTTGTCGCTGGCCAGCTTCGTGCTCGGCCCGGTGGCGCAGGCCTGGGCGCACGCGCAGCTCGGCCCCACCGGCGTCGACCTGCACACGCTGTTCACGCTGCGCCATCGCGACGGCGGCTGGAGCCAGGGCCTGTGCTCGCTGCGCAGCGCCACCCCGTGGCGGGCGCTGGTGCTGGGCAGCGCGGGGCGCATCGAGCTGCACCGGCCGTTCTTCCACGCCGAGCGCCTGACGCTGGTGCGCGACGGCCGCGAGCCGGAGGAGCGCCACCTGCCGCACGTGGGCAACGGCTATGCGCACCAGATCGACGAAGTGCAACGCTGCCTGCGCGCCGGCCTGCGCGAAAGCCCCGTGATGCCGCTCGACGAGACGCTGGGCCTGATGCACTGCATGGACGCGATGCGAGCGCAGATCGGGCTGCGCTACCCCGGCGAGTGAGCGCTAAGCTGCGCCACCGCCCTTTCTGCCGGAGACGCCCGATGACCCGTTGGCCGCTCGCCCTGCTCGCCGCCTTCGCCAGCCTGCCGGCCGCAGCAGCCCCCGCCGCGCTCACCGCGGCGCAGGTGCTCGAACAATCCAGGCCCGCGGACTGGCGCCCGCTCGATCCGCAGAACACCGTGGTGATGGACCTGCCGGCCGGCTCGGTGGTGATCGAGCTGGCACCGCGCTTTGCACCGCGCCATGCGGCCAACATCCGCACCTTGGTGCACGAGGGCTACTTCGACGGCCTGGCGGTGCTGCGCGTGCAGGACAACTACGTCACCCAATGGGGAGACCCGAACGCCGAAGCACCCGAGCGTGCCCGCCCGCTGGGCAGTGCCGAGAAGAAGCTGCCGGCCGAGTTCTCAGTGCCGCTGAAAGGCCTGCCGCTCACGCGCCTGCCCGATGTGGACGGCTGGGCGCCGGTCACCGGCTTCGTCGACGGCATGCCCGTGGCCGCCGACCCGCGCAGCGGGCGCGCCTGGCTGGCGCACTGCTACGGCATGGTGGGCGCCGGGCGCGACATGGCGCCCGACAGCAGCAACGGCGCCGAGCTGTATGCGGTGATCGGCCAGGCCCCGCGCGGGCTGGACCTCAACATCACCGTGGTCGGGCGCGTGCTGCAGGGCATGCAGTGGCTGGCGGCGCTGCCGCGCGGCACGGCGGAGATGGGCTTCTATGGCCGGCCCGAGCAGCGCACGCCGATCCTTCGCATGCGCCTGATGGCCGACATGCCGCCGGCCCAGCAGCCGGCCTTCGAGGTGCTGCGCACCGACACCGCCACCTGGCGCGAGTTGCTGGCCGCGCGCCGCGTGCGGCATGAGGCCTGGTTCGTGCACAGCCCGCGCCACATCGACCTGTGCAATGCCACGGTGCCGACCCGGCCGCGCAGCAAGGCCGAGTAGCGCGCTTCTCGGCTAGCATCGACGCCGGTCCGCGCACCATGCGGCCACGTCGCTCGGACGGTTCCGGGCGCTCACGTGAAGGATCTGCCATGTCTGCCTCTCCAGGCCCGCGCCGCTTTGCGCGCATCGATCGCCTGCCTCCCTATGTCTTCAACATCACGGCCGAGCTCAAGCTCGCAGCGCGCCGGCGTGGCGAGGACATCATCGACTTGAGCATGGGCAACCCCGACGGGGCCACGCCGCAGCACATCGTGGACAAGCTGTGCGAGGTGGCGCGCCGGCCCGACACGCACGGCTACTCGGCGAGCAAAGGCATCCCGCGGCTGCGGCGCGCGATCTCGCACTGGTACGAAGGCCGCTACGGCGTGCAGATCGATCCGGAGCGCGAGGCGATCGTCACCATCGGCTCCAAGGAAGGGCTGGCGCACCTGATGCTGGCCACGCTGGACCGCGGCGACACGGTGCTGGTGCCCGACCCGAGCTACCCGATCCACATCTACGGCGCCGTGATCGCCGGTGCCGACATCCGCACCGTGCCCAACACGCCCGAGGTGGACTTCTTCGCCGAGCTCGAGCGCGCCATCCAGACCAGCTACCCGAAGCCGAAGATGATGGTGCTCGGCTTCCCGAGCAACCCGACCGCGCAGTGCGTGGAATTCGAGTTCTTCGAGCGCGTGATCGCGCTGGCCAAGCTGCACGACATCCTCGTGGTGCACGACCTGGCCTATGCCGACATCGCGTTCGACGGCTGGAAGGCGCCGTCGATCATGCAGGTGCCCGGCGCGAAGGACGTGGCGGTCGAGTTCTTCACGCTGAGCAAGAGCTACAACATGGCCGGCTGGCGGGTGGGCTTCATGGTGGGCAACCCGGATCTCGTGGCCGCGCTGGCGCGCATCAAGAGCTACCACGACTACGGCACCTTCACGCCGCTGCAGGTGGCGGCGATCGCCGCGCTCGAAGGCGACCAGCAGTGCGTGCAGGAGATCGTGGCGCAGTACCAGAGCCGGCGCGACGTGCTGGTGAAGGGCCTGCACGAGGCCGGCTGGCCGGTCGACAAGCCGCGCGCGTCGATGTACATCTGGGCGCGCATCCCCGAGCCCTACCGCGCGCTCGGCTCGCTCGAATTCGCCAAGCAATTGCTCGCCAAGGCCCGGGTGTGCGTGTCGCCGGGTGTCGGCTTCGGCCACAACGGCGACGGCCACGTGCGCATGGCGCTGATCGAGAACGAGGCGCGCATCCGCCAGGCGGTGCGCGGCATCAAGGCGATGTTCCGCGCCGACGGCGTGGCTCAGGCCGGCACGGCGTAGTCGCGCTCGCTCATCAGGTCGATGCCGCAGGCCAGGTTCTGCACCCACTCGATGAACTCGCGCACGGCGGCGCCGCGCATCGGCGCGCCGTGCTGCGGCACGATCATCTCGATCGGCAACGCCTTCACCATCTGCGCCCACAGCCGCAGCGCCTTGTTGCTCACCATGTAGCGGCGGTGGAACGGCTCGATGCGCGGCAGCGCGTCAGCCAAGGAGGTGATGAAGCTACCCGGGTTGCCGCCCAGCGACACCCCGAGGTCGCCGGAGAACAGGATGCGGCTCACCGGATCCCAGAACTGGAAGTTGCCTTCGGAGTGCAGGAAGTGCGCCGGCAGCGCCACCAGGTCGTTCTGGCCCAGCTTGATGCGCATGCCGCGATCCGGGATGCCGATGATGCGGCCCTCGGTCTTGCCGGGCTTGCAGAAGTGCGGCGCAAAGCGCTCCCACAGCGCGCTGATGTACACCTTGGCGGCCGTGCTGGTCATCCAGCGGTCGAGCGACGCGATGATGTCCGGGTCGGCGTGCGACGCGAGGATCGCGGTCAGCTTGCTGGGCGGAAAGTAGCGCAGCATGCCGACCTGCAGCTCGTTGTAGGCCAGGTTGCCGCCCGGGTCGAGGATGGCAGCGCTGTCACCGTCCACCACGAGAAACTGGTTAGCCTGCACGGCCTCGGTATGGGCGCCGCTCAAGTTGCTGAACATCACACACAGGTGGCCATCGCCACGGTACAACTCCAACGGCATCGCATCCTCCAAAGCAGGCGGCCACTGTAGTCATGCACGGGCGGGCCATGGTTTGATGCGCGTCAAGGGCCCTCCGGCAAGCCTGTCGCCAGCGTGAACTTGTTGCACCCCTCCGACGCTCCCACTGCAGAAGCGGTGCTCGACGTGCTGCGGGCCGGGCCGCAGCCCGCGCCCGACCTGCAGGGCATGGCGCGCTTCGGCATGAACACCGAGCGGCGCATCGGGTGGTCGATTCCCGCCCTGCGCCGGCTCGCGCGGCAGGTCGGGCGCCACCACGGGCGTGCCCTCGCACTATGGGCCACCGAGGTGCCCGACGCACAGATCCTGGCCGCCTTCACGGCCGACCCGCAGCAGTTCACCGCCGCGCAGATGGACGCCTGGGTCAAGGGCATGCAGTCATGGGACGTGTGCGACCAGGCCTGCAACAACGCGTTCGTGCACTCGCCGCTGGCGTGGCGCAAGGTGCCGCAGTGGGCCCGGCGGCGCGACGAGTTCGCCCGCCGCGCCGCCTTTGCGCTGCTCGCGTCGCTGGCAGTGCACGACCGGCATGCAGGCGACGACCAGTTCCGCGCGGCGCTGCCGCTGATCGAGGCCGCAGCCGATGACGAGCGCAATTTCGTGAAGAAGGCGGTCAACTGGGCCTTGCGGCAGATTGGCAAGCGCAACCCGGCGCTGCGCATCGACGCGCTGGCCGTGGCGGCCCGTCTGCGCGGGGCGCCCTGCCCGGCAGCGCGCTGGATCGGCACTGATGCAATGCGGGAACTGGCCCCGCCCGCCGGGTAAGCCGTTTGCCGGCAGGCCCGCACAAGGAGAGACCATGCGCGCCCGAGCCCTGTTGATGCTGGCCGCCTGCTCGATCGGCCTTGCCGCCGGCGCCGAGACGCTGCGCAGCGACACCCCGATCGGCATCGGCCCCAATCCCACGCTGCCCGAACCCGACCATCCGCTGGTACCCACGGTGGACATTGCGCCGGCCGTGGGCTGGGCGCCCGGCGCCATGCCGCAGGCCGCCGACGGACTGGCGGTGAACGCCCTGGCCGCGGGCCTGCGCCACCCGCGCTGGCTGTACGTGCTGCCCAATGGCGATGTGCTGGTGGCCGAGACCAACGCGCCGCCGCGGCCCGGCGAAGGCAAGGGCGTGAAGGGCTGGTTCATGAAGCAGACGATGAAGCGCGCCGGTGCGGCCAGCGGCAGCGCCGACCGCATCACCTTGCTGCGCGACGCCGACGGGGACGGCGTGGCCGAGCTGCACACCGTGTTCATCGACGAGCTGCACTCGCCGTTCGGCATGGCGCTGGTGGGCAACGACCTGTACGTGGCCGACACCGACGCGATCCTGCGCTTCAGCTACACGCCGGGCGCCACCCATCTCGACGGGCACGGCAGCAAGGTGATCGACCTGCCGGCCGGGCCGATCAACCACCACTGGACCAAGAACATCCTGGCCAGCCGCGACGGCTCGCGCCTGTTTGCCACCGTGGGCTCGAACAGCAACGTGGGCGAGCGCGGCATCGAGGCCGAGGCCGGACGCGCCGCCATCTGGGAGGTCGATCCTGCCAGCGGCCGCCACCGCGTGTATGCCACCGGCCTGCGCAACCCCAACGGCCTGGCCTGGGAGCCGCGGACGGGCGTGCTGTGGACGGTGGTGAACGAGCGCGACGAGCTGGGCAACGACCTCGTGCCGGACTACCTCACGGCTGTGTCCGACGGTGCGTTCTACGGCTGGCCCTACAGCTACTGGGGCCCGCACGTCGACGAGCGCATGCAGCCGCAGCGGCCGGAGCTGGTGGCCAAGGCGGTGAAGCCCGACTATGGGCTGGGCTCGCACGTGGCGCCGCTCGGCCTGGCCTTTGCCGACGGCGGCAAGCTGCCCCCGCCCTTCGACTCGGGTGCCTTCATCGGCGAGCACGGCTCGTGGAATCGCAAGCCCAAGAGCGGCTACGAAGTGGTGTTCGTGCCGTTCGCCAACGGCAAGCCTTCGGGCCCTCCGCAGCCCGTGCTCACCGGCTTTCTCAACCTGCGCGGCGAGGCGCAGGGGCGGCCGGTGGGCGTGGCGATCGACAGGCAAGGTGCGCTGCTGGTGGCCGACGATGTGGGCAACACGGTGTGGCGCGTGACGGCCGCGCGCCGCTAGCCGGGCCAATTGGCCGCGGCCTCACAATGCGCCGATGCAGCTGATCGATTTCGAAGTGCGCGGCGACCACATCACGCTGGACGCGTTGCTCAAGGCCACCGGCTTGGCCGGCAGTGGCGGCGCGGCCAAGGCCATGGTGCAGAGCGGCAAGGTGCAGGTGGACGGCCAACCCGAGCTGCGGCGCAGCGCCAAGCTGCGCTCCGGTCAGGTGGTGGCGGTGACCGGCACGCGCGTGCGCCTGGTGCCCGCCGCGGCGGCTTAGCGCATCGGCAGCCGCACTTCCACGCTCAACCCCGGCTCGGCGTTGCGGATGTGCAGCGTGCCGCCGTGGGCCTGCACCACCAGCCCGCACAGGTACAGGCCCAGCCCGAAGCCGCCGGTGGCGCGCTGGCGCGCCGCGTCCGCCCGATAAAAGGCTTCGGTCAGGTGCGGCAGGTGCTCGGGCGCCACGCCCGGCCCGTGGTCACGCACGGTGATCTTCAGCAGGCCGTCTTCGGCTTGCGTGCTGACGCAGGGCGGGCGCGGCGCCTGCGCGCTGTGGCGCAGCGCGTTGTCCAGCAGGTTGCGCAACAGCAGCTTGATGCGCACGCGGTCCAGCGCCACGCAGCCGAGATGCGGCGCCAGTTCGGTATCCACTGCGCGGTCCGCGAAGTGCGCGTCCAGCGTTTCGAGCAGCAGCGCGTTCGGATCCACCGGCTCGCGCTGCAGCGCGGTGTGGCCGGCGGCCAGGCGCTCGCTCTCCAGCAGCTCGGTGACGAGGTCGCGCATCTCGGCCAGGTCGCGCAGCAGTGCCGCCTTGGCGTCGCCATCGTCGATCAGCTCGGCGTTGACGCGGGCGCGCGTGAGCGGCGAACGCAGCTCGTGGCTGATCGCCAGCAGCAGCGCGCGCTTGGCGTCGAGCATGCGCTGGATCTCGCCGGCCATCGTGTTCACCTGCTCGGCCAGCTCGCCCAGCTCGTCGTGCGTGCGCAGCGGGATGCGATGCGCGAACTCGCCGCGCCCGAAGCGCACCGCGCCTTCATGCACGTCCTCCAGCGGGCGCAGCAGCCGGCGCACATAGGCATAGGCGATGCCGGTCAGCAGCAGCAGCACGCCCAGCGTGGTCCAGCCGATGCGCACGTGGCGCGGCATGCGCTGCGGATCCTCCGCAAAGTCGAAGGTGATGCGGTGGCCATCGGGCAATGTGCGCACGTGCAGCCGGTCCAGCCCGGGGCCGGCGAGCAGGCGTTGCGGCAGCGGCCAGTGCAAGCGCGCCGACGCCGGATGCGACGACCAGTTGACCACCGGGCCTTCAATCGTCACGGTCAGCGGCAGGTGCTCGGTGAGCGCCCGTGCCCGGGCCACGTCGGGCGGGGTGCCGATCTGCGCCACCAGCCGGTCCAGGTAGTCGTTGACCAGCGGGCGGTCGTACACCTCCCAGCCCGCACCCAGCAGCTGGTACATGCCGCACACGAAGGTGGCGGTGACCAGCACCGCCAGCAGCAGGAACAGGCTGACCAGGCGCCACTTGAGCGTGTGCTTGAAGCGCCACACCGCGCCGCGCCAGCCCCCCGCGGGGCAAGGCGCCAGGCGATGCCGGCGTGCGGGGTGCCGGCTCATGGGCGCGCCGCCGCGAAGGCGTAGCCCACGTTGCGCAGCGTCTTGATGCAGTCCAGCGGCTCCAGCTTCTTGCGCAGCCGGCTCACCAGGATGTCGACGGCGCGCGTGTACAAATCCTCGGCCGCGGCACCGCGCAGGCGCTCCAGGATCTCGTCGCGCCCGAACACGCGCGCCGGCTCGCGCGCCAGCAGCGCGAGCAGCTCGAACTCGGTGCCGGTGAGCTCCACCGCTGCGCCGCGGCGCAGCACCTCGCGCCGCTGCAGGTCGATCACCAGGCCCTGGAACTCGAGTCGCTGCGCGCCCGACGCCGGCGCGCGGCCACGCCGCAGGATGCTCTGCAGCCGCGCCAGCAGCTCGCGCGGCTCGAACGGCTTGGGCAGGTAGTCGTCGGCGCCCAGCTCCAGCCCGACCACGCGGTCCATCACGTCGCCGCGCGCGGTGAGCATGACGATCGGGATGTCGCTGCCGCGGCGGATCGTGCGGCACAGCTCGAAGCCATCCATCTCCGGCAGCATCACGTCGAGGATCGCCGCGTCGTAGGGCGCGGCCTGCAGCATCGCCAGGCCCACACCGGGGCGGGCGGCGGCGTCGAGCTGGAAGTCGAAGCGCCGGAAGTAGCTCGCCAGCGGGGCGGCGAGTTGTTCGTCGTCGTCGATCAGCAGCAGGCGGCGCATGCGCGCGACTCTAATCGCTCCAACGTTCGATCAGCGCGCGCACCTGGTGCTGCTGCTGCGCGTCCAGGCCGTCGTAGAACACCGCAAGCGCCTCGATCACCTGGGGGCCGTGCTCGCGCAGCGCCTGCACGCGCGCGTGCAGCAGGTCCTGCGCCTGCCAGCGGTCGAAGGTCTTGTCGCGCACCAGGCCGTGCAGCTGCTCGCCCCAGTGGCTGCTGCCGCGCAGTGCGGCGCGCTGCGCCTGCAGGCGCGCCAGCAGCGTGTCCAGCGCGGTGCGCTGCTCGGCATTCAGGCCGAGCCGGCCGCTCGCGCGCTCGGCGATGCGCCTCTGCCAGTCGCCCGTGCGCGCATGCGGGTGGCGATGACGGCGCCAGCCGTGGCGCGCGAACCAGTGCAGCGGCCCGGGGCCGCCGGCGAATGCGGGCTTGAACCAGAGTCCCATCAGTGCTCCTCGTGCAGGTTGACGCGCGGATGGTGCAAGGCGGGGCGGCGCGCGTCCTCTCGCTGCGGTATCGGCGTGTTTCGTTTTATGTCGCGCGGGCGGTATTGGCCCGTCGGAAGCCGTCACTTCCGCGCATCGGCCCAGCCGCTGCCCCGCTAACGTGGGCGCGATGCGAGGACAGGCTGTCGTGCTGCGTGGCGTGCTCGTGCTGGCACTTGCCCTGGCCGGCACGATGTGCCTTGCGCAACCGGCAGCGCGCGAGACGGCCGCGGCCTCGGCCTTCACGCGCGGCGACCCGCTGCCGTCCTGGGCCCTGCCCTTCGCCGAGATGCCGCCGGCCACGCACAAGGCACCGCTGGTGGTGCGCGTGGCCGAAACCCAGATCCACCTCGACGCCGGCGTGCAATACCTGGTGAACCGCGCGCTGCAGGTGAACGATGCGTCGGAGCTGGCGCAGATCGGCCAGTACGCGCTGTACTACGTGCCCCAGTACCAGCGCATCCGGCTGCACCGCGTGGAGATCGTGCGCGACGGCCAGGTGCTGGACCGCCTGCAGCAGGCCAGCCTGCGCTTCCTCGACCGCGAGAGCGGCTTCGAAAGCGGCATCTACAGCGGCATGGTGACGGCGGTGCTGCTGCTCGACGACGTGCGCGTGGGCGACACGCTGCACCTGGTGTACACGCTGGAAGGCCGCAACCCGGCGCTCGGTGCCCGCTACAGCCACACCGTGCAGTGGGACCACGCCGAGCCGGTGGAGCTGCGCCGCGCCACGCTGATCGCGCCGGCCGCCCGCCACGTGGCCTGGCGCATGCAAGGCGACCACCGCAGCACGCACATCGAGCCGCAGCAGCTCAGTGCACCCGGCGCGCCCACCACCGTGCTGCGCTTCGAGGAGCGCGCGATCGACAGCCTGGACGACGAACCCGGCGTGCCCGAGGACTTCTTCAGTGCGCGCTTCCTGCAATTCACCGAGTTCGACAGCTGGCACCAGGTGGCGCAGTGGGCCGCGGGCCTGTTCCCGCCCGACCCCGCCTTGCCGCCCGAACTGCAGCCGCTGCTGCAGCGTTGGCGCGCTCTGCCCACGCCCGAACAGCGGGCGGCGGCCGCCTTGCAGTGGGTGCAGGAGCAGATCCGCTACTTCAGCGTGTCGATGGGCGAGAGCTCGCATCGCCCCTACCCGCCTGCCGAGGTGGTGCAGCGCCGCTATGGCGACTGCAAGGACAAGAGCTACCTGCTGGTCACGCTGCTGCGCGCGCTGGGCATCGAGGCCGACCCGGTGCTGGTGGCGCTGACGGCGCCGCGCACGCCGGCGCGCCTGCTGCCCAATCCCGACGTGTTCGACCACGTGGTGGCGCAGGCCCGCATCGGCGGCGTCAGCTACTACCTCGACGGCACGCGCCTGGGCCAGCGCGGCGCGCTCGCCACGCTGGGCGTGCTCGAAGGCGCCACCGGGCTCGTGGTGCGCGCTGACACCGAGGCGCTGGCCACCTTGCATTCGCCCGACCCGCTGGCGCTGGCCACGCGCGAGCTGAGCGAGGAGTTCACGGTGCCCGCGCTCGGCGGCAGCGGGCAGCTGGCGATGCGCCAGACCTGGCACGGCACCAACGCCGAGCTGATGCGGCTGGCCTATCAGCGCATGAGCCCCGAGCAGCGCCGGCGCCAGGTGCAAGGCAGCTACGAGCGCCGCTACCCGGGCATCCGCCTGCTCGGTGAGCCGCAGGTGCACGACGACAGCGCGGCCAATGCGATCACGGTGCGGGCCGAGTTCGAGATTCCCGAGCTCACGCGCCGGCTCGACGGCGACTGGGCGCTGCGCTTCTTTCCCGACAACATTGCCGGCACCGTGAAGCTGCCGGACAACTTCAACCGCCGCTTTCCGGTGACCGTGGCCGAGCTGCCGTACCGCGCGCGCTACCACCTGGCGATCCACTGGCCCGATGAGGTGAGCGCGCTGCGCGAGCCGGCCAGCGTGCACCTGGCCAGCGACTTCTACGTGGCCGACGTGCAGCGCAGCTTCCGCGGCAACCTCACCGAGGTGGACGTGCAGTACGCGCCGCGCGTGGGCCAGGTGCAGCCGCAGCAGCTGCCGCCGCTCGCGCAGGCGCTGAAGACGCTGCAGCGGCAACTGCTGGGTGTGGTGACGGTGGATGCCAGCGAACTCAAGTCGCGCGGCTTCCTCGGCTTGGGCCGCACGTCGATGCAACAGGCGATGCAGGCGCGCCTGGTGCTGCAGATCGAGCGCAACACGCTCGCCATCGATGGCGAGCAACTGGCCGGCGAGGATCTGGCCGAGGCGCTGTGCGACCGCGCCGAGGCGCTGGCAGAACGTGGCGACACGCCCGCCGGCTTGCGCGACGCCGAGCGGGCGGTGCAGGTGGCGCCGGTGTACGGCCGCGCGCACCGGTGCCGCGGCAACCTGCTGTTCGCGCAGGGCGAGTTCGCGCGCAGCGTGCCCGAATACACCGAGGCGCTGAGCCTGGGCGAGGAAGCCTATGCCGTGCTGTACCGGCGCGGCCTCGCGCGCTTCTACGCCGCGCAGTACGAAAGCGCAGCCAACGACTTCGCCAAGGCAGCCGCCCTGCGCGCGGGCAGCGGCAATGCCAGCGACGCCGCACAGGCGCAGCTGTGGCAGGCGTGGTCACTGCAACGCGCTGGTCTCGCGTTGCCGGCCGCATTGGCGCAGCACGCGCGCAACACCGCCGACGGCCACTGGCCTGCGCCGGCACTGGCCCTCCTGGTGGGCGCGCTCACGCCCGAACAGTTGCTGGCACGAGCGCAGGGCAACCGGCACGGCGACGAGCGTGACGTGGCGCTGGCCGAGGCCTGGTTCAGCCTGGGCCAGCAGTTCCGGCTGCAAGGCGACGCTGCCCGTGCGCGCGAGGCCTTCGAGAAGGCGCGCGCAAAGGGCGTGGCCACCGCAGTGGAGCATCTGGCCGCCGGCTTCGAGCTGGCCGGCGGCACTCCCACGGCACGTTAGGCGGCACTCAACGCACGACCACGCTCCACGGGCTCGACACCGCCGAGCTCAGCCCAATGGCGCTGCCCACAGGCGTGAGCGTGCCGTCGGCGCCGATGCTCATCTGCATGACGGTCGAGCTGTTGAGGTTGCTCACGAAGAGGAAGCGGCCGTCCGGAGTGAACGACAGGCCGCGCGGGCCCGCGCCGGTGGCCACCGATGCCGGTGCCAGCGCGCTCAGCTGGCCGTCCGCGCCGATCGCGTACTGCGTGACGGTGTTGCCGGTGGTGTTGGCCACATACACGTTCTTGCCGTTCGGGCTCACCACGATGCCGTCCGGGAAGGTGCCGGTGGCGATGGTGGGCGTGGGCAGTGGCGTCAGCTTGCCGTCGCTGCCCACGCTGAACTCCTCCACCACGTTGGTCGAGGAACTGCTGCGCGTGACATAGGCGAACTTGCCATCGGGCGTGAAGGCCAGCTGGCGCGGGCCGGCGCCCGCGCCGAGAGTGGCCGTGTCCGCCAGCGTCAGGCTGCCGTCGGCGCCCACGCTGTACTGGCCGATCGTGCCGCTGGTGAAGTTGGTCACGTACAGGAACTTGCCGTCCGGCGACATCGCCCCGCCGACCGGGTTGTTGCCGGTGGCCACGCGCGCCGGGTTGAGCGCGGTGAGCGCGCCACCGCTGCCGATCGAGAACGGGTTGATCTGCAGCGCCTGGAAATCCACCGAATAGAGGAACTTGCCGTCCGCCGTGCGCACGAGCGCGGAGGGGCCGATGTCGGTGTTCGTGGTGTCGGCCGCCGTGAGGGCGCCGTCCGCCGCCACCGTGTAGCGCGAGATCGTGGCGCTGTCGAAGTTGGCCACGTAGGCCGAGCTGCCATCGGCGCTGAACACCAGGTCGCGCGGCGTCTGGCCGGTGCTCACCGCTGCCGGCGTGGTCATCGTGGGTACGCCGGTGCTCGGCGACAAGCTGAACACGTCGATGTTCTTGTCGTTGCGGTTCAGCACGTACATCACGTAGTCGCGGCAGGTGACGGCGATGTTCGTCACGTCGGCGCTGGCCGTGCCGCTGCCGCTGCCCACGCTGCAGGTCTGCCCGGCGGGCTGGCTCTGGATGGTCACGCTGTACGCGCCGCCGCTGGCCACCTTGTCGGCAAAATTGAAGCTGGTGTCGCCGCTGGCGACGGTGGCCGTGCTGCTGCCGTTCGCCAGCACGAGACCACTGGTGGTCAGGCCGCTCACCGTGCCGCCAAGGGCAAACGGGCCGCCGCTCGGGCTTGGACTGGGAGCAGGGCTCGGCGCGGGGCTGCTGTCTCCCCCGCCGCCGCAGGCGGCGATGCTCAGCACGCAGGCCATGGCAGCGCTGACGCGCGTAAGTTTCGCGAGCTTCATAAGGATTCCTCTTTCAGTGGTCAATCGTGGTGAAGTCACTTCCGAACGAAGCAGAAGCTCAGCGCTGGGGGCAACGAGCGCTCCCACGGCAGGGGTGAGCGCACCCCCGATTCAGGGGGGCGCGGTCGAGCTGCTGCATGCGGACGACGCCCTGCTGGTGTGCGTCAAGCCCGCCGGTCTGCTCGCCGTTCCGGGTCGCGGCGAAGCCGGACGCGACTGCCTGCTCGCGCGTCTGCAGCTCACGTGGCCCGATGCCGAGGTGGTGCACCGGCTCGACATGGCCACCTCGGGGTTGATGGTGTTCGCACGCGGCAAGGCGGCACAGCGCGCGCTCGGCATCGCGTTCGAGCAGCGGCAGGTGCACAAGCGCTATCTGGCGGTGGTGCACGGGCGGCTGGCCGGCCTTGCCGGCGAGATCGACCTGCCGCTGGCCGCGGATTGGCCGCGCCGCCCGCGCCAGAAGGTGGACGCGGCGGGCAAGCCGTCGCTGACGCGCTATCAGGTGCTGGCGCATCACGACGCCGGCACCACCCGGCTCGCGCTGGAGCCAGTGACAGGCCGCTCGCACCAGTTGCGCGTGCACCTGCTCGCGCTCGGCCACCCGATCGTGGGCGACGCGCTGTACGGGCCGCAGGACGGGGCGCCACGGCTGATGCTGCATGCGTCGGCGCTGGCGTTCGCTCATCCGGCTGGCGGCTGCGCCCTGAATTTCGAAAGCCCCGCACCCTTCTAGCCCGCGGGGCGCGCACGCCGTTTGCTCCACCGGGCCTGTCACGGCCGCTCACGCTTGGCTACCGTGTTTAGCAGCCGGCTCCCCTATAACCCCGACATGCTGCAAAGCGCCGCAGGCATCGCGCTGTGCGATTGCCAGGCGCGCACGAGGCCTACACGATGAGCACTGTTTCCCCTCCGATGCAACGCGCCGGCGACGGCACCCAGCCGCCGCGCCAGGCGCGCGATGCGCTGCCGCCCGGCACCGTGCTCGGCGGCGGCTACCGGGTCGAGCGTACGCTCGGCCAGGGCGGCTTCGGCATCGTCTACCTGGCCACCGACCTGGCGCTGCAGCGCCCGATCGCGGTCAAGGAGTACCTGCCGCTGCAACTATCCGGTCGCGGCCAGGGCAGCGCGATCGGCCTGCGCGAGGCGGGGCACCGCGACGCCTTCCTGCGCGGGCTGCAGTCCTTCCTGCGCGAGGCGCGCTTGCTGGCGCAGTTCGACCACCCTTCGCTGGTGCGCGTGTACCGCTTCTGGGAGGAGAACCACACCGCCTACATGGCGATGCCTTATTGCGAAGGCCCCACCTTGCTCGACGCGCGCCGCCCGATGCTGCGCCCGCCCGACGAGACCTGGCTGCGCGAGCGCCTGCTGCTGCCGCTGCTGGGCGCGCTGCAGGTGCTGCACGCCGGCAACTGCCTGCACCGCGACGTGTCGCCCGGCAACATCCTGCTCAAGCCCGATGGCCGGCCGGTGCTGCTGGACTTCGGCTCGGCGCGCCGCGTGGTGGCCGACATGACGCAGCCGCTCACCGCGGTGCTCAACCCGTCGTATGCCGCGATCGAGCAATACGCCGAAAGCAGCACGCTGCCGCAAGGGCCGTGGACTGATCTTTACGGCCTGGCCGCGGTGGCCTACTTCGCGCTCAGCGGGCGCGCGCCGGTGCCGGCCACCGTGCGCGCGGTCAACGAGGCCTCGATGATGCCGGTCGCCGAGGTGGCGCAGCTGGTGGAGCGCAACTTCCCCGGCCTGCACTACAGCGCACCGTTTCTTGCGGCGCTCGACCGCGCGCTCGCCGTGCGCCCCGGCGACCGCCCTCAAAGCACCGAGGAGCTGCTGCAGGCGCTGGAGCGCAAGCATGTGCAGCCCGACGTCGCGGTCGAGGGCCCGCCGCTGCAGGCCGTGCCACCGCCCGCTGCCGCAGCCGCCGCCGCCGGCGCCCCCGCAGACGCCGCGCCCGCGGCGGCCGACGACGAGGACGGGCCCGACGAGAAGTCGATCCGCGCCGCGATCGACGCCGCGCTGTCCGGCTTCGGCGACTGGCCGGCAGCGCGACGCGCCGATCAGCGCATCGAACCGGTGCTCGCGCCCGCGCCCGCGTCCGAGCCGGCGCCGGCTGCCCAGCGCGTGACCTTGAAGGTGGTGCCGGGCGGCGAGACCGCCTCGCCCCGCCCCGCTCAGCCCGCCCCCGCCCCCGCCGCCGCACCCGCCCTGCCGCCCGAGCCCCGGCCCGACGAGCCCGGCACCGGCCCCGCGCCGGCCTGGCTGGCCACCGCCCCCGCGGTGGCGCCGATCCAGCCGCAGGACATCGCGCCCCCCGCCAGCGCGCCTGGGCAGCTGCTGCCGCCGCCGGCTGCGGTGAACGAGGAGAAGGCAGCGCGCGAAGAACCGGTGATGGCGGCGCCTGCGCCGGAGACCTTCGACGAGCCGATGCTGCCGCCGATCGACCTGGCCGCGCTGCCGCTCGAAGACCATGCCGAGCCGATGCAGGCGCCACCCGCGCGCCGGCGCAGCGCCCGGCCGTGGCTGCTGGCCGCGGCCGTGGCCGGCGTGGTGGCCGTGGGCGCATGGCGTGCCGCACCGCTGCTCGGGCTGCACGGCCCGGACGCGGCCGATACGCTGGCGTCCGTGGTGTCGCGCGCGACTGCGCCGGCGCCGGTGCCGGCACCAGCGCCGCAAGTCAATGCCGCGCTACCGCCCGCCACCCCGGACCGCGACGCCAGCGCACGGGCCGCGGCTGCGGCACCCGCTACGGCCATCGCGCGCAACGATGCGTCTCCTGCCGGCCCGGCGGCGTCGACACCGGGCACCGACGCGGCGGCCACGGCAGGCGTGCCCGCCGCATCGGCACCGCTTCTTGCGGCAGCACCGGCAGCGCAGCCGGCCGCTTCCGCGGTCGCGGACACCGCGCCGCCTCCCCGCAGCTCGCAGGCGAACACCAGCGGCACCATGGCCGCCACGCCGCCGGCGAAGGCCAGCACGCGCAGCGCGAGCACAGCCAGGCGCGCGAACACCGCTGCACGCACGCCTGCGCGCACCACGGTTGCACACGACAGCCCGCCACCTGCGGCGGCGCCGCGCACTGCCTGCAGCGGCCGCACCAACTTCTCGCTGTACTACTGCATGAAGAAGCAGTGCGAGCAGCCGCGCTTTGCCGAGCATCCGCAATGCAAGCACCTGCGGGAGACCGACGAGGTGTCCTGAGCGCGTCGCGCGTGTGGCCGACAATCGGCCGCATGCATTGCCAGCCTTCCCTGTTGCGCCATGGCTGCGCCTGAGCGCCGCGTCGGCGTGGCGCAGCGCCACGAGTTCGACACCCTGATCGACGCCCGCTCGCCGGCGGAATACGCGCTCGACCACCTGCCCGGCGCCATCAACTGCCCCGTGCTCGACGACGAAGAGCGCCGCATCGTGGGCACCTTGTACAAGCAGCAAGGTGCATTCGAGGCCAAGCGCGTGGGCGGGGCCATGGTGGCGGCCAACCTCGCGCGCCACTTGCGCGAGCACTTTGCCGAGCAGCCACGCAACTGGCGCCCGTTGGTGTACTGCTGGCGCGGCGGCATGCGCAGCGGCTCGATGGTGACCTGGCTGCGCCTGGTGGGCTGGGACGCGCAGCAACTGGCCGGCGGCTACAAGAGCTGGCGCCAGCACGTGATCGAGCGCATCGAAACGCTGGCGCCGCAGCTGCCGCTGCGCGTGCTGTGCGGTGCCACCGGCAGCGCCAAGACGCGCGTGCTACAGGCGCTGGCCGAACGGGGCGCCCAGGTGCTCGACCTCGAAGGCCTGGCCTGCCACAAGGGGTCGGTGCTCGGCAGCCTGCCCGGCCAGCCTCAGCCGACGCAAAAGGCATTCGAGACGCAGATCGCCGCGCAGCTGGACACGCTGGACCTGTCGCGGCCGATCTATGTGGAGGCCGAAAGCAAGAAGATCGGGCGGCTCGCGGTGCCGCTGCCGCTGATCGAGCGCCTGCGCGCCAGCCCCTGCATCGAGATCGACGCCACGCCCGCGGCCCGGCTCGAGTACCTGCTGCGCGACTACGCCTACCTGGGCGACGACCGGGACGCGCTCGTCGGCAAGCTGGCGCTGCTGCATGGCCTGCAACCCAACCAGACGCTGCTGCGCTGGCAGGGCTGGGCGCTGCAGGGCGAGCTGCGGCCGCTGTTCGCCGAGCTGATGTCGCTGCACTACGACCCGCTGTATGCGCGCTCGCAGGGCACGCATCTCAAGCAGTTGGGCAACGCGCTCCGGCTGCCCAGCGAAGACCTGTCCCCCGCCGGCGTGCACGCGCTGGCGCAACGCATCCTCGAGACGGAGGCGAAGCCATGACCGCATCGCTGTACATCCTCACCGGCGCTTCGCGCGGCATGGGCCGCGCCATCGCACAGGCCCTGCTGCAGCCCACGCACACGCTGCTGTGCATCTCGCGCCATGCCGACGACGCCCTGGCGCGCGAGGCGGCCAACGCCGGCGCTGCGCTCACCCAATGGACGCTCGATCTCGCCGAGGCGGCGCCCGCGGCGGCGCGACTGGCCGCCTGGCTGTGCGAGCAGCCCGCAGGGCGCTTCCGCACCGCCTGCCTGATCAACAACGCCGCGCTCGTGTCCGCCCCCGGGCCGCTGGAGGCCACGGCAGCCGCCGAGCTGAGCGCCGCGCTGCGCGTCGGCCTGGAAGCGCCGCTGCTGCTGTGCGCCGCCTTCCTGCGTGCCACCGAGGGCTGGCCGGGCGAGCGCAGACTGCTCAACATCTCGTCCGGCCTGGGCCGCCGCGCGATGGCCGGTGCGGCGGCGTACTGCGCCATCAAGGCCGGCATGGACCACCTGTCGCGCGCGCTTGCGCTGGAGCAGGCCTCGCTGCCCAACGGCGCCAAGGTGGTGTCGCTGGCGCCGGGCGTGATCGACACCGGCATGCAAACCACCTTGCGCAGCGCCGACCCCGCGCGCTTCCCGGAGCGCGAACGCTTTGCGCAGCTGAAGGCGCAGGGCCTGCTGGACAGCCCCGAGCAGGCAGCCGCCAAGGTGCTGGCCTACCTGCACCGCCCCGACTTCGGCGCCAACCCGGTGGGCGATGTGCGCGACTGAAACGCTTGTCGGACGCCACTGACGCGGATTTCCAACCCGGGCTGACTGCACGCCGCGCAGCGCGGACCTACGGTAAGGGCACAGGCTGCACGTGATTGCCGCGTGCACCTGATTCATCACCTACCGTTGTTGGAGTCCGCCATGAACAAGCCCTTCTCCCGTTTGCTCGCCATTTCCGCCACCGTCGTCGCCTGCGTGGCCGGCACCGGCTGCGCCAACATGACCGCGCCGCAAAAGGGTGCAGCGATCGGTGCCGCCGCAGGCGGCGTAGCCGGCTCGGTGCTCACCAACGGCAGCGGCCTGGGCACGGTGGGCGGTGCCGCCGTGGGTGGCGTGATCGGCCACGAGGTGGGCAAGAACCACCGCTGATGCCGCAGCGTGCGCCGGGCGCGGGGCCGACGCAGGCCCATCGCCTTTGTTGGAGAATGCGCGGCCCGACCCGCCCCTCCTGCCGCGCTGCTCCACAAGAGCCCGGCGCGCACTGCCTGCATGAGTCTGTATCGCCTGATCGGCCAGTTCCTGCGCCGCCACTGGAGCGCCTATGCCGCTGCCGGTGCGATGCTGGCCACGATCGCGCTGCTCACGGTGTGGCTGCCGCGCCAGATCGGGCACCTCGTCGACGAACTCGCCACGCACCGCGCGGGCGGCTGGACGCTGGTGCGCGAACTGGCGCTGCTGGTGGCCGCGGGCGTGGTGATCTACTTCATGCGCGTGGGGTGGCGGCTGCAACTCTTCGCCGCCGCGTACCGGCTCGGGGTGGAGCTGCGCCAGCGCCTGTATGCGCGGCTGGCGCTGCAGGGGCCGCGCTTCTACCAGGGCAGGCGCACCGGCGATCTCATGGCGCTGGCCACCAACGACATCGACGCGGTGGAGATGGCCGCGGGCGAAGCGATGCTGGCCGGCTTCGACGGCTCGCTGACGCTGGTGCTCGTGGTGGCCACGATGACGCTCGGGGTCGACTGGCGCCTGGCGGCCGCCGCGCTGCTGCCCTTTCCGTTCATGGCGCTCAGCTTCTGGTGGGTGTCGCGCCACGTCCACGAAGCCTGGGCGCGCTCGCTGGAGCGCTTCGGCGCCTTGAACGACCACGTGCAGGAAACCCTGTCGGGCGTGCGCACCCTGCGCGCACTTGGGCTGGAGACGCGCAGCGCCGCGCAGTTTTCGGCCCTGGCCACGCAGGCCTCCGATGCCAGCTTCGACGCGCAGCGCTGGGAGGCGGCCTACGAGCCGGCCGTGGGCTTCACGCTCAGCGCCGCCACGGCGCTCACGCTGGGCATGGGCGGCTGGCTGGTGTGGCGCAACGAACTCACGGTGGGCCAACTCACCAGCTTCAGCCTCTACCTGGGCCAGCTGATCTGGCCGATGTTCGCGGCCGGCTGGGTGCTGTCGCTGCTGGAGCGCGGCAAGGCGGCATGGGCACGGCTGCAGCCGGTGCTCGACGCGCCGCTCACGGTGGACGACGCAGGCAAGATGGCCCAGCTGCAGCCCGGCCCCTTGCGTGGCGAAGGCCTGCGCTTCGCCTATCCCGGCCAAGCACATCCGGCACTCGACGGCGTGGGCTTCGAGCTGCCGGCCGGGCGAACGCTGGGTTTGGTGGGCCCCACAGGCGCGGGCAAGACCACGCTGCTGAAGCTGCTGCTGCGCCATGACGCGCCACAGGCCGGCGCGATCCGCTGGAACGGCGTCGACCTGCAGCAGTACACGCTGGGCGCGCTGCGCGGCGCGATCGCCTGGGTGCCGCAGGAGGCGTTCCTGTTCTCGGCCACGGTGGCCGACAACATCGCGCTCGCGCGCCCCGGCGCCACGCGCGAGCAGGTCGAGCAGGCCGCGCGCCTGGCCGCCGTGCACGACGACATCGTGCGGCTGCCGCAGGGCTACGAAACGCCGGTGGGCGAGCGCGGCGTCACCTTGAGCGGCGGCCAGCGCCAGCGCGTGGCGATTGCACGCGCGCTGCTGGCCGACGCGCCGCTGCTGCTGCTGGACGACGCGCTGTCCGCGGTAGATACCGCCACCGAGGCGCGCATCCTGGAGCACCTGCGCGACACCCGCAAGGGCCGCACGGTGATCATCGTGAGCCACCGGCTGAGTGCCGTGGCCGATGCCGACCACACGCTGGTGCTGCGCGACGGCCATCTGGCGGAGCAAGGCGACCACGCCGCGCTGCTCGCGCATGACGGCTGGTATGCGCGGCAGTGGCGCTACCAACAACTCGAGGCCTCCCTCGATGCCAGCTGACTCGCTGTCCACTCCCCTGCCCGCCGGCCCCGACAGGCAGCAGCGCCGCCGCACGCTGGGCGACGCCGCCGCGCTGCTGCTGCACGCCGCCCGGCCCGAGCTGCACCACCTGCGCGGCGGCCTGCTGTGGCTGCTGGTGGCCGCCGGCCTGGAAGCGCTGGGCCCGCTGATCGGCAAGATGCTGATCGACGACTACCTGCTGCCGCACCGCGCCAACATTCCGGCCATCGCGGGCCTGCTGGGCGGCGCGCTGGTGGCCGGGCTGGTCGCCAGCAGCCTGCGCTACCTGCAGCTGGTGCGCTTGGCCGGCCTGGCCATGCGCTCGGTGCAGCGCATCCGCGAAACGGTGTACGACCACGTGCTGCGCCTGCCGATGAGCTTCTTCGACCGTGCGATCACCGGCCAGCTGGTGAGCCGCGTCACCAACGACACCGAGGCAGTGAAGCAGCTGTACGTGCAGGTGCTGTTCGTGATGCTCGACAGCGTGATCGTGCTGTGCGGCGCGCTGGTGGCCATGCTGTGGCTCGACTGGCGGCTGATGCTGATCGTGGCCACGCTGGTGCCGGCGGTGGCGCTGATCGTCACGCTGTACCAGCGCCTGTCGGCGCCCGCGGTCACGCGTACGCGCGAGCTGCGCAGCGAGCTGAACGCGCAGGTGGGCGAATCGATCGCCGGCATGGCGGTGCTGCAGGCCAGCAACGCGGCGCAGCGCTTCAACGATCGCTTTGCCGGCACCAACGAGGCGCACTACCGCTCGCGCCAGCGCGAGCTGCGCGCCAACGCCTGGCTGCTGCGCCCGGCGCTGGACCTGCTGAACGTGCTGCTGCTGGCCACCGTGATCGCGGTGTTCAGCTGGCGCTCGCAGGGCGCGGCCTTGAGCGCGGTGGAGGTGGGCGTGTTGTACGCGTTCATCAACTACATCTCGCGCGTGGTGGAGCCACTGATCCAGATCACGATGCAGTTCTCGCAGCTGCAGCAGGCGATGGTGGGCGCGGCCCGCGTGCATGCGCTGCTGAAGGAGGCCGAGGCACCGCGGCCGGTGGCCGCCGCGCGCGTGGAGGCCGGTGCCATCGGCATCGACCACCTGGATTTCGCCTACCAGCCGGGGCATCCGGTGCTGCACGACCTGAGCCTGCAGATCGCACCGGGCAGCTTCCACGGCATCGTTGGCCACACCGGCAGCGGTAAGACCACCTTGCTGTCGCTGCTGCTGCGCTTCTATCCGGCGCCGGCCGGTGCCATCCGCATCGACGGCACGCCGCTGGAGGCGATCGGCGACGAGGCGTTCCGCAACGCCATCGGCCTGGTGCCGCAGGAGCCGTTCCTCCTGGCCGCGAGCGTGCGCGAGAACATCGCGATGGGCCGCGAGTTGAACCAGGCGCAGATCGAAGCCGCCGCGCGCGCGGCGCATGCGCACGAGTTCGTGATGGCGCTGGAGCAGGGCTACGACACGCCGCTGGGCGAAGGCGGCGCGCGCCTGAGCGTGGGGCAGAAGCAGCTGCTGGCGATCGCGCGTGCACTGGCCGGCCAACCGCGCATCCTGTTCCTCGACGAGGCCACGTCGCACATCGATTCCGAGACCGAGCAGATCGTGCAGCGCGCGCTCGCCGCGCTGCGCGGCCAGGTGACGATCGTGGCGATCGCGCACCGGCTGTCCACCATCCGCGACGCGGACCGCATCGTCGTGCTCAACCACGGCCGCATCGCCGAGCTGGGCACGCACGGCGAGCTGATGGGCATTGCCGACGGGCTGTACCAGCGGCTGTACCTGCTGCAGCAACTGGAGGACGCCGACGAACAGGCCGACGAGCCGCAGGCCAGCGCGGCCTGACGCTACCGCGCGCCTTCGCGCCCTTCCAGCTGCGCCAGCAGCTGGTCGAAGTACGCGATCGTCGCCTTCAGGCCCTCGTCCACCGCCACGCTCGGGGCCCAGCCCAGCAGCTCGGCGGCGCGCGTGATGTCGGGGCGGCGCTGGCGCGGGTCGTCGGCCGGCAGCGGCTTGAACTCCAGCCGCGACGCCGACCCCGTGAGCTCGATCACGCGCTCGGCCAGCCCGCGCATCGTCATCTCCTGCGGGTTGCCGATGTTGACCGGGCCGGTCACCTCGTCGGGCGACTCCATCAGCTTCACCAGCCCGTCGATCAGGTCGGACACGTAGCAGAACGAGCGCGTCTGCAGCCCGTCGCCGTAGATCGTGATCGGCGCACCGCGCAACGCCTGCACGATGAAGTTGCTCACCACGCGGCCGTCGTTGGGGTGCATGCGCGGGCCGTAGGTGTTGAAGATGCGCGCCACCTTGATGCGCAGCTTGTGCTGGCGCCAGTAGTCGAAGAACAGCGTCTCGGCGCAGCGCTTGCCTTCGTCGTAGCACGAGCGCGGGCCGATCGGGTTCACGTTGCCCCAGTAGCCCTCGGTCTGCGGGTGCTCGGCCGGGTCGCCGTACACCTCGCTGGTGGAGGCCTGCAGCACCTTGGCATGCACGCGCTTGGCCAGCCCGAGCATGTTGATCGCGCCGTGCACGCTGGTCTTGGTGGTCTGCACCGGATCGAACTGGTAGTGCACCGGCGACGCGGGGCAGGCCAGGTTGTAGATCTGGTCCACCTCCACGTACAGCGGGAACGTGATGTCGTGGCGCATCAGCTCGAAACGCGGGCTGCCGAGCAGGCCCGCGATGTTGTCGCGCGTGCCGGTGAAGAAGTTGTCCACGCACAGCACGTCGTGCCCGCGCTGCACCAGCGTCTCGCACAGGTGCGAGCCGAGGAAGCCGGCACCGCCGGTCACGAGGATGCGCTGGCGCAGCTGGTAGCTGTTCATGGTCGTTCTCCCGCCTGCGGCTCGGGCACCAGCAGCCGGCCGCCCGCGCCGTAGGCGGCCACCACCTTGCGCGCCACCGCCCTCGCCTCGCCGGCCCGGCACAACGCCACGCAGGCACCGCCGAAGCCGGCGCCGGTGAGACGCGCGCCCAGCACGTCCGGTTGCGCGCGCAGCAGCGAAACCAGCCGGTCCAGCGCCGGCACCGACACCTCGAAGTCATCGCGCAGGCTGTCGTGCGACGCGTTCATCAGCACGCCGAACTCGTGCGGGCCGATGCCGGTGACGGCGCGCAGCACGCGGTCGTTCTCGGAGATCACATGGCGCGCGCGCCGCTTCAGCGGCTCGGGCAGCGCCTGCACGCGCGTCACGTCGACCACGTCGCGCAGCGCCTTCACGCCGAGCAGGCGTGCGGCCTCTTCGCATTCGCTGCGACGCTGGTTGTAGGCGCTGGCGGCCAGCGAGCGCGACACGCCGGAATCGATGACCAGGCATTCGGTGCCCTCGGGCAAGGGCAGCAGCCGGCGCTCGAGCGTGCGCGTGTCGAGGAACAGCATGCTCGTGGTGTCCGCCAGGCTGGCGGCCATCTGGTCCATGATGCCGCAGTGCACGCCCGCGTCCTCGATCTCGGCGCGCTGCGCGAGCTGGGCGATGCGCACGTCGTCGAGCGCAGCGTCCAGCTGCAGCAGCTGGCGCAGCGCACGCAGGCAGGCCACCTCCAGCGCCGCGCTGGATGACAGGCCCACGCCCATCGGCACGTCCGACTGCACGTGGATCTGCAGCGCCGGCACCTGCAGGTCGAGCCGGCGCAGCTGGCGCAAGCAGCCGTGCACGTAGCGCGCAAACGGCTCGGACGGCGGCTGCTCGGGCGTGAAATGGGCCGTCTGCTGCAGGTCCGCCGCATACAGCGTGGTGCGCTCGCCGGCCACCGGCCGCAGCGCGACGCGGGTGCGCTGCGCAATGGCGGTGGGCAGCACGTAGCCGTCGTTGTAGTCGGTGTGCTCGCCCAACAGGTTCACGCGGCCGGGTGCGTCGGCGCTGGCGGCCGGTGCGGCGCCGAACACCTGCTGGAAGCTCCTTGCTTGCGCCATCGCGTCAGCGCTCCAGCTCGACTTGCACGGCCTGCAGCTCGCGCGCCTTGTCCTCGGGCAGCGCGTCCATCGCGAAGAAGCCCGCCGCCAGCTCCGTGCCGGCCAGGTACTTGAGGCGATCGCGCGTGCGATACGGCGGATACAGCTCGGCATGCAGGTGCCACTCGGGATGCGGCTGGCCGTCGGTGGGCGCCTGGTACCAGGCCATCAGGTACGGCAGCGGCCGCTGCCACAGGCCGTCGTACTTCTGCAGCACGGTCTTCAAGGCCCGCGCCAGGTCGGCACGCACTGTGTCGCTCAGCTCGCTCAGGCGCTGCACCGGCTCGATCGGCGCCACCCACACCTCGTAGGGATAGCGGGCGCACGGCGGCACGAAGGCCACGGCCTGCGGGCCCTGGTAGAGCAGGCGGGTGCGGTCGGCGAGCTCGTGGCGGATCATGTCCAGCAGCGGCCCGCAGCCGCGCTCCGCGCGATAGGCCTCGGCTTCGTGCTGCATGCGTGCCGGCACCGGCGGCACCACCGGGTAGGCGTAGATCTGCCCGTGCGGATGGTGCAGCGTGACGCCCACTTCGGCACCGCGGTTCTCGAACGGCAGCACGTACTCGATGCCTGGCAGGGCCCCGAGCTGCTGCGTGCGCTCGCCCCAAACCTGCAGCAGCAGCTCGATGTGGTCCAGCGGCAGTCGGCCCAGCGACGCCGCCGGATCCTGCGTGAACACCACCACCTCGCACTGGCCGTGCGACGGCGCCGTGGGAATGCCGAGCAGCGGAGCGTCGTGCGCGTCGAGCGCCAGCGACGGAAAGCGGTTGTCGAACACGGCCACGTCCCAGTCGCCGGCCGGCACCTCGGTGGGGTGCGCGGGGTCGCGCGTGGGCGCCAGCGGGTTGTATTCGGGCGGTGGCAGGAAGGTGCGGTCCTGGCGGTAGGCCGCGTAGGTGACCCACTCGCCGCGCAGCGGATGCCAGCGACGGTGCGGGTTGGCCTTCAACGGCTCGGCGAACGGGCTCGGCGCCTGCAGGTCGTCCGGCAGCGGGCGACGGCTGTACAGGTGCAGGGTGCGCCCGTCGGGCTTTTGCAGGATCTTGGTGTGCACGGTAATCAAACCCCTCCAGGGATGTAGGTGCGCTGCTGCCGTGTCGCCTTGGCGATCGCCTCCAGCGGGATCTTGGGTGTGCGGTCTGCGCACAGCAGGCCGTTGGCCTCCTGGAAGGTATCAGCGAATTGCGTGTAGCAGAAGCCGGAGAACAGCGGCGTGTGGATCACCACCTCCAGCAGCTCGCAGTACATGCGCTCGAACTGTTCCTCGGTTTTGGCGCGCGTGTAGCCCCAGGTCTGCTTGACGCCCGGCTCGGGCTTCTTCACGTACGCGACGCCGCCGAACTCGGTGAGCATGATCGGCTGGCCCCGGTGCGGGTAGCCGTCCAGCGTGAGGATGCGCCCGCCCGGGCGCCGGCGGTCGAACAGCTGCTGCGGCGCACCCTCGGTGGCGTAGCGCTGGCGCAGGTGCTCCACGTTGGCGTCGTAGTCGTGGATGCCGATGATGTCGGTGGCGCTGGACTCCCAGCCGTCGTTGCCGATCACCGGGCGCGTGGCGTCCAGCGTGCGCGTGAGGTGGTACAGCGCCTCCACCGCATGCCGCTGCTCGCGCGCCTGCGTGAGCTCGGGCACGCCCCAGCTCTCGTTGAACGGCACCCACACGATCACGCACGGGTGGCTGTAATCACGCTCGATGGCCTCGGTCCACTCGCGCACGATGCGCTTGATCGCGGTGCGCGTGAAGCGGTAGGCCGAGGGCATTTCCTCCCACACCAGCAGGCCCAGCTTGTCGGCCCAGTACAGGTAGCGCGGGTCCTCGATCTTCTGGTGCTTGCGCACGCCGTTGAAGCCCATGGCCTTGGCCAGCTCCACGTCCTTCCTGAGGGCCGCGTCGTCGGGTGCCGCCAGCAGGGTGTCGGGCCAGTAGCCCTGGTCCAGCACCATGCGCAGCACGTACGGGCGCCCGTTGAGCATGAAGCGGTCGCGCAGGATGTGCACCGAGCGCAGCGCCGTGTAGCTGGCCACTTCGTCCAGCAGCTCTTCGCCGCGCCACAGGCGCACCTGCGCATCGATCAAGGTCGGCCGCTCGGGGCTCCACAGCAGCTCGTTGCGGAAGTCGTCGATGCCGGGGTCGGCCAGCGCGATCGTGCGGTCGGCCTCGCCCTGGATCACCTGGTAGCGGTCGTGCGCCAGCACGCGCTGGCCGGTGCTGAGGATCACCTCCACCGCCAGCGGATCGGCGGCGCGCTCGCCCACCACGCGCACCGACAGCCCGATCGAGAAATCGTCGACGCGCGGCGTCCAGCGGATCTTGTCGACGTAGGTGCGGCCCACACGCTCGATCCACACCGGCTGCCAGATGCCGGTGGTGCGCGGGTACCAGATCGAGTGCGGTTCCAGCTGCCAGTCCTGCTTGCCGCGCGGCTTGGTCAGCTCCAGCGGGTCGTCTTCGGCGAGCACGGTGATGCGCTGGTGGCCCGACGGATCGAGCGCAGCGGTGATGTCGGCCCAGAACGGCGTGTGCCCGCCTTCGTGCGTGGTGATGAAACGGTCGTTCACCCACACCTGCGCTCGGTAGTCCACAGCGCCGAAATGCAGCATCACACGGCCGCCATCGGGCTGCAGCTGCAGCTCGCGCTCGTACCACACCGCCGGGTGGAAGCCGCGGTTGCAGATGCCGCTGGCCGCAGCCTCCGGCGGGTACGGCACGATGATCTCGTGCGTCCAGTGCCCGGCCAGGTCGGCCGGGCAGGTGTAGCGCCGTTCGGGATCGAAGGCAAAGCGCCAGGGGCCATCGAGCGACAGCCAATCCGCGCGGCGCAGCTGGGGGCGCGGGTAGCCCGCTTCGGTGCGCGCGTTCACTCGCTGGTCGGCACGGAGTGGATCAGTGTGCTCGGTTCTCGGCGGGGCGCTGATGCCATCGTTTGCTCCTTGGGTTCGCTCCTTGGGGGACGGAGCAAACCGGGGCAGGCGGCGTGCCCGAACGCCTTTGCGGCTCAGCGCGCCTGCATGCAGGCGGCGAGCAGTTCCAGGTCCACCGGCTTGGTGAGGTGATGGTCGAAGCCGGCCTGCAAGGCGCGCCGCTTGTCCTCGGGCTGGCCATAGCCGGTCATCGCCACCAGCACGGCGGCGCGGCCCCAGTCGGTGTCGCGCATCATGCGGGCGGCCTGCAGGCCATCGATGCCGGGCATGCCGATATCCATCAGCACCACCTGCGGCTGGAAACAGGCGCCGGCGTCCAGCGCGGGCTGCGCGCCGAACACCACCTGCACCTCGTTGCCCCATTGCGACATCAGCGCGCCGATGCTTTGCGCGCTGTCCACGTTGTCGTCGACCACCAGCACGCGATGGCCGGTCACGCTGGCCGGGCCTTGCGGCAAGGGATGCGCCAGCGCCTGCGGCTCGGCCAGAGCCGGCAACAACACCGTGAAGCAGCTGCCGCGGCCGGGGCCCTCGCTGACCACCTGCACGCTGCCGCCATGGATCTCGACAATGCCCTTGACCAGCGCCAGCCCGATGCCCAGCCCGGGCTGCGCGCTGCGCAGGTGCGTGTGGGCCTGCGAGAACATCTCGAACACGCGCTGCTGTTCGTTCGCCGCAATGCCCAGGCCGGGATCCTGCACGGTCAGCTGCAGCATGGCGCCGTGCGGCGCGGCCGTCAGCCGGATCAGCCCGGGCTCGGGCGTGTACTTGGCCGCGTTGTGCAGCAGGTTGGCGACCACCTGCGTGAGCCGCGCCATGTCGCCCATCAGCAGCATCGGCTCGCTCGACAGCTGCATCTCCAGCCGATGCCCCTGCGCCTCGATGAAGGGGCGCACCTGCTCTGCCGCCAGCTCGATCGCCTCGCGCAGGTGCACGCGCTCGCGCTGGATCTGCAGGATGTTGCGCGAGATGCGCGACACGTCGAGCAGGTCGTCGAGCAGGCGCGTGAGCTGGCGCACCTGGCGCTCGATGGCTTGCGCCAGCCAGCTGACGGTCTTGGCGTCGTCCGGCTTCAGTGTGAGCAGGCGCGCTCCGTTGGCGATCGGCGCCAGCGGGTTGCGCAGTTCGTGCGCCAGGGTGGCGATGAAGTTGTCCTTCTGGCGGTCTGCGTGGCGCAGCGATTCGACGGCCTGTTCGCGCTCGGTAACGTCGAGCACCAGCGCCAGCAGCGCCAACGAGGGCGCCGACGGCGACGGCCGCAGTGCCGAAACGCTCCACTCCGCATGCAGCAGCCGGCCATCGCTGCGGCGGTTGCGCATGCGAAAGCGCTTGCGCGACACGGGCCCGGCGAGTAATTCGCGCAGCGCCTGCGCGCCCTGCGGCGCGTCGTCCGGCAGCCAGGGCAGCTGGTCGGCGGCACGGCCAATCACCTCGTCGGCACGCCAGCCGAACAGCGTCTCGGCCTGCCCGGCCCAGCGCGTGATGCGCAGTTCGCCGTCGAACTCGATCACCGCCAGCGGCGCGTCCTCCACCAGCAGTTGCAGGCGCTCGGACACGCGCTCGCCCTCCTCGATGTCGAACACCATGCCCACCCACTCGACGATCTCGCCGTCGCGCAGCACCGGGTTGGCGCGCGCCAGCGCACGCCGGTAGCCGCCCGACGACTGGTGCCACAGGCGCGCACGGCCGCGGTACGGGTGCCGCGCCTCGGCCGCCTGGCGCCACGCCTCCAGCGCGTCGGCGCGATCGTCCGGGTGCAATGCATCGAGCCAGCCGAAGCCGGCGTACTGCTCGCGCGTCTGCCCGGTGTAGTCGGCCCACGACGCCTGCTCGGTGGCGAACTCGCGCTGCGGCCCGGCCGTCCATACGATGGACGCCGTGGCGTTGACCAGCGAGCGAAAGCGCTCCTCGCTGATGCGCAGCGCGCGCTCGGCGCGCACCAGTGCCGAGATGTCGGTGAAGAAGATGCAGTAGTCGTTGTCGGCCAGCCGCCCGGCGCTCGTGATCACCTCCACGCGCAAGCCGTCGGCCCGCAGCAGCACCGCGCGGAACGGGCCGTTGCGCCCGGTTTCGTCGAGCTCCTGCTTGGCCATGGCATACACGCCGCGCTCGTCGGGCGGCACCAGGCGGCCCTGGTGGATGCGGCCGGCAAGCAGGTCATCGCGGCTGTAGCCCATCAGCGCGAGGAAGGCGTCGTTGGCCTCGGTGATCACGCCGCCGGAGGAGAACGCGATCGCCACCGCAGCGCTGTCCACCAGCCGCTGCATGCGCAGCTGCGCCTCGCGCTCGGCGATCTCGCGCTGCTTTTTCTCGCTGATGTCGACTACCACGTTGGTCAGGCCCACCACCTGCCCGGCCTCGCTGCGCAAGGGCGTGGCGAACACCTCCATGCAATGCCAGCCGCCGGCGCCGTGGTACTCCACCTCGGCGCGGCGCGGTTGCCCGCTGGCCAGCACGTCGCGGCGCAGGTGCGTGAGCTGCGCGGCGGTCTCCGCGTCGAACAGGTCCTCGGCGCGCTTGCCCTTCATCTGGCCGGACTTCAGGCCCATCGCGGAGCTGAGCGTGCGCACATAGCGCAGCTCGCAATCCATGTCGAATACCGAGATCGGCAGTGCGTTCAGCGCCGCCGCCAGGTGCTGCGTGGCCAGCGCGGCGCTCTCGGCCTCCTGGGCACGCGCCTCCGCGCGCCGCCGTGCACGGTGCACCTGCTCGAAGCCGGCGCACACCACCAGCGCCGAGGGCAGCGCGATCGCCGAGCGCAGCACCTGTACCCAGGTGAACGTGGCGGCGCCGCTGAGGGCGCCCCACTCGATGCGGCTCAAGGCCATCAGCGCGGCGGCCAGCATGCCGGGCCAGAAGCCGCCGGCCCAGGCCGACAGCACCACCACCGGCAGCGCCAGCATCAGCACCGGGTCGGGCCCGAGGTGGCGGCCCACCAGCGGCAGCAGCGCGAACGCCACCGCACTGAGGGCAATGGCCAGCGCGAACGCGGCCGGAGGCCGCGCCGCTGCCATGCGCCAACTCGTCGGGATGCCCATACCGCCTTCCACCCTGCCCGGTCTTGCCGCCGTCGCGGCAGTCTACCGAGGTGCGTGTGTCGCGATGTAGCGCCGTGCTGCGAGGGGCCCTGCTACGAGCGCTAGTGCGCGCCGCCGGCGTCCGCCGGTGCGCCGGCCTTCACCGGCTTGGCGAACCAAATCAGCCCGATGAGCAGCAGGAACAGGAAGGCGGACACGTAGAACAGGTCATCGGCCGCGCGCGTGAAAGCCTGCTGGTCGATCATGCGATTGAGGTAGGCCGCCACCTGGTCGGAGTTGAAACCGAGCGCCCCGAGCTTGGCATTGGCGTCGGCCAGCGCCGGGTCGCCCACGTTGCCCAGCCGCTCGACCAGGTGCGCGTGATGCATGGTCGCGCGGTCGTCCCAGATCGTGGTGGCGATCGAGGTGCCGAACGCGCCCGCGGTGATGCGCGCGAAGTTCGACAGGCCCGAGGCCGCCGGAATGCGATCCGGCGTGAGGCCAGACAGCGTGATGCTCATCAGCGGGATGAAGAAGAAGGCCATCGCCGCGCCCTGCACGAACGTGGGCAACAGGATCGTCCACAGGTCGGTCTGAGGCGTGAAGCCAGAGCGCATCCACAGCACCAGCGCGAACACGACGAACGCCACGGTGGTGAGCAGCCGCGTGTCGATGCGCGTGACGTTCTTGCCCACGAGCGGCGACAGCAGGATGGCCAGGATGCCCACCGGCGCCAGCGCCATGCCGGCCGACGTGGCGGTGTAGCCCATGTACTGCTGCAGCCACAGCGGCAGCAGCACCACGTTGCCGAAGAACACGCCGTAGGCCACCGCCAGTGTGGCCGCGCCGATCGCGAAGTTGCGCCGCTTGAACAGGCTCAGGTCCACCACCGGGTGCTCGTCGGTGAGCTCCCAGGCCAGGAAGAACAGGAAGCCCACCGCCGCCACCACGGCCAGCAGCACGATCTGCGGGGAGTGGAACCAGTCAAGCTGCTTGCCCTTGTCGAGCATGATCTGCAGCGAGCCGACCCAGGTGACCAGCAGCGCCAGGCCGATGCCGTCGATCGGCACCTTGCGAGTCGGCGTGTCGCGTTCGCGATAGATCATCCACGTCGCAGCCGCGGCGCCCAAGCCGACCGGCACATTGATGTAGAAGATCCACGGCCAGGCCATGTTGTCGGTGATGTAGCCGCCCAGCAGCGGGCCGGCCACCGGCGCCACCAGCGTGGTGATGGACCACATCGCCAGTGCGAGACCGGCCTTGGCGCGCGGGTAGCTGGCCAGCAGCAAGGTCTGCGACAGCGGGATCATCGGCCCCGCTACCGCGCCTTGCGCGACACGAAAGCCGATCAGCCAGGCGAGCGAGGGCGCGAAGCCGCACAGCCACGAGGTGAGCACGAACAGCAGCACGCTCAGCGTGAACAGGCGCACCGCACCGAAGCGCTGCGTCAGCCAGCCGGTGAGCGGCACCGAGATGGCATTGGCGACCGCGAAGCTGGTGATCACCCAGGTGCCCTGATCCGGGCTCACGCCCAGGTCACCGGCAATCGCCGGCAGCGACACGTTGGCGATCGAGGTGTCGAGCACGTTCATGAACGTGGCCAGCGACAGCGCGATCGTGCCGAGCACCAGCGCGCCGCCCTTGAGCGGCGCGTGCTCGGTGTGCGAGGCGGGGCCGGCCATTTACTTTGCGGCTCGGGTGGCCGAAACGCCGGCAAGCGCCACAGGGCGAGGTTGGCCGTCGTCGGCAGTGGCTTCGGCGCGCTTCACGCGGGCGGAAGCCACGCGCGGCGCATGGCCGCCATTGGCCACGATGATGCGCTGCACCTCGCCGTCGGCCTCATGGTTGAGGCGGTCGAACACGTCCGTCTCGGCCACGGTCTGCCGACGCGGCGCATCGGCCAGCATCTTGCCGTCGGTGTTGGTCACGTCGACCTTGGTGTCCATCGACAGGCCCACCCGCAGCGGATGCGCCTGCACCTCCTTCGGGTCGAGCGCGATGCGCACGGGCACGCGCTGCACCACCTTGATCCAGTTGCCCGTGGCGTTCTGTGCCGGCAGGAGAGAGAACGCGGCCCCGGTGCCAGCCCCCAGGCCTTCGATCGTGCCGTGGTACTCCACCTTCTTGCCGTACACGTCGGCCTGCAGCGTGGCGGGCTGGCCGATGCGCAGCTTCTGCAGCTGGCTTTCCTTGAAGTTGGCGTCGACCCACACCTGGTCGAGCGTGACCACCGTCATCAGCGGCTGGCCCGGCTGTACGCGCTGGCCCAGCTGCACGCTGCGCTTGGCCACGTAGCCGCTCACCGGCGCCGGCAGATCGGCGCGCTTGAGCGCAAGGTAAGCCTCGCGCACGCGAGCGGCGGCGCGTTGCACGTTGGGGTGCTGCTCGACCGTGGTGTTCTCGGTGAGCGACTCGTTCGAGTTCAGCTGCTCCTTCGCGGCCACCACGGCCGACTGCGCGGCCTGCAGCGCGCTGCGCGCTGCGGTGAGCTGCGCGTTGGCGTGGTTGAACTCTTCCTTGCCGACCGCGCCGGTGGCCACCAGCGGGGCGCGGCGGGACACGTCGTCCTGCGCACGCGTCACTTCCGCCTGCGCCTTGGCCACGTCGGCCTCGCGCAATGCGATTTGCGCCTTCAGCGTGGCGTTGTTCTGGTAGACGGTGCGCACCTCGCGCACGGTCTGCGCCAGCTGTGCCTCGGCCTGGTCGAGCGCCACCCGCGCGTCGGCCGGGTCCAGCTTGACCAGCGTCTGGCCGGCTTTCACGTAGTCGGTGTCGTCAGCGCCGATGGCCAGCACCGTGCCGCCCACTTGCGGCGTGATCTGCACCACATTGCCCTGCACGTAGGCGTTGTCGGTGCTTTCGTAGTGGCTGAGCACGAGCGCGTAGTAGGCGGCGTAGCCCGCCGCACCGAGCACCACGGCGGCGGCCACCGCGGTGAGCGCCTTCTTGCGCTTGGGGTTGCCGGCGGGCGTGGCGGGGGCAGCTTGCGGAGCGTTCATGGATGAAAGGTCCTTCCGGGAAATCGTTGGTGTCTGTTGTTCAGTTGGCGGAGGCGGTGTGCGTGGCAGCGGGCGCGGCATAGCCGCCGCCCAGCGCGCGCATCAGCGCCACCTGGCTGTCGAGCGCGCGCGCCTTGAGGTCGGCGGCGCTGCGACGTTGCGTCAGCACGTTGGACTCGGCGCTCAGCACCGTGAGGTAGCCGCCCAGCCCGGCCTTGTAGCGCTGCGTTGCCAGGTCGTAGGCGCTCTCGGCGGCCGCGGCCGCCTCAGCTTGCTCGCGCTGCTGGCGCTCGATCGACTGCAGCGAGCTGATCTGGTCGGCCACGTCGTGCACTGCGTCCAGCACAGCGCTGTTGTAGGCGGCCACGGCTGAATCCACATCGGCGGCCTTGCCTCGGTAGTTGGCGCGCAGGCGGCCGGCGTCGAAGATCGGCAGATGGATCGCCGGACCGGCGCCGTACTGGCGGCTGCCCGCTTCCAGCAGGCGGTCCAGCCCGAAGCTGCTGAAGCCGGCAAACGCCACCAGGTTCACGCTCGGGTAGAACTGCGTGCGCGCGGCCTTCAGCCCCTGCGTGGCGGCCTCGACGCGCTCTCGCGCGGCCTCCACATCGGCGCGGCGGCCGAGCAGGTCGGCCGGCACGGATGGCGGCAGCGGCACGGTCGACACGGCCTGCAGTTGCGGACGCAGGTCGTCCAGCGCGTTAGGTGGCTGCACCGTCAGCGCCGCCAACGCATGCCGCGTGAGCGCCATCTGCTCGTCCAGCGCTTCGAGTTGCTGGCGCAGCTCGGGCAAGGCACCTTCACCCTGGCGCAGCTCGACGTTCGTGTCCAGCCCTGCCTGCACGCGCTGCTGGATCAGCTTGAGCATGTCGGCGCGCTGCTCCAGCGCGCGCTGCGCCACGTCGCGCTGGGCCTGCAACCGCGCGAGCTGGAAGTAGGCGCGCGCGACATTGCTGGCAATCAGCACGCGCGCAGCTTCCTGTTCGGCCTGCGCAGCGCGCTCGGCACCCAGCGCAGCCCGCAGGTCGGCGCGATGGCGGCCGAAGAAGTCCAGCTCCCAGGACGAGTTGGCCTGCAAGGTCGTGGTGGTCTGCATGCTGCCGGCCAGCGGCGGCGGGTACAGGCCGTGTTCGGTGAAGCGCTGGCGCGTGGCGTCATAGCTGGCGCCCACCTGCGGAGCCTCGTTGGCACGCGCGCCGGCGCTCTGCGCCTGGGCGCGCGCAAGGCGGGCCTGCGCCGCGGTCAGCGATGGGTTGTCGGCCAGCGCGCGCTGCACCAGCGTGTCCAGCTCGGGCTGCCGGAAGGCACGCCACCAGGTGCTGTCTATGGCCGGCGTGGCGGGGCCTTGTGCGAGCCCTACGGCAGCCGGCGCCACGGCCTGCGCCTGGGGATGCACGTTGCCCGGCGTGGCACAGCCGGTAAGCAGCAGCGCCGCCGCCATCGCGGTGGCGCCGAGGGCGGTCAGCGTGGTGAGCGCCACGCCCGAAGGCCGGCGCGGGACTTGGGGGCAGTACGACGTGTCCATATGTTTGTTGCGGCTATTTTTGTTAAGGCTGTTTCTGCTTAGGCAAGGACTCGAGCAAAAAAGCACCGGATCAGGCACCTGCATCGGCATCGGCATCGGCGTCGACATCGGCCGAGCGTTTGCGTGCCGCCGCGTCCTCCCGGCGCAAGGCCTCACCGTTGTCGATCATGCGGCGCAGGTACGTCATCAAGGCCTGCCATTCCGACTTGGAAAAGCCCGCCAGGTGGGCATTGAGCACCTCGCTCAGCACACCCGGTACCAGCGCCGCGGCGGCCTCGCCGTCAGGCGTGAGCTCGACCATCACGACGCGGCGATCCTCGGTCGAGCGTACCCGCTTGCACAAGCCCTTCTTCTCCAGGCGGTCGAGCAGGCGGGTCATGGCGCCGGCATCCATTTGCAGCTCTCGCGCGAGCTCGGCCACTGGCATGCGGCGTGCCTTGCGCAGCTTGAACAGCGGCTGCCATTGGGCGTGCGTGAGATCGTGCGGCTCCAAGCGCAACTCGGCCTGCTGCACGGTCGACGCCAGCACGCGCTTCATGAGGTACGCCACGCTCTCTTCGGCGCAATAGTCGCCGGAGGCGTAGAAGCAAGCGGGGGGAGGGGTACGGGCCATGGCGGCAAATATACTTGCCATGGCAATCAATGTCAAGGCTGCCTTTGCTGCAGCAGCGTTCAGTGACGTCGGGTGATCGCCGGCGGCGACTCCCCGCTGCGCCGCGGCCTTATCGGTGCCGCGCGCACGCAGTTGCGCCCCGCCTCCTTGGCGGCGAAGAGCGCGGAATTGGCGTCATGGATCAGCGCATCGAGCGACGAGTGGCCGGGCTCCAGCGCCGCCACCCCGATGCTCACCGTGGTGCGCACCTGCAAGCCCTGCCAAGCCATGGCGAGCGTGCTCACACGCTCGCGCACGCGGTCCGCGACGTCCAGCGCGCCAAGCGGGTCGGTGTGGGGCAGGAACACGATCAGTTCCTCGCCGCCGAAGCGGGCCAGCAGGTCCGGCTGGCGCAGCGATCCCTGCGTGGCCCGCGTGATCTCGCGCAGCAGTGCGTCACCGCAGTCGCGCCCGTGCCGGTCGTTGATGCGCTTGAAGTGATCGGCATCCACCAACAGCAAGGCACCCGGTGTCTGGTAGCGACGACACCGCGACAACTCGCGCTCCGCCCAGATCATGAAGTGGCGCCGGTTCGGCACACCGGTGAGTTCGTCGTGCGTGTCGGACAGATCCTGCTCATGGCGACCGCGCAGGTGCTCGCCCGCCAGCAACGCCCAGGGCACCAGCAGCGCACACGTCACGCCGGCCGCCACGGCCGCAGCCAGCACCGGACCGGGGGCGATCCACCACCCCACCAGCGCACCGGCCAGCATCGCGCCGGCGGTTGCCGCCAAGCTGACCGACAGCGGCCGGCGCCAGGCCGCAAAGCGGCGCGCAGTGCCGGGAGAAGATGGAGCTGGCATGGTCTTGACCGAGAACGCCATTGCAACACAAAACCCCTTCGCAGCGGCATTGACGCGGGAATCGACGCGGCCTAAAGTGATATCACTTTGATTTCAAAATCCGGAGGCGAGATGTCCCGCAACCCCGTGCGCCACGAACTGACGTTCCGCTCGGCCAACGGCTACCTGATGATCTTGCTCGCGCTGCTGGCGCTGGGCTTCGGCATTCGCCAGATGGTCACCCAGCCTTCGCTCGCCGGCTTCGTGCTGGGCGTTGCTTCCATCGTGCTCGCAGTGCTGCTGTTCGCCGGCCTTTACATGCTGCAGCCGAACGAAGCCGCGACCCTTACCCTGTTCGGCCAGTACCGCGGCACCGACCGCGCGGAGGGCCTGCGCTGGGCCAGCCCGTTCTACGCCAAGCGCAAGCTCTCGCTGCGCGCGCGCAACCTCAACGCGCCCACGCTCAAGGTCAACGACAAGCGCGGCAACCCGGTGGAGATCAGCGCCGCCGTGGTCTGGCGTGTGCGCGACAGCGCGCAGGCCGTGTTCGAGGTGGACGACTTCGAGCTCTTCGTGCGCATCCAGGCGGAAGCCGCTCTGCGCCATCTCGCCTCGCTCTACGCCTACGACGAAGGCGACGACCTGAACCAAGGCGAGACCACGCTGCGCGCCGGCATGGACGAGGTGGTGGCCGCGCTCAAGACCGAGCTCGACGCGCGCTTTGCCGCCGCCGGAGTCGAAGTGCAGGACGCCAAGCTCACGCACCTGGCCTATGCGCCCGAGATCGCGCAGGTGATGCTGCGCCGCCAGCAGGCCGAGGCCATCATCAGCGCGCGCAAGAAGATCGTGCACGGCGCGGTGAGCATGGTGGAAGAGGCGCTGAACGGGCTGTCCGAGCGCAACCTGGTAGTGCTGGACGACGAGCGCAAGGCCGCGATGGTGAGCAATCTGCTGGTCGTGCTGTGCTCCGACAAGGACACGCAGCCGATCATCAACACCGGCACGCTGTATCCCTGACATACCCACGATGGCCAGTCCGGGCAAGAAGTCCTTTCTGCTGCGCATCGACCCGGCGCTGTGGGCCGAGATCGAGCGGCTGGCCGCGCAGGAACTGCGCAGCGCGAACGCGCAAGTGGAATACCTGTTGCGTGAAGCGCTGGCACGGCGCGGCCGCGGCGCCGCTGCGCCAGCGGACAAGGCACCAGGCAAGCGCGACAGCGGCGCTCGCTAGACTGCACCGATGCCCGCCACTCCTGCCCCCTCCCCGCTCGACCCGCGCACGGCGCCCAAGGCCTCGCCCGCCGCGCTGTCGGCCTTGCTGCCGTTCCTGCGGCCGTACCGCGGCCGCATCGCGATGGCCGTGCTGTTCCTGCTCGGCGCGGCTTTCAGCACGCTGCTGTTCCCGGTGGCGTTGCGCTCGCTGATCGACCACGGCCTGGTCGCCTCCGATCCTGGTGCGCGTGTGATGGCGCTGCGCGAGCACTTCTTCGCGCTGTTCGCGGTGGGCGCCATGCTCGGCGTGTTCTCGGCACTGCGCTTCTACAGCGTCACCTGGCTCGGTGAGCGCATCACCGCCGACCTGCGCGCGGCGGTGTATGCGCATGTGGTGGAGCAAAGCCCTGAGTTCTTCGAGACCACGCAGACCGGCGAGGTGCTGTCACGCCTGACCACCGACACCACCCTGGTGCAGACGGTGGTGGGCTCCAGCCTGTCGATGGGCTTGCGCAACAGCGTGATGGGCGTGGGGGCGCTGGTGATGCTGATCATCACCAACCCCTACGTGATGACGCAGGTGCTCGGCATCCTGGTGCTGGTGGTGCTGCCGTCGCTGTATTTCGGGCGTCGCGTGCGGCGCCTGTCGCGCGCCAGCCAGGATCGCGTGGCCGACTCGAGCGCCATCGCGGCCGAGGTTCTCAACGCGATTCCCGTGGTGCAGAGCTATACACAGGAGCAGCGTGAAGCGGCGCGCTTCGCGCAAGCCACCGAGGCGGCGTTCGACACCGCGCGCAAGCGCACCCGCGTGCGCGCAGCGCTGGTGGCCTTCGTGATCAGTGCCACCTTCGGCGCCCTGCTATGGGGTCTGTACCAGGGCACCGATGCCGTGCTGAAAGGCCAGATCAGCGCCGGCCACCTGGGCGAGACCGTCGTCTACGTGGTGCTGCTCGTCAGCTCGGTGGCCGTGCTGTCCGAGGTGTACGGCGACGTGCTACGCGCCGCGGGCGCCACCGAGCGCCTGATGGAGCTGCTGTCGGCGCGTTCTCCGGTGGCGTCCCCAGTGCAGCCGCGTGCGCTGCCGCCGGTGCAGCGCGGCTCCGCGGTGGCGTTGGACGACGTGAGCTTCTTCTACCCGTCGCGCCCGCAGCATGCCGCACTGCGCGCATTCAGCTTGCACGTGCGCCCCGGCGAAACGGTGGCGCTGGTCGGGCCGAGCGGCGCAGGCAAGAGCACCGTGTTTCACCTGCTGCTGCGCTACTACGACGCCCAACACGGCCGAGTGACGCTGGATGGCGTGCCGGTGCGCGAGGTGGCGCTGCAGGCCTTGCGCGAGCGCATCGCGATCGTTCCGCAGGACAGCGTGATCTTCTCGGCGAACGCGATGGAGAACATCCGCTACGGCCGCCCGGGCGCCAGCGACGACGAGGTGATCGCCGCCGCCAAGGCCGCCTTCGCGCACGACTTCATCATGGCGCTGCCCGAGGGCTACGGCACGTTTCTCGGCGAACGTGGCGTGCGCGTGTCGGGCGGGCAGCGCCAGCGCATCAGCATTGCGCGCGCCATGCTGAAGAACCCGCCGCTGCTGCTGCTCGACGAAGCCACCAGCGCGCTCGACGCCGAGAGCGAGCGCATGGTGCAGGCCGCTCTGGAGGCCGCAATGCAGCACCGCACCACGCTCGTCATCGCGCACCGCCTGGCCACCGTGCAGCGTGCCGATCGCATCATCGTGATGGACCACGGCGAGATCGTCGAAAGCGGCAGCCACGCGGAGCTGGTGGCGCGCGGCGGGCTCTACGCCCGCCTGGCCGCGCTGCAGTTCGAGCTGGAGCCCGCTGTCGGCGCTGCCTGACAGGGGCGCCCGCGCGCCGCCGACAGACCCTTCCCTTGGGATCGGCGCACACTACCCGGGAGAGCGCCAGCCCGGCGCGTTCCAAGGAAGGCCAATGAACAACACCACGTCCACCCGCGCGCTGAGCGCGCTTGCGATCGCCGCCCTCGTGGCCACCGGCTGCGCCGACATGAACATGAGCGAGCGTCAGAAGGGCACGGCGGTCGGTGCCGGCGTGGGTGCAGCCACCGGCGCCGTCATCGGCTCGGCCACCGGCGGCAAGGCCGGCACCGGGGCCGTCGTGGGTGGCGTGCTGGGCGCGGTTGCGGGCAACTTGTGGTCCAAGCACATGGAAGACAAGCGCCGCGCCATGGAGCAGGCCACGCAGGGCACCGGCATCGACGTGGCCCGCACGCCGGACAACCAGCTGAAGGTCAACGTGCCCAGCGACATCTCGTTCGACTTCGGCAGCGCGGCGCTGCGGCCCGAGATGCGCCGCGTGCTGGACCAGTTCGCGCAGGGGCTGGACCCGACGATGCGCGTGCGCGTGATCGGCCACACCGACAACGTCGGCCCGGACTCGGTGAACAACCCGCTGTCGCTGGACCGCGCCGACGCGGTGCGACGCTACCTCGAGACCAAGGGCATCAGCGGCAGCCGCATCGAGACGGTGGGCCGCGGCGAGCACGAGCCGATCGCCGACAACGGCACCGAGGCGGGCCGCGCGCGCAACCGGCGTGTGGAAATCTTCCTGCGCGAGCCTCAGCAGCAGGGTTGAGCCGGGCGCGGGGCCGCGGGCTCGCCGCCTAAAATCCGCCCGATGCCCCGCCCCGCCCGCCACCAGTACGAAGATTTCATGCGCCATGTGTTCGAGCATGGCGTGTCCAAGACCGACCGCACCGGCACCGGCACGCGCAGCGTGTTCGGCCACCAGATGCGCTTCGACCTGAGCGAGGGCTTCCCTCTGGTCACCACGAAGAAGGTGCACTGGAAGTCGATCGCCTACGAGCTGCTGTGGTTCCTGCGCGGCGACGCCAACGTGCAGTGGCTGCAGCAGAACGGTGTGAGCATCTGGGACGAGTGGGCGCGCGCCGACGGCAGCCTGGGCCCTGTGTACGGCGTGCAGTGGCGCAGCTGGCCCACGCCGGATGGCGGCCACATCGACCAGATCGCCCAGGTGGTGGACCAGCTCAAGCACAACCCCGACTCGCGCCGCATCATCGTGAGCGCGTGGAACGTGGCGGCGCTGCCCGAGATGGCGCTGATGCCCTGCCATGCGTTCTTTCAGTTCTACGTGGCCGAGGGGCGCCTCAGCTGCCAGCTGTACCAGCGCAGCGCAGACATCTTCCTGGGCGTCCCATTCAACATCGCGAGCTACGCGTTGCTGACGCACATGCTGGCGCAGCAGTGCGACCTGGAGCCAGGCGATTTCATCTGGACCGGCGGCGACTGTCACATCTACAACAACCACTTCGAGCAGGTGAAGACACAGCTCGCGCGCGCGCCGTTCCCCTATCCGGTGCTGCACATCAAGCGCCGGCCGCCATCGATCTTCGACTACGCGTACGAGGACTTCGAGATCCAGGAGTACGAATGCCACCCGGCGATCAAGGCGCCGGTGGCGGTATGAAGCTGCTGCTGGTGGCCGCGGTGGACCGGGAGCGCGGCATTGGCAAGGGCAACGAGTTGCTGGTGCGCATTCCGCAGGATCAGCAACGTTTCCGCCAGGTCACGATGGGCCACCCGGTGCTGATGGGCCGCAACACCTGGGAGTCGCTGCCGGCACGCTTTCGGCCGCTGCCCGGGCGCCGCAACATCGTGGTGACGCGCAATGCCCACTGGCATGCCGACGGCGCCGAAAGCGCGCCGTCGATCGAGGCTGCGCTGGCACTTGCCGGGGACGCGCCCGTGGTGTGCGTGATCGGCGGCGGGCAGCTGTACGAGGCGGCGCTGCCCCATGCCGACGAACTGCTGATGACGGAGATCGACGCGGTGTATGGTGCCGACACCTTCTTTCCGCCGTATCGCGAGCGCTTCGTCGAAACGGCCCGCGAGCCGCACGCCACCGCCGACGGCCTGCAGTACGCCTTCGTCACCTACCAACGACACCGCTGAGGGAGCCTCCATGTCCGGCCATGCCTTTCACGTGCACGGTCCGCACGACCACGAACTCGAACATGCCGTGCACCACGCCGGCAAGGATTCGTTCGCAGGCTTGATCGCGGTCATCACCGCGGTGCTGGCCACGGTGGGCGCGCTGTTCTCCTACATGGGCGGCCTCACCCAGGCCAATGCCGCGCTGTACAAGAACAACGCAGCGATCAAGAAGACCGAGGCCTCCAACCAATGGAACTACTTCCAGGCCAAGAGCACGAAGCAGGCCTTGGCCGAGCAGGCGCGCGACCTGTCGCCCGACGACAAGAAGGCGATCTACCAGGCCAAGATGGATCGCTACGAGAAGGAGAAGAACGAGATCAAAGCCGCGGCCGACAAGCTCGAGGCGCAGGCCACGCAATGGAACGAGCAGTCGGATGCGCAACTGCATCAGCATCACCGCTGGGCGCAGGCGACCACGGCATTGCAGATCTCGATCGCACTGGCAGCGATCGCGCTGCTCACGCGTCGCACCTGGCTCGAATGGGCGATGTTCGGCGTGGCCGGCATCGGCGTGCTGCTCGGTGTGGCTGCATTCCTGCACGCCTAGCGCAATGAAGCACGCCACAGGCGAGCCGGCTCGCCCGCTGCGCGGCTAGCCTCGGCCTGCGTCGCCATGCACCATCCAAGCCCTGCGCCGATGCCGCATGACGACGCCTCCCGCGCCGTTCGCCTGGCCGCACTGCAAGCCGCCGAAGCGGGGATCGAGCAAGACCGGCCCGCGTCGGTGGACGAATGCCTGGCACAGGCGCAGGCCTGGGTGGCTGAAGGCAACCTCCCCCTCGGGGCGCGCGCATTGCGTGCCGCCGCTGCTTGCCAGCATCTGCAGCAGCGCCAGCGCGACGCGGAGGCGGTGGCACTGCAGGCGGAGGCCCTGTGCCGGCAAGCCGGCGACGACGCGGGCCGCGGCCAGTGCCTGGACCTGGCCGCCCGTGCCGCCACCTCGAGCGGGGACTTCGCCCGCGCGCTCGAATACGTCGATACAGGCCTGGACATCGCCCGCGCCAGCGCCAGCATCTCGCTCGAAGCCTGCCTGCGCTGCACGATGGGCCAGTGCCTCAACGAGATGGGCCGCTTCGACGATGCGATCGACACGCTCGCGGCCGGCTACGCGCTGCTCGAAACCGCCGGCGCGCCCGCGCTGCGCAACGCGCTCGGCGCCACGCTGGCGCACGCGCTGGCGAGCAAGGCCTTGCAGGAGCAGGAGGCTGGCATGGCACCGGACTTGTGGCGCCCGCGCGCCGAGCGCGCACGGGCGCTCGCTGAACGCGTGGCCGCAGGCTATCGCCAGCGCCGGCAGGCGGCCGGTCTGTGCCAGGCTCTGGCTCACCTCGGGCTGGCGCTGCTGGTGCTGGAGCGCCATGCCGACGCGTTGGCCACACTCGATCAGGCGGAGGCCGCAGCACCCGTCACCATGCGCAACCAGGCGCTCACCGGCATCAGCTGCACGCGCGCCCGCGTGTACTTGCGGCAGCGCGACGCGCAGGCGGCACTGGTCGCGCTGCTGCATGGCTTCGAGGCGGTGAGCCGCAGCGAGGCCGACACCACCCTCGACGCGTTGTACCGACTGCAGTCGCAGGCCTACGAACTGGCGGGCGATTTCCATGCGGCGCTCGACAGCCACAAGCGCTATCACGGGCTCACATTGCGCCGCCTGACGCATGGCGCGGAGCGCCAGGCCACTGCACTGGCGCTGACACAACAAACCGACCGGGCGCTGCGCCAGGCGCGCGAGGCGCGCCAGCAGGCCGCGCACTTTGAACGCCAGTCGCTCGAGGACGCGCTCACCGGCCTCGGCAATCGCCGTTGCCTCGACGATCACCTGGGCGCGATGCTGGCCGGCGCTGGCGGCCAGACGCCGCGCTTCGCGCTCGCGCTGATCGACTTCGACCACTTCAAGCAGATCAACGACGGCTTCTCGCACGCGATGGGCGACGCCGTGCTGCGCCACGTGGCGCAGTTGCTGCGCCGCCAGTGCCGCCCCGGCGACCTGGCTGCGCGCCTGGGCGGCGATGAATTCGCGATCGTCTTCTCGCAGGTGGACGCCACCACGGCGGCGCAGGTGTGCGAGCGCCTGCGCCAGGCAGTGGCGGACGACCCGCATCCGCTGACCGGACAGCGCGACATCTCGGTGAGCGTGGGCGTGGCCGAGGCGCGCACAGGCGACACGCTGGAGGCTTTGCTGCAGCGCGCGGACGCAGCTCTCTATGGCGCCAAGCGCGCCGGACGCGACCGCGTGAGCCTTGCAGGCGCCGCACCGGCACAGGACGACACGCGCAGCGGCACAGGAGGCTGAGCCTGCGCGGCTGCGTCAGTCGTCCAGGCCGAGTTCCTGGATCTTGCGCGTGATCGTGTTGCGCCCGATCCCCAGCTTCTGCGCAGCCTCGATACGGCGGCCGCGCGTGATCTCGAGCGCGGTGTGGATCAGCTGGCCTTCGAACTTGCGCGTCAGGGTGTCCCACACCTCCGGCGTGCCGGACTCCAGCAGGCTGCGCGCCTCGCGCTCGAGGTCGAGCAGCCAATGGCTCGGCGACGCCGGCATGGCCGGTGCCGCGGGCGGCAGCGCCGTCGGCATCGCCGTGGACGCCGGCAGCAGAACCCCGGGCAAGGTGAGCGCGTCCGGCACGATCGGCACGGCCGCGTCGGGGCGCCCTGTGCTGGCGCCCAGAAACTCGGGCGGCAGATCCTTCGCTTCCACCACCTGCGCCGGCGCCATCACGGTCAGCCAGTGGCACACGTTCTCCAGCTGGCGCACGTTGCCCGGGAAGTCGAAGGCCATCAGGCGATCGAGTGCCCCATCGGTGATGCGCTTGGCCTCCACGCCCAGCTCCTTGGCGCTCTTCTGCAGGAAGAAGCGCGCCAGCGCAGGAATGTCCTCGCGCCGCTCGCGCAGTGCGGGCAGCCGCAGCCGGATCACGTTGAGGCGGTGGAACAGATCCTCTCGGAACACGCCCTGGCGCACCCGCTCTTCCAGGTTCTGGTGGGTGGCCGCGATCACGCGCACATTGCTCTTCAGCGGATGGTGTCCGCCCACGCGATAGAACTGCCCGTCGGCCAGCACCCGGAGCAGCCGCGTCTGCAGGTCGAAGGGCATGTCGCCGATCTCGTCGAGAAACAGCGTGCCGCCATCGGCCTGCTCGAAGCGGCCGCGACGCATCGTCTGTGCGCCGGTGAACGCGCCGCGCTCGTGGCCGAAAAGCTCGGACTCGAGCAGATCCTTCGGGATCGCCGCCGTGTTGATCGCCACGAAGGGGCCGCTGGCGCGCGGGCTGTGCTTGTGCAGCGCGCGCGCCACCAGCTCCTTGCCGCTGCCGCTCTCGCCGGTGATCAGTACGGTCACGTTGCTTTGCGACAGCCGCCCGATCGCGCGAAACACGTCCTGCATCGCGGTGGCCTGGCCCAGCATCTCGGGCATCTCGGCGTGGCCGCTGTCACGCACCTCCTCGCGCAGACTCTCCTCCATCGCACGCCGGATCAGCTCGACCGCCTTGGTCACGTCGAACGGCTTCGGCAGGTATTCGAACGCGCCGCCCTGGAATGCGGCCACCGCGCTATCGAGGTCGGAGTAGGCGGTCATGATGATCACCGGCAGCCCCGGCAGGCGCTGCTTCACCTTGGCCAGCAGGTCGGTGCCGGAGCCGCCTGGCATGCGGATGTCGGTGACGAGCACCTGCGGCTCGTCGTCGTCGAGCGCCTGCATCACCTCCCTCGGGCTCGCGAAGCTGCGCACCGCGAACTGCTCGCGCGCCAGCGCCTTCTCGAGCACGAAGCGGATGGATTGGTCGTCATCAACGATCCAGATGGGTTTCATGCAGCGCTTCGTTCCTCGTCCGCCTTGCGCATCGCACCGGGGGTGCTCAGGGCAGCGGAATAGTGATTTTGAACAGGGTCCGGCCCGGTTCGCTTTCGCATTCGATCGTGCCCTGGTGCTGCTGCACGAACGTCTGCGCCAACGTGAGCCCCAACCCCGACCCTCCTTCGCGCCCGGACACCAGCGGGTAGAAGACGCGATCTCGGATCGACGCCGGGATGCCCGGGCCGTTGTCCTGTATATGCAAGTCCAATGCCAGTCGCCAACGCTGCTTGCCGAGGGTGACCTGGCGCGCGATGCGCGTGCGCAATACCAACTGCGCGTCGCCGGCCACGATGCGATCGGCCAATGCCTGCGCCGCGTTGTGCGCGATGTTGAGTACCGCCTGGATCAGCTGTTCACGGTCGCCGCGGAACTCTGGGATCGAGGTGTCGTAGTCGCGCACCACGGCCAGCCCGCGCGGGAATTCGGCGAGGATCAAAGAACGCACGCGCTCGCACACCTCGTGGATGTTGACGTCGCCCACCACCTGGGGGCGCCGGTGCGGGGCGAGCAGGCGGTCCACCAGGGCCTGCAGCCTGTCGGCCTCCTGCACGATCACCTGGGTGTACTCGGCCAGTTCACGCGAGCCGGCCACCTCCATGCCCAGCAGTTGCGCCGCACCGCGAATGCCGCCCAGCGGGTTCTTGATCTCGTGGGCGAGGTTGCGGATCAGCTCCTTGGTGGCCTGCACCTGCCCCAGGGTGCGCTCCTCGCGGTCGAAGCGCGTCTGCTGCTCGATTTCGATCATCTCCACCACCACGCGCTGCGCAGAATCGGTCTGGTTGACGATCACGTGCACCGGCAGCGGCTCCGGGTGCGCCCCACCGGGGCGGCGCAGCAAGGCGTCGAAACGCCCGGTGGCGAAATCGTTGCGGGCCACGGCCGCCAGCGTGTCCTCCAGCTGTTCGGGCTCGACGAACCAGTCCCCCAGCCGGCTGCGCAACAGGGTGCGGCGCGGCAGGCCGAGCAGTTGTTCGAAGGCAGTGTTCGCGTAGAGGCAGTCGCCGCCGGGCTGCACCACGGCCACCATGGTGGCAAGCAGGTCGAAGGCCTCGCCCGGGTTGAACGGCTCGGCCGCGTCAGCGGACTTCACGTGCCCAGCTTGGCGATCTCGCGCTTCAGCGCCGCGATGTCGGCTTCCTTGCGGCTGATCGCCGCCTTGAGCGAGGCCACGCGGTCCAGGTACTTCTGGTAATTGCGCTCGTCGCCCTGGCGCTCGGGCTCGCCATTGTTGTATTCCTTCTCCAGCTGCGCGAGGCTCTGCTCTTCCTTCTGCAGCTCGGCCTCGAGGATCTTGCGCGCGTCGCTGTCGCGCGAGCGCTGCTCCTGCGCGGTGACGCGGTTTTCTCCACTGCGCGGGCCGGAGGACGCCACCGGAGCGGGTTTGCTCCTCGACATCTGCATCACGGTGACCGGAGCCCCTTCCACCGTACGGCAGCCCTTCTCCTTGGCCTCCTGCGCGCTGAGCGCGTCGGTGTAGAGCACCGGTGGCCCCGGGCAGCGATAAACCGTGCTGTTCGCGGCCGCCGCCGGCAGCCCCCACCAACAGGCGGCAGCGCCTAGCAGCAAGGCCGCACTTGCGCGCGTGAGCGGCGACGACTTCATGCTCGTGATCTCCATGCCTCAAGCAACGCCCGACTGGCCATGGCGGCCGACCGAAGCATTGTGGCACCGCGCAATGAAAACGGGCCGGCAAAGCCGGCCCGCAGGGCGCATGGCGTTCAGCCGATCACAGGCTGTAGTACATGTCGAACTCGAGCGGATGCGTGGTCATGCGGAACCGCGTGACCTCCTGCATCTTGAGGTCGATGTAGGCGTCGAGGTAGCTGTCCGTGAACACGCCACCCTTGGTGAGGAACGCGCGGTCGTTGTCCAGGTACTCCAGCGCCTGGTCCAGGCTGTGGCACACGGTCGGGATCTTCGCGTCCTCTTCCGGCGGCAGGTGGTACAGGTCCTTGGTGGCGGC
>CAMLIZ010000009.1 GCA_946480245.1 uncultured Pseudomonadota bacterium
CGGCGGTGGAGGTCGGGCCGGCGCTGTTCTTCTCGCTGCTGGTCATCACGCTGTCCTTCCTGCCGGTGTTCACGCTGGAAGCGCAGGAGGGCCGGCTCTTCTCGCCGCTGGCCTTCACGAAGACGTACACCATGGCCGCGGCCGCGGCGCTGTCGGTGACTCTGGTGCCCGTGCTGATGGGCTTGCTGGTGCGAGGGCGCATCCCGCACGAGGCGTCGAACCCCTTGAACCGGTTCCTCATGCGCATCTACCGGCCGGCATTGGAAGCGGTGCTCCACTTTCCGAAGGCGACACTGGCCATAGCGGCTGTCGTGCTAGCGATGACCACCATCCCGCTGACCCACCTGGGTGGCGAGTTCATGCCGCCGCTGGACGAGGGCGACCTGCTGTACATGCCCTCGGCGCTGCCCGGGTTGCCGGTGTCGAAGGCCACCGAGCTGCTCCAGCAGACGGACCGCCTCATCAAGAGCGTGCCCGAAGTAGAGCGAGTCTTCGGCAAGGCGGGTCGTGCTGACAGTGCAACCGACCCGGCTCCTCTGGAGATGTTCGAGACCACCATCCAGTTCAAGCCCCGGGACCAATGGCGCCCGGGGATGACGGCCGACAAGCTGGTCGAGGAACTTGACCGTGCGGTGAAGGTGCCCGGTCTGTCCAACATTTGGGTGCCGCCCATCCGCAACCGCATCGACATGCTGGCCACCGGCATCAAGAGCCCGGTGGGCATCAAGGTCGCGGGGCCTGACCTCGCCACCATCGACAAGCTCACGACGCAAATCGAGTCGGTCGTGAAGAACGTGCCGGGCGTGTCCTCGGCGCTTGCCGAGCGACTGACCGGAGGCCGGTACATCGACATCGATGTCGACCGCGCCGCAGCAGCACGCTACGGGATGTCGGTCACGGACGTGCAGGCCATCGTCTCCACGGCCATCGGCGGCGAGAACGTTGGCGAGGTGGTCAGTGGCCGCGAGCGCTTTCCCATCAACGTGCGCTACCCGCGCGAAATTCGTGACTCGCTGGACAAGCTTCGCACGCTGCCGTTCGTCACGGAGAAGGGCGCCCAGCTACTGCTGCAGGACGTGGCCAAGGTGAACATCGAGGAGGGCCCTCCGATGCTGCGCAGCGAGAACGCGCGCCTGTCGGGCTGGGTGTACGTCGACGTGCGCGGCCGCGACCTGCGCTCCGTGGTGCGCGACATGCAGTCCGCAGTCGCCAAGCAAGTGGCGATGCCCGCCGGCTACGCCATCTCCTGGTCGGGCCAGTTCGAGTACCTGGAACGGGCGACCGAACGCATGAAGGTCGTGGTGCCAGCGACGTTGGCGGTCATCTTCGTGCTGCTCTACCTGCTGTTCCGCAACGCTGCCGACGCCGCCCTGGTGATGGCTGCCGTGCCGTTCTCCTTGGTGGGCGGCTTCTGGTTGGTCTGGCTGCTCGGGCACTCGGTGTCGGTCGCGACCGCCGTGGGCTTCATCGCGCTGGCCGGCGTGGCCGCCGAGTTCGGCGTCGTGATGCTGGTCTACCTGGAGAACGCGCTCGAGCGCCGTCTGGCCTCAGGTGAGCCGGACAACGAGGAGACACTCCTCGCAGCCATCCGAGAGGGGGCCGTGCTACGCGTGAGGCCCAAGGCGATGACGGTTGCCATCGTCCTGGCCGGCCTCATGCCGATGATGTGGGGCCACGGCACCGGCTCGGAAATCATGGCGCGCATCGCGGCGCCAATGGTGGGCGGAATGGTCACAGCGCCGCTGCTGTCGATGCTCGTGGTGCCGGCTGCCTGGTACCTGCTGCGCCGGCGGAAGGCCCAAACCAGGCAAGTCATCCAAAGCTCAACAGAGGTCGCTGTCAATCCGCTCTAGGAGGCACCAGAGATCTTGGGGGGTGTGTCCCCAGGGGCAGGGCCATCAGCTCTCCTGAGTCTGACGATGGCTACAGCCGCCCCTGCAGGAACACCATTGCGGAAGTCGGATGCCTGCCGTAGATGGGGTGAAGCTGCGCGGGCGCGTCGTACAGCCCGACCAGTCCGCCGATGCCCCAGGAGACCGGCCCGGTCTCGACGAAGTCGTAGATGTAGCCCAGCGAGAGCTTGCGCACTTGGAAGGTCTGCCCGGCGAGCGGTTCGCCGTCGTGGAACAACTCGTCGTTGTCGACCTGCTCGAAGCGCCCGAAGAGCGTATGCCGCTCATGGGCCACCAGTGTGGACTCCAGCAGCCAGCCGGGCAGGCGTTTGGTGCCGTCCGGCGCAATCTTGTGGTTCTGCCCCCAGGCGAGCGTAGTCTGCCAAGGACCGATGGCCGTGGCGGCCTGATAAGAGACGGAGGCGGTGGTGCGCTTGACCTCCGTGTCCGGCTCCAACTGCTCCGGACTTTTCAAGTCGCCGTAGCTCACCTGCATCGACCAGGCCGGCGCCGGGTTGTACGTCAACCGCGTCGACCAGGAGTCGAACTTGCGGGTCTCGATGTTCCAGCGGTACTGGTCGGGCTCGCGGCCGTTGAACCAGGAGCCTTCCACCTTCACCGGACCCTGGCTCGCCCCGAGCGTGACCACGCCGAAGGTGATGTGCGTCGAGTCCAGCCAATGGTGGGTGAGCGGCGCCTCCGGATTGCGCATGCCCGAGAAGCGGTGCATGAATGCGGTGGGACCAAGAGCCGGCTCGCCGGGCAGGCCAGCGTAGACGAACGCCGCGCCATCGGAACCGAAGGGGACGCTGTAGGTGCCCGCGAGCTCCATGAACAAGTCGTGCGGATGCTGTCGGTCCACAAGGGGCGTGACGCCGTTGGCTGTTTCCCCTGTCTCGTACAGCAACGGGTAGCCGCTCTTGCCCATCGCCGGGTCGAGCGACAGCATCGCGCGAAGACCGAGCTTGCCCGGCCCCAGGCGGCGCTGCGCCATCAGCATTGCCATGCTCTGGGCGAACACCTTGTCATCACCGCGCGGGCCGCTCTGCTTGCCGTAGATGGCGTTCACGAACCCGTGAGCCATCAGCATCCAGTCGCCGCGCATGTCCATCCAGCTGAGCATTGGCGTGGCTTCCGGCTGCCAGCTCGTCCCGGAGGCTTCCCGCGTCATGGAGTAGGGCCCAAGGGCACCCTCCATCTTGTGGTTCATGCCCATGTTCATGCTCTGGTGGCCCTGCGGCGTCGATTGCATGTCGTGGTCGGGCATGGAACCGCTAGGAAGCGATTGGGCTGCCGCGCTGAAGGCGGCGCCTGTCGCAAGCGCGGTCAGGACCAGGCGCAACGGCGAAACTCGCGCGCGATGACGTGAATGCACCAAGCACCTCCGGTATGAACTAGAGGTACGGTAGGCAAGAGACGTACCGTCAAAGCGGCGTCCAAGTGGCCTTCGTCGGGTGCTTGGCTATTTAACATAATGCACATTGTCGTGCATAGCTCATACGCCCAGAAAGCCCATCAACGCCGGGTCGGCAAGCAACTGCTCCCTGGCCCCAGCCAGCACCGACTGCCCCTTTTGCAGCACCAATGCGCGGTCGGCATGCGCGAGCACGCGCTTGTAGTCGCGGTCCACCACGATGGTGGCGATGCCATCCTCGCGGATGGTGCCGATCACGCGCCAGATCTCCTGCACGATCAGCGGCGCCAGGCCTTCGGTGGCCTCGTCGAGGATCAAGCCGAGCGGATTGGTGAGCAGCGCGCGGCCGATCGACAGCATCTGCTGCTCGCCGCCCGAGAGCTGGCCGCCGAGGTGGCCGATGCGTTCGGCCAGACGCGGGAACACCGCCATCACGCGGTCGAAGCGCCAGTCGCTGCGGCCGTCCACCCCGGCGCGCGCGGCCATCAGCAAGTTCTCGCGCACGGTGAGGTTGGGAAACACGCCGCGGCCTTCCGGCACATAGGCGATGCCGGCGCGCGCCACCTGGTAGGGAGCGGCCTTTGACAGATCTCGCCCGAGCACGCGGATCTCGCCCTCGCGCTGGCGCACGTGGCCGAGCAGCGTGCGCAGCAGCGTGGTCTTGCCCATGCCGTTGCGCCCCAGCAGGCCCAGCGTTTCACCGCGCGCCAGCTGCAGGTCCACGCCGCGCAACACGTGGCTGCTGCCGTACCAGGCCTGCACGCCTCGCGCGTCGATCAGCAACGGCTCAGCCATGCGCCGGCTCCTCGTGGTGGCCGCCCAGGTAGGCGTGCTGAACCTGCGCATTGGCGCGCACTTCGTCCGGCAGGCCGGAGGCGAGCACGCTGCCGTTGACCATCACGGTGATCATGTCCGCCACCGCAAACACCGCGTCCATGTCGTGCTCGATCAGTAGCACGGCGTGGTCCTCGCGCAAGGTGCGCAGCAGCGCAAGCATGCGCTGCGACTCCTCGGCCCCCATGCCGGCCAAGGGCTCGTCGAGCAGCACCACGCTCGGCCGCGTGGCCAGGCACATCGCCACCTCGAGCTGGCGCTTCTGGCCGTGCGACAGGCTGGCCGCGGTGTGGTCGCGCACGGCCTGCAGGCCGCAGCGTGCCATGGCCTGGTCGGCAACGGCGTTGCTGTACTCGCAACGGTCGGCGCGCTCCCATACCTTCCACGGCGCCTGCCGACGTGCCTGCGCCGCCAGCCGGCAGTTCTCGCGCACGCTGAGCGGCAGGAACACGTTGTTGCGCTGATAGCTGCGGTTCAGGCCGGCAGCCGCGCGCCGCGGCTGCGACCAGTGCGAGATGTCGCGCCCGTGCAGCAGCACCTGCCCGCTGCTCAGCGGCAACTCACCGGACAGCAGGTTCACGAGCGTGGACTTGCCTGCACCGTTGGTGCCGATCACCGCGTGGATGCGCTGCTGCTGCAGCACCAGAGATACGTCGTCCACCGCGGCCAGCGCGCCGAAGCGGCGCGTCACGCCGCGGGCTTCCAGCGCCGGCGTCATGGCGTGGCCTCTTCGGGATTGGGTGGCGCGGCCGCCGGCATCTTGCTGCGCCATCGATGACGCCATTGCACGAGCGCGCTAAAGCCCCCTGCCAGGCCATGCGGCATCAGGGCCACGGCAGCGATGATGAAGCCCCCCAGCAGCAGCTGCCAGTGCTTGGTGAGCGACTGGAACCACTCGGACAGCAGCACCAGCGCAACCGCACCCGTCACGGCGCCGGCCAGGCTGCCCAGGCCGCCGAGGATCACCATCAGCAGCGCGTTGCCCGACTGGTGCCACGACAGGATCTCCGGGTTCACGAAGCCGGTTCGCACCGCATACAAGAAGCCAGCCAGGCCTGCAAAGCCACCTGCGATCACGAAGCTTGCAAGCTTGTAGGCCACGGTGGGAAACCCGGCGGCGCGCATGCGCTGCTCGTTGTGCCGGATGCCGGCGAACGCATGGCCCAGGCGCGAGCGCAGCAGCAGACCCAGGCCGGCCACCGTGAACCCGCACAAGGCCAGCGTGAACCAGTAGAAGTGGGCCGGCTTCTGCAGGTCGAACAGCAGCAGCGAGCCAAGGTGGAACTCGGGCCGGAAGTACACATAGGCACCGTCGCTGCCGCCGAACCCGTTGGTGTCGTGCACCACGAAATAGACCAGCTGCGCAAAGGCCAGCGTCACCATGATGAAGTAGACGCCTTTGGCACGCATCACCAGCAGCCCGATCAGCAGTGCCAGCAGCGCCGCCCCGCCCACCGACGCGGCCAGCAGCCACCAGCCGTTGCCGGCTTCCGACTGCGGCGCCAGCAAGGCCACCACGTAGGCGGCGGCACCAAAGTACGCTGCATGGCCCAGGCTCACCAGGCCGGTGCAGCCCACCAGCAGCTGCAGGCTCAGCGCAAAGATGGCCATCGTGAGCACCTGCGCGCCGAGCTCGAGGTGAAACGTGCTGCCGAAAGGCTCGGGCAGCCATGGCAGCAGCCCGAGCAACGCGAACACCGAAATCCAAGCGCCGAAGGCGCTGCGCGGGTGGGTCATGATTGGCTCGGCTTGAACAAGCCCTCGGGGCGCCACAGCAGGATCGCCGCCATCAGCACGTACACCAGCGCGCCGGCGCCCTGCTGCCAGAACACCTTGCCGAAGGTGTCGACGAAGCCGATCAGCAGCGCGGCCAGCAGCGCGCCCGTGATCGAGCCGATGCCGCCGATCACCACCACCACGAAGCAGACGATCAGCACCTGCGCTCCCATGCCGGGGTACACCGACGACACCGGTGCGGCAATCATGCCGGCCAGCACCGCCAGCGCCACGCCGCCCGCAAACACCAGCCGGTACAGCAGCGAGATGTTGACGCCCAGGCTCTGCACCATCTCGCGGTTCACCGAGCCGGCGCGGATGGTCATGCCCAGCCGCGTCTTCTTCAGCACGAAGTACATCGCCAGCGCCACGGCCAGGCACACGCCGGAGATGAAGAGCCGGTACACCGGATAGGTCATGTCATGGCCGATGGCCACGCCACCCGCCAGCCAGGCCGGAACCTGCACGCCGTGCACGTCGTCGCCCACCGCCAGGCTGCGCAGCTCCTCGAACACCAGGATCAGCCCATAGGTCATCAGCACCTGCTGCAGGTGTTCGCGCTCATAGAGGAAGCTGAAGAACGCCCATTCCAGCAGGTAGCCGAGCACCACCGCCAGCACCAGGCCGAGCACCAGCGCGAGCACGAAGCTGCCGGTGAGCGACGCGAGCGTGAACGCCACGTACGCGCCCAGCATGTAGAAGCTGCCGTGGGCCAGGTTGATCACGCCCATGATCCCGAAGATCAAGGTGAGACCGCTGGCCACCAGGAACAGCAGCAGCCCGTACTGCACGCTGTTGAGGCACTGGATCAGGAAGGTGGTGAGATCCATCTCACATCTTGCAGCCGCGCGCCGGGTCGGCGAGCTGCTTCACGGCCACGCCGATCGCCTTGTTGCTGTTGCCCTGCACCTGGCGCAGGTAGATGTCCTGCACGGGGTTGTGAGCCTTGGACATCGTCATCGGGCCGCGCGGGCTGTCGAACCTGGCCTGCTCCATGCCCTTGACCACCGCGTCGCGCTTGCTGATGTCGCCGCCGGCAGCCTTCAGGCCCGAGGCCAGCAGCTGCGCCGCGTCGTAGCCCTGCACGGCGTACACGTCGGGCTGCAGCTTGTAGGCCTTGGCATACGAGAGCCGGAACTGCTTGTTCTTCGGTGTGGCGATGTCGTCACCGTAATGCAGCGTGGTCAGCATGCCGGCTGCGGCCGGGCCTTGAGCCTCCAGCGTGCCGTCGGTGAGGAAGCCCGGGCCGTACAGCGGGATGTTCTTGCGCAGGCCGGCGGCGTCGTAGTCCTTCACGAACTTCACCGCACCGCCGCCGGCGAAGAACGCATACACCGCGTCCGGCTTGGTGGCGGCGATCTCGGTCAGCAGCGCCTGGAATTCCACGTTGGGGAACGGCACGTTCAGCTCTTTGAGCACCTTGCCGCCCTTGGACTCGAAGCCCTCCTTGAAACCCTTTACCGATTCGTCGCCCGCGGCGTACTTCCAGGTGATGGTGACGGCGGTCTTCTTCTTCTCGCGCTCCGCGGCCACCAGCCCCATCGCGTAGGCCGGCTGCCAGTTGGAGAACGAGCTGCGGAAGATGTTGGGCGAGCACAGCGGGCCGGTGATGGCGTCGGCGCCGGCATTGGGCACGATCAGCAGGGTGTTGTTGTCCCTGGCCACCTTGGCCATCGCCATGGCCACGCCGGAGTGCACCGTGCCCACGAGCACATCGACGTTGTCCCGCTTGACCAGCTTGTTGGCGTTTTCCACCGCCTTCGACGGATCGGACTCGTCGTCGACTCGGAAGTATTCGATGCTCTTGCCGCCCAGCTTGCCGCCCTGCTCTTCCACGTAGAGCTTGAAGCCGTTCTCGATGGCCGTGCCCAGCGCCGCATAGGTGCCGGTGTACGGCAGCATCAACCCGACCTTGATCTTGTCGCTTTGCGCATGTGCTGTGGTGGCGGCGAGCGCGGCCAGTGCCAGGGCCGTGAGGTGGTTGCGGTTCATGCGTGTCTCCGTTGTGTGGTGTGGTGGGAAAGAAACTGCGCAGTGGCCTCTGTCACTGCCTGGGGCTGGTCACGATGCGGCGAGTGGCCGCAGTCTTGCAGCTTGAGCAGCGTGGTGCTTGCCACGCGAGCCGCGATGCCGTCGATCTGGACCATCGTGCCATACGGGTCGTCGAATCCCTGGATCGCCAGCACCGGGCAGCGGATGCGCGGCAGCAGGCTCTCGATGGTCCAGGCCTCGAAGCGCTCGTCGAGCCAGATGTCGTTCCAGCCCCAGAAGGCCGAATCGACGTCGTCGTGATAGCGCGCGAGCTTGTGCTTGAAGTCGGTGTGCAGATACGCGCGCCGCGCTTCGCGGATGCTGGCCAGGCCGAACGCTTCCACGAGGATGTGCGGCGCCAGCACCACCGCAGCGGCCACGCGCTGCGGAAACAGCGCCGCATGGATCAGCGCAATGGAGCCACCGTCGCTGTGGCCGAACAGCACGCAGGGCTGCTGCACGCCCAGCGCGTCCAGCAGCGCCGGCAGCACGCCCTGCGCATGCCGGTGCATGAAATCCACGTCCCAGTGCTCGTCGGGCCGGCGCGGTGTGGAGCGACCGTAGCCGGGGCGCGAATACACCAGGCCGCGGCGGCCGAGCACGTCGCACAACTGCGCCGGGAACTCCTTCCACATGGCGAGCGAGCCCAGACCCTCGTGCAGGAACACGATCACCGGCCCCGGGGCATCGAGCCGCCCCACCCAGACGTGCTCGATCTGCAGTGGGCGCCCGTCGACCTGAAGCGTGACAAGACTCATGCCCTGCCCTGCTCCAGCTCGCGCAGCTTGAAGCGCTGGATCTTGCCGGTGGCCGTCTTCGGCAGCTCATCCACGAACTCGATCGCGCGTGGGTACTTGTAGGGCGCGAGCCGGTCCTTCACGAAGGCCTTGAGCTCGGCGTCGCCGGCCTGGTTGCCGGCCTTGAGCACCACGAAGGCCTTGGTCTTCACCAGGCCCTCGCCGTCCGGCACGCCGATCACCGCGGCCTCCAGCACCGCGGGGTGCTGCACCAGCGTGGCCTCCACCTCGAACGGGCTGACCCAGATGCCGCTGACCTTGAGCATGTCGTCGCTGCGGCCCGAGTAGGTGTAGGTGCCATCGGCGTTGTGCACGTACTTGTCGCCGCTCTTGGTCCAGCCGCCCTGGAAGGTCTCGTGCGTCTTCACGCGGTTGCCCCAGTACATCATCGCGGCCGAGGGCCCATGGATGTACAGGTCGCCGGGCTCGCCCTCGGGCACCGGGCGGCCATCGTCGCCGCGCAGCTCGATCTCGTAGCCCGGCACCGGCCAGCCCGTGGTGCCGTAGCGCACGTCGCCCGGCCGGTTGGAGATGAAGATGTGCAGCATTTCGGTGGAGCCGATGCCGTCGACGATGTCCACGCCGAAGTGCTCGCGGAAGCGCTGGCCGATTTCCGCCGGCAGCGCCTCGCCGGCCGAGGAAGCCAGGCGCAATGACACGGCCTTGCGCCCCGGCAGTTGCGGCGATGCCAGCATGCCGGCAAAGCCCGTGGGCGCGCAGAAGAACACGGTGGGCCTGAGCCCGCCCACGCCGCCCGTCAGGCGCTTGAAGTTGGCGTCCGGCGTGGGCCGCTCGGCCATCAGCAGCACGGTGGCGCCCACGCCCATCGGGAACGTGAGCGCGTTGCCCAGGCCGTAGGCGAAGAAGAGCTTGGCCGCGGAGAAGCAGATGTCCCACTCCTGCAGGCCCAGGACCCGCTTGCCGTAAAGCTCCACGGTCCAGTACGGATTGGCATGCGAATGCACGGTGCCCTTGGGCCGGCCGGTGGAGCCGGAGGAATAGAGCCAGAACGCCGGGTCGTCGGCATGGGTGGCGGCCGGGCGCGGCAGCGGCGCATGACCGTCGAGGAAGGCCTCGAACTCCACCTCGGCGTAGTCCAGCGGCGCCACGGGCCGCGACACCACCACTTTGTGCACCTCGTGGTCGCTCTTGACCAGCGCGGTCTTCAGCGCCGGCAGCAGCGCCCCCGACACCAGCACCGCCTGCGCCCGCGAGTGCTCGAGCATGTAGGCGTAGTCGTCGGCAGTGAGCAGCGTGTTCACGGCCACCGGCACGGCGCCCGCGTACATCGCCCCGAGAAAGCACACCGGCCAGTCGGTCACGTCCTGCATCAGCAGCAGCACGCGCTCCTCGCGCTTGACGCCTGCGGCGCGCAAGCCCGCGGCCAGGCGTCGCACGCGTTCGTCCAGCTCGCCGTAGGTGACCTGGCCCAGGTCGTCCACGAACGCAGGTTTGGCGGCACGTGCGCTGTTCAACGCCAGCAGGTGCTGCGCGAAGTTGAAGCTCTCCGGGGGAGGCTGCACGCCTTCGGGCGTGTGGATCGGCATCGGGCTCATGGGACAGGCTCCGCAGGGGGAAGAAGGGAGCGCTCGAGCGGAGCGCCCCGGCGGCAAATGGCAGTGATCAGGAAGGCAGCGGCACGGCGGCAAGTCGGTCCAGCACGGGCGCGGCCGCCTGCAGGGCGCTGCGCTGCATGTAGAAGGCCAGCGCGCGCAGGCCGCCCAGTTCCTGGCCGCCGCCGGCACGACCCGGGCCGCCATGCAGCGATTGCGGCATCACGTTGCCATGGCCTGTGTGTGTGCCGCCCACCTCGGGCGAGACCACGTGAACCCGGCCGTGGCTGTCGGCGAGCGCGAGCGCGGTGTCGGCCAGCAATGCGTTGTCGGCACCGTAGAGCGACGCCACCAAAGAGCCCTGGCCGCGACGCACCAGCGCCAGCGCCTGCTCGATCGAGCCATAGGGCAACAAGGTGGCCACCGGCCCGAACACCTCGAGGCGATGCACCCGATCGGCCTGCTCCGGCTCGTCGCAGGCCAGCAGCGTGGGGCCCAGGCACGCCGCCACGCCGGGGTCGGCATCCACGAGCGGAGCCCCAGCGCCGTCGAGCAGCAACGCAGCCTGCGCACGCAACTCGGCGATGCCGGCCTTCACGTTGTCGTACTGTTCGCGGCTGACCAGCGCGCCCATGCGCACGGTCTCGTTGCGCGGGTTGCCCACTGTCACGGCGGCCAGCTTGGCGCGCAAGGCTTCGGCCACCGGTTGCAGCAGCGGCCGGGGCACGAAGGCGCGGCGGATCGCGGTGCACTTCTGGCCCGACTTGACGGTCATCTCGCGCACCACTTCGCGCACGAAGAGGTCGAACGCGGCGCTGCCTGGCGCGGCATCGGGCATCAGCAGCGCCGAATTCAGGCTGTCGGCCTCGACGTTCACGCGCACCGAGCGCTCGGCCACGGCGGCGTGCCGTCGGATCAACGCCGCGGTGTCCGCCGAGCCGGTGAACGACACCACGTCGAACGGCTGCAGCGCATCCATCAGCCCGGCCGAACCGCCGCAGACGACCGACAGCGCCCCGGGTGGCAACACGCCTGCCTGCACCACGTCGGCCACCATGCGTTGCGCCAGCCAGGCCGTGGCGGTGGCGGGCTTCACGATCACCGGCACGCCGGCCAGCAGCGCAGGCGCGGCCTTTTCCCACAGGCCCCAGCCGGGGAAGTTGAAGGCATTGATGAACAGCGCAACGCCGCGCGAGGGCTGCAGCACATGCTGCGACTGGAAGAGGCCGTCTTTGGCCAGCGGCACGCGCGCCCCGTCCAGCAGGCAGCGCGCCGAGCCGAGCGCGGCGCCCCATCGCGCGTACTGGCCCAGGGTGTAGATGGCGCCGTCGATGTCGACCGCGGAATCGTTCTTCACCGTGCCCGAGTTGGCGGTGGCGATCTGGTAATAGGTGTCACGCCCGGCCTGCAGCACCTTGACGATGCGGCCCAGCAGCTCGGCGCGGTCGCCGAAGCTCAGCGCACGCAGGGCCGCGCCGCCCTGCTCCCGTGCAAATCGAAAGCCGGCGGGCAAGTCCAGCCCGGCGCTGGACACGCGCGCCAACCCACGCCCCGTGACGGGATCGCGCAGCAGCTGCCCTTCACCCTGGCCGGCAACCCACTGGCCGCCGAGATGGTTCAACAACAGTTCGGTCATCGGTAGGTCCGTCAGCGCAGCGTGAACTCGATGGCGCCTTCCGGCAACAGGTACAGCACCAATGCGCGCCCGCCAGACACCGTGGGCCGGTGAGCGCTGCCCGGTGGGTACACCTTCCAACCGGCGGGCTGGCCGTCGAAGCGTGCGTTGCCGCCCGGCACCATGCCATCGCCGGGGGCCAGGGGCATGACGAGGTCGATTTCGCCCTGGGGATGGGTGTGATGCGGGCCGGCCACATCGATCATGTCCACCACATCCACCGAGAAGCCGTGGGTACGCGGGCTGTGCTTGACGACGCGCCCGTAGCGGATGCCGCCGGCCTCGCGCTGGCACATCCAGCCTTCCATCACGCCTTGGCGGCATGCCGTGGCGAGCGACTCGTAGTGCACGCTGCCCGGGCCATGCTCCGCGTTCAGCCACGCGGCCAGTCGCTCATCGAGCGGCCGGCCGGCCAGCAAGGCTGTGAAGCGGCCGACCAGAGCGGCGAAGTCGTCTTGCGTCATGTTGCCGGTAGTCAACTGCAGTGCAGCGAACTTGAGGTATTAAACTGCATGCGCTCAAGTTACCGGACCGCCCGCCGCACGTCAAGCACTATACTGCATGCGCTTGAGTAAACACCGAGGACCATGGACCGCAACGACCCCGACTTGGCCGACCAGGAGCCGCAGGTACCTGACCGCCGTGAAGACGAGCGCGACCCGTTTCTGGTGGCGCTGGGCGAGCGCGTGCGGGCGCTGCGAGCCCGCAAGGGCATGACGCGGCGCGCGCTGTCGGTCGCCTCCGAAGTGTCCGAGCGACATCTGGCCAACCTGGAGTTGGGCCAGGGCAATGCCTCGGTGCTGGTGCTGCGCCAAGTGGCGCTGGCGCTGGGCTGCCAGATCGCCGAGCTGCTGGGCGACGAGACCACCAGCTCGCCGGAATGGCTGCTGATCCGCGACCTGCTGCGCGGGCGCGACGACGAGGCCCTGCGCCGCGGCCGGCTCGCGTTGGCCCACCTGTACGGCGAGAGCGCGCAGCCCGACGCCCGCCGCTCGCGCATTGCGCTGATCGGCCTGCGCGGGGCCGGCAAATCTACGCTCGGGCGCCGCCTGGCAGAGGCACTGAACGTCTCCTTCGTGGAGCTCAACCGGGAGATCGAGCGCGTCGCCGGGTGTGGGCTGCACGAGATCCACAACCTGCTGGGCCCGGCGGCGTATCGCCGCTACGAACGCCGCGCGTTGGAGGAAACGGTGCAGCTCTACCCCGACGCGGTGATCGCCACGCCGGGTGGCATCGTCTCCGATCCGGCCACCTTCAACCTGCTGTTGGCGCACTGCTACACGGTGTGGCTCAAGGCCTCGCCGGAGGAGCACATGCAGCGCGTCATCGCGCAAGGCGACTTGCGCCCGATGTCCGGCAACCGGGAGGCGATGGACGACCTCAAGCGCATCCTCGCCGGCCGTGCTGCCTTCTATGGCAAGGCTGACGCAGTGCTGGACACCAGTGGCAAGACGGCCGACCAGTCGCTCGCCGCGCTGCAAGCGCTCATCACCCCGGGGCGCGGCTGACCCCGTTTGTAAATAAGCACTTTAGTGCCGCCGAAAGCTTGACTTGTCGCAATGGTGCAGTATTATGCATCTCACCGAGTGCGGCACGATGCTGCATAGCACTCACCGACAAGTCAGGAGCACTGCATGAGCGACACCGCCCTCGCCTCCCCACCTCGCGTGGACTACCGCACCGATCCCGCCCACTACCGCCACTGGTCGCTGAAGGTGGAAGGGCCCGTCGCCACGCTGGCGCTCAACGTCGATGAAAACGGCGGCTTGCGGCCGGGCTACAAGCTCAAGCTCAACAGCTACGACCTGGGCGTGGACATCGAGCTGCACGATGCGCTGAACCGCATCCGCTTCGAGCACCCCGCCGTGAAGGTGGTCGTGTTCGAAAGCGGCAAGGAGCGCATCTGGTGCTCCGGCGCCAACATCTACATGCTGGGCCTGTCGACGCACGCGTGGAAGGTGAACTTCTGCAAGTTCACCAACGAGACGCGCAACGGCATCGAGGACTCCTCGGCCTGCTCGGGCCTGAAGTTCATCGCCGCGGTCAACGGCGCCTGCGCGGGCGGCGGCTACGAGCTGGCGCTGGCATGCGACGAGATCCTTCTGATCGACGACCGCTCCTCGTCGGTGAGCCTGCCCGAGGTGCCCTTGCTCGGCGTGCTGCCGGGCACCGGCGGCCTCACGCGCGTGACGGACAAGCGCCGGGTGCGGCACGACCTGGCCGACATCTTCTGCACCACCACCGAGGGCGTGCGCGGCAAGAAGGCCAAGGACTGGCGCCTGGTCGACGAGATCGTGAAGCCGGCGCAGTTTGCGCAGCGGGTGCAGGAGCGCGCCCGCGAGCTGGCCGCGCAGAGCGATCGCCCGTCGGACGCAAAGGGCGTGGCGCTGACGCCGATCGACGTGAGCATCGAAGCCGATGCGCTGCGCTACCAACACGTCACGGTGGACATCGACCGCGCCCGCCGTACCGCCACCTTCACGGTGAAGGGGCCCACCGGCCCGCAGCCTGCGGATATTGGCGCCGTCGTGGCTGCCGGCGCTGCCTGGTGGCCGCTGGCGATGGGTCGGCAGCTCGATGACGCGATCCTGCAGATGCGCACCAACGAGCTGAACATCGGCACCTGGCTGCTCAAGACCGAAGGCGACGCCGACGCTGTACTGGCCACCGACGCCGTCCTGCTGGCGCACCGGCAGCACTGGCTGGTGCGCGAGACCACAGGGTTGCTGCGGCGCACCTTCAGCCGGCTGGACGTGTCGTCGCGCAGCCTGTTCGCGCTGGTGGAGCCGGGCTCCTGCTTCGCCGGCAGCCTGCTGGAGCTCGCGCTGGCGGCCGATCGCATCTACCACCTCGCGCTGCCCGACGAGCCGCAGCGCGCACCGACGATCACCGTGGGTGAGGCCAACTTCGTCCTGTACCCCATGGCCACCGGCCAGTCGCGCCTGGGCCGTCGCTTCTACGACGAAGCGGCACCCATTGATGCGGTGCGCGCGCAGATCGGCCGCCCGCTGGACGCGGACGTCGCCTTCCAACTCGGCCTGGTGACCGCCGCGCCGGACGACATCGACTGGGCCGACGAGGTGCGCCTGGCGCTGGAGGAGCGAGCAGCCATGTCGCCCGACGCGCTCACCGGCCTGGAGGCCAACCTGCGCTTCAACGGCCCGGAGACCATGTGGAGCCGCGTCTTCGGCCGCCTCACCGCCTGGCAGAACTGGATCTTCCAGCGGCCCAACGCCGTGGGCGACAAGGGCGCGCTCAAGGTGTACGGCAGCGGCGACAAGGCCATCTTCGATTTCAACCGAGTCTGATCCTCGAGAGGAGCACACGTGTCTTCCATCAACTACAGCGAGAAGATTCCCAACAACGTCAACCTCGACGAGGACCGCACGCTCAAGCGCGCGCTGGAGCAGTGGCAGCCCAACTTCCTGGGCTGGTGGGACGACATGGGCCCCGAGGGCAGCCAGGACTTCGACGTATACCTGCGCACCGCGGTGAGCGTGGATCCGCAGGGCTGGGCGCAGTTCGGCTACGTGAAGATGCCCGACTACCGCTGGGGCATCTTCCTGAACCCGGGCGACCCCGAGCGCCAGATCCACTTCGGCGACCACAAGGGCGAGAAGGCCTGGGCCGACGTGCCTGGCGAGCACCGCGCCAACCTGCGCCGCATCATCGTGACGCAGGGCGACACCGAGCCGGCCAGCGTGGAGCAGCAGCGCCACCTGGGCCTCACCGCACCCAGCCAGTACGACCTGCGCAACCTGTTCCAGGTGAACGTGGAAGAAGGCCGCCACCTGTGGGCCATGGTGTACCTGCTGCACAAGTACTTCGGCCGCGACGGCCGCGAGGAAGGCGAGGCGCTGCTGGAGCGCCGTTCGGGTGACGAGAACAACCCGCGCATCCTCGGCGCCTTCAACGAGAAGACGCCCGACTGGCTGAGCTTCTTCATGTTCACCTACTTCACCGACCGCGACGGCAAGTTCCAGCTCGCCGCGCTGGCCGAAAGCGGCTTCGACCCGCTGGCGCGCACCACCAAGTTCATGCTCACCGAAGAGGCGCACCACATGTTCGTGGGCGAGTCGGGCGTGAGCCGCGTGATCCAGCGCACGTGCCAGGCGATGAACGAATTGAAGACCGACGACCCGGGCAAGCTGCGGGCCGCCGGCGTGATCGACCTGCCCACCATCCAGCGCTACCTCAACTTTCACTACAGCGTGACCATCGACCTGTTCGGTGCGGACCAGTCGAGCAACGCCGCCATCTTTTACAGCTCGGGCTTGAAGGGCCGCTACGAGGAAGGCAAGCGCACCGACGACCACGTGCTCAAGGGCCAGACCTACACCGTGCTGGAGGTCAAGGACGGCCAGCTCGTGGAAAAGGAGGTGCCGATGCTCAACGCGCTGAACGAGGTGCTGCGCGACGACTACATCAGGGACTCGATGTCGGGCGTGGAGCGCTGGAACAAGGTAATCGAGAAGGCGGGCATTCCGTTCCGGCTGCAGGTGCCGCACAAGGCCTTCCACCGCAACATCGGCGCGCTGGCCGGCATCAAGATGTCGCCGCAGGGCCGCGTGGTCAGCGAGACCGAGTGGGCCGCCAAGAAGGACGAATGGCTGCCCTCGGAGCAGGACCGTGCGTTCGTCGCCTCGCTGATGGGCCGGGTGGTGGAGCCGGGCAAGTTCGCCAACTGGATCGCGCCGCCGGTGATGGGCATCAACCGCCAGCCGGTCGATATCGAGTACGTCCGTTTCGGGTGAGCACGTGGACATGCCGGTCACACTCGGGCTGATCAAGCAGCACCTGATCGACCCCGAGATCTGCATCCGCTGCAACACCTGCGAGGCCACCTGCCCGGTGGGCGCGATCACGCACGACTCGCGCAACTACGTGGTGGATGCGGCCAAGTGCAACCTGTGCATGGCCTGCGTGCCCCCGTGTCCCACCGGCTCCATCGACAACTGGCGCACGGTGCCGGCAGCGCGCGCCTACAGCGTCGAGGCGCAGTTGGGCTGGGACGAGCTGCCGCCGGAGCTGACGCCGCAGGCACTCGGCGAAGACGAAGGCGAAGTCGCGGTGGCCGAGGCGGCCCTGGCGAGCGCGCCGGCGGAGCCGCCGCCCGAGCCGCGCTTCGACAGCGCGCAGTACGCGGCCACCGTGCCGCCCTGGTCTGCGGCCCATGCCTACACCAACCTCTTCGGCCCGAAAGCCGCCGAGAAGACGGTGACCGCCACGGTGGTGGGCAACGTGCGCGTCACCGAGGTGGGCCGCGAGTACGACACGCATCACATCGTGCTCGACTTCGGCCCCATGCCCTTCCCGGTGCTGGAGGGCCAGTCGATCGGCATCATTCCGCCCGGGGTGGACGAGCACGGCCGGCCGCATCACGCGCGGCAGTACTCGGTGGCCAGCCCCCGCAACGGCGAGCGCCCGGGCTACAACAACCTGTCGCTCACGATCAAGCGCGTGCTGCAGGATCACCAGGGCCGCCCGGTGCGCGGCGTGGCGAGCAACTACATGTGCGACCTGAAGGTGGGCGACACCTGCGAAGTGATCGGCCCGTTCGGCGCCAGCTTCCTGATGCCCAACCACCCGCGCTCGAACATCGTGATGATCTGCACCGGCACCGGCAGTGCGCCGATGCGCGCCATGACCGAGTGGCGGCGCCGGCTGCGCAAGACGGGCAAGTTCGAGGGCGGCAAGCTGATGCTGTTCTTCGGCGCACGCACCCCGCAGGAACTGCCCTACTTCGGCCCGCTGCAAAGCCTGCCCAAGGATTTCATCGACATCAACTTCGCGTTCTCGCGCATGGACGATGCGCCCAAGCGCTATGTGCAGGACGTGATGCGCGAACGCGCCGCCGACCTGGCGCGCCTTCTCGAGGACGGCGACACCTGCTTCTACGTCTGCGGGCTGAAGGCGATGGAAGAAGGCGTGGTGCTGGCGTTGCGCGACATCGCCGAGCAGGCCGGCCTGCAGTGGGATGCGGTGGGCCTGCGCCTCAAGCGCGAAGGCCGCCTGCACCTGGAAACCTATTGACCCGCCCGCCGCGCTACAGCACCCACGTCACCTGCAGGTAGGCTGCGCGCGGAAGCTGGCTGGCAGCGTTGACCGCGTTGAACTCCGCGTGCTGCGGATCGAAGGCGTTCTGCACCAGCAGGCTCACGCTGAGTTGGGGTGTGGGCTGAACCGCAAGGCGCAGATCGGTGGCCGTGTAGGCCTGCACCGCGGGCCGCGGCAGCGCGCCCACATGCCGCATCGTCATGTCGAACTGCACGCGCTGCCAGGGGTTGGCGCTGACACGCAACATCCATTGCCGGGCGGGGTCGTTACCCAGGTCCGAGATCGAATTGGGCGACGTGCCCGGCGAAGCGCGCAGCGACTCGCGCAACTCCAGCAGCCCTGCACTGAGGCGCCACTGCGGGTTCACCTGCACGTGCCCCCAGGCCTCCAGGCCTTCCACGACACCGGCGATGCGGTTCTGGATCGTGCTGCGGCCCGGCTGGCCGCCGCGCAGCTTGCGATCCTGGTGATGAAACAGCGTGAGGTCATAGCCGACGCGGGGACCGGTGTAGCGGTAGCCGAGTTCGGCCACGTTGGCCACCTCCGATTCGAAATCGGGCCCGCCGTTGATCAGGAATGGCGGCTGTGCCGGAAAGTGGAAGTCGCGGTCGATGCGTGCCGGCGCCCGCACCGCGCGTGACAGCGAGCTCCACACCAGGCTGGCCGGCGTCAGGCGGTACGTGGCGCGCAGCGTGGGCAGCACTTCGGTGCCCGTGTACACGTTGTGCTCCAGCTTGGCCCCCAACGTGACATGCAGGGGCCCGCTGAGCTGCAGCTCGTCCTGCACGAACACGTTGCTCCACGCGAGCTCGCGCACCTGCGGATCGAAGAGCACCAGGGGTGTGGCGTCGGCCTCGCTGCGCGCGCGGCGGTAGCCGGCGCCCCACAGCAGTCGCTGCGCTCCGGTCGGTGCCGATGAATGGTTGAACTGCAGGTCGACCGTGCGCGTGCGTGTCTGGAACAGGACGAGGTCGTCGCGCCGCTCGTTGTCCAGGTAGGCCTGCAGCTGCCAGTCGCCGTCCTGCTCGTCGTGCCGGGTCCAGCGCGCCAGCAGATTGCCGCCGTGCAGCAGGGGCGCCAGGTTGCTGCTGGCGTTGCGGCCGCCGCGGTAGCCGTCGCCCTGCAGCGTGATCTCGTCGGCGCCTGCCGCCCAATCGGCCCGAAAGCCCAGCTGATCCCTGCTGGTGGCGTCCGGCCGCTCGGCGCCGCTCTGAAGCACGGTGTTGTCGTACTGCCGGTGCAGCGCGTAGACGCGGTAATGGCCTTGCGCGCCCAGCTGCCCGCCCTGGCGCAGCGCGGCGCGTGTGCCCTCGCGGCCCGCAGTGGCGCTGGCCAGAACGCCCTGCGTGTCGGCCGCGCTGCGCGTGATCACGTTGATCACGCCGTTCACTGCGTTGGCGCCCCACAGCGTGGCGCCGGGTCCGCTGATCACCTCGATGCGCGCCACGTCCTCCAGCATCACGTCCTGCTCATCCCAGAACACGCCGGAGAACAGCGGCGAGTACACGGTGCGCCCGTCCACCAGCACCAGCAGCTTGTTGCCGATGGCATTGTTGAAGCCCCGCGCGCTGATCGCGTACTGCGTGCCGTTGAGTTGCGCCACCTGCAGATTGGGCGCCAGCCGCAGCGCCTCGGGCAGGTTGGTGGCAGCCGAGCGGCGAATGTCGTCAGTGGTGATCACGAAGATGCTCGCCGCAGCATCGCGCACCGGCTCGGGCCGCCCGGTCACGGAGGTGACGCGTACGTCGCCGAGCTGTTCCAGCGTGAGGTCGGCCAGGTCCGGCGCCTGCATGTTGCGGGCCGTTGCCGTGCAGGCGGCCGCCAGCAGCAGCCCACCTGCGAGGATGTTGTTCTTCATTGCGCTTGTCTCTTCTGCGTCATCAGCATGGCCAGCAGGTCGTCGGGCGCCACAGGCTTGACCAGGTGATGATCGAAGCCGGCAGCGGCCGACGCCTCGCGGTCGGCGGCCTGGCCCCAGCCTGTCACCGCCACCAATGTGAGGGCGGCGGTGGCGGGGTCCGCGCGTAGGCGCCGCGCCACCTCGTAGCCATTGAGTCCGGGCATGCCGATGTCCAGCACCACCACGTCCGGCGGCGCCGCCAGTGCCGCCTTCAACGCCGCGTCGCCGTTGTGCACCGCCTGCACGCTGTGGCCCTTGGCCTGCAGGAAGACCTCGAGGCTTTGCACGAAATCCACGTTGTCGTCGGCCAGCAGCACGCGCAGTGCAGCGGCGCTGCCCGCCGCACGCGGCACCTCGTCACCCGCCACCGCCCTCACCGGCGAGTGCGGGCGCGGCAGGCGCACCGTGAAGCAGGCCCCGCGGCCCAGGCCATCGCTGTGCAGTGCGATGCTGCCGCCATGCAGCTGCACCAGCTGGCGCGCCAGCGTGAGCCCGATGCCCAGGCCGGCATTGCCGCGCTCCAGGCTCTTGTCGGCCTGCTCGAAGAGATCGAACACGCGCTCCTGCATGGCAGGGTCCACCCCGATGCCGGTGTCGCGCACCGCCACCTCCACCGCGTCTGCACCCACGTGCATCTCCACGTCGATGCGGCCGCCCGGCGGCGTGTACCGGCAGGCGTTGTTGAGCAGGTTGGAGAACACCTGCGACAGCCGGGCCGGGTCACCCACCACGGCACAGGGTTCAGGCCCGAGGTGCGCCGCCAAGGTCAATCGGCGCTCGGCGGCCTGCGGTTCCATCGTTTCCACCGCTGCGCGCAGAAGGGCCCTGAGATCCACGTTCTCGTTGCGCAGCAGGAGCTTGCCGGTGGTGATGCGCGACACATCGAGCAAGTCGTCGATCAGGCGCGCCATCTGGCGCAGCTGGCGCTCCAGGATGCCCAGCGCCTTGTCGCGCACGCCTTGCCCGGCGCCCGGCATGCGCAGCAGCGCCATCGAGTTGGTCATCGGCGCCAGCGGGTTTCGCAACTCGTGCGCCAGCGTGGCCAGGAACTCGTCCTTGCGGCGGTCGGCCGCGCGCAGGCCTTCCTCGGCGCGCTGGCGCTCGGCCATCTCGCGCTCGAGCTGGCCCGTGCGGGCCTCCACCTCGTCGAGCATGCCGTTGAACGCGTCCACCAGCGATGCGATGTCGGCATTGCTCGTGGACGGCGCTCGCAGGTGCCAGTCACGCCGCTGCATCACCTCGTGCGCCACACGCGCCATGCTGGCCAGCGGCTGCGTCACGCGCCTCTGCAGCCGGCCGAACACCAGCAGCGCCAGCGCCAGCGCGGCGGCCATCACGCCGGCCTCGATGGCCGCATAGGTGCGCAGGCGGCGCCACACGTCGTGTCGGGCCAGCAGCAGCACGGCACCGACCCGCTCGTTGTCATGCAGCACCGGGTAGGCCAGCTGCAGCGTCGGCCCATCAAAACGGTAGGCGACGGCGGACGTCAGGCGCGGCCCGCCTGGCGGCCACGACGCCGCGCGGTCGTCAGCCATGTAGCTGGCAAACGTGCGCCCGCTGGCATCGAGGATCAACGCAGCGCGGATGCGCGGCTTCTGCCCCAGCAGCGCCAGGTTCTCCTGGGCGCTCTTGCGATCGTTGAAGATCAGTGCAGCCGCACTCGAATGCGCGATCAGGTCGGCTTGCGTGCGCAGGTCCTCCACCCACACGCCGCGGTAGGTGGACCATTCATATGCCAGCAGCGAGCCGGCGCTGAGCACCAGCGCCACCAGCGTGGTGAGCAGTGCCGCCCAGGTGAGTTGGCCGCGCAGCGTGGGGGCCCTCATCGCGGTGCCCCCACCACGCGATCAGCCACGGCCAGCAAGCGCGAGCTGAGCTTCAGTCCGTCCTGCTCGGCCACCGTGGGCGCCGCCTCGAAGCGGATGCGGCCGTCGCGCTCCACGAAGTTGAGCACCGCGCCATCCGGAATGCCCTCGGGCACGTCGGTGACCGTGATCACCGGCAGGCCTTTGAAGCGGGCCAACTGGCTGCCGAGATTTCGGCCCAGCGCCTGGCCGAAGTAGACGAGGTTCACGTTGGCCGGCACATCGGTGCGCTCGATGCGGCGCACTTGCACCGCACGGCCTTGCACGGGGTGCCCCGCGGCCAATGCGGTCAGCTGCTCGAACACCGGTTGCGAGCCGACGACGCCGATCACGAAAGGCTCGTCCTGCCTGGTGAACAACCCGGCCGGCCACTCCACGTAACCGGGAATCTTGTGCAGGTACGCTGCTTTGATCTGGTCGGCGCTGGCACCGTCGACCTGCGCCTGCGCCGGGCTGCACAAGAGCGCGCACAGCGCCTGCAACAGCACGCCCGCGGCGAACCAGGATCTCCTACCGGAGAAGAGGACTGCAGCTGTCACGGTGTGCGCGGATTCTAGCGAGCCCTGTGGCGTGCGCAGCACCGCCGCAGGGTGGCGTTGCACCTGCCGTGCTGCGCTGCTTCAGCGCAGGTTCATCCTCCGCTCAGTTGCTTCAGCCGCTGCTGCGCTTCGTTCACGTCGCGGCTCAGTTCAGCCAGGTAGCGGTTGCGCTCCTCGCCCTGCCATTCCTGGTCGGAGAAGGCCGTGACCGGGTAGCTCGCAGTGGTGTGGACCGGGCCGGCGCGCGACGGCATCAGGCTGCGGTCGGGAAAGCCGTCCGGGTGCAGCAGAAAGGCCTGCACGTCGCGCAGCGTCAGCGGGAACGCCGGCTGTGCGTCACGCAACAGCTTGCCGAACAACGACAGGCGGAACGCCTGGGCGCCGGCGGCCACCTCGTCGTTGAAGGTGAGCAGCGCAAACGGCTTGCCGTTGGCGTCGTCCACGCGGCCCGTCACCACGTAGCGGCCGGCCTCGCGCACCTGCACCGGCAGCGTGAACACCAGCGAACCCTCGGCCACGCCGCTGGCCACGCTGCCCTGCCAGGTGGCAGGCGGCAGCGAGGTGTAGAAGATGTCGAAGTAGATGAAGCCGAGCTGGCCGCGGTACTCGAGGTACACCTCCACCCGGATCTGACCCAGCAGGCCGTCGAAGCCCTGCGCCGCCGGCTGCAACTGCACGCCGTACACTCCGTCGCCCGCCCGGGTGTCGCCGGCGCGGCCCTCGTCGTTGAACTCCAGCGGCACGTTCGGATAGAGCGAGCCCGTGTTGGTGGCCGGCACTTCGTGCGCCGCGGCGCGCTGAACGCGAAGCGGCACCGTCTTGCCCGCGTCGTCCAGCAGCGCCACTGTGAAGTGCACGCCCTCGGCCCCTTGCACGAACACCCGCTCCTGCGTGGTGCGCAGGTGCACGTCGCCGGCGGCCTTGCCGCCCGGCATGCGCAGCGGATGCTCTTCGACCACCGGATCGAAAGGATGCACCTGGTCCGGATGCTCGGCGATCGGGCGCGATTCGAACGGATAGCGGGTGCTGGCGCGATAGGCCTGCAACGCCGCTTGCGCGCGCTCCAGCCGCTGCTGCCACAGCGCCACCTGCACCTGCCGCGCCTGCACCCCGGCACCGCTCCACGGCATGGCCGCCGACGCCGCAGATGCCGCGGCCACCACCGGTCGGGGAGCAGGCGCCACGGCGGTTGGCGCGGCTGCCGCTTGCTCGGGCGCCAGCGCGGCGCTGGCGGAAGGCGCGCCGTTCAGCGACCACAGCAGCACGGCCGCGGCAGCCAGCAGCGGCGCCAGCCACCACAACCATCGCCCGTGCTGACGATGAGGCATGCCGGCAGCGCGCTCAGCGCGCGTTCAGCTCCATGTCGGCGCGGATGCGCGACACCACGCCGGCCCAGTTGCCGTTGGTGTAGTGGTTGTACGACTCGTGGTCGTCGCGGAACATCACCGAGTGATTGCTCCACTTGGCACGCCCGTTCTCGTTGGCCGCCGTGCCCAGCGTGAGATCGTTGCAGAACCAGTCCGACGGATTGCAGTACGCGCCGCCCGAGCTGCCCGAGACGCCGCCGCTGGAGTGGTAGGCGATCGCCTCGTCGTCCTGGCCCGGCAGCAAGCCCGAGTACAGCGTGCCCTTGGCACCGGCATACATGTAGAACATCCTGCCGCGCGTGTTGTTGTGGTTGTAGAGCGCGCGGGCGGTGCTGGTCTTGAGGTCGGAGACCAGCGGCTCGGAGATCGCCCAGTCGCCCAGGTCGGCCAGCTCGGACCCGCCGGCGGCGCCACCGGCCACGTCCACCCACTTGATGTTCCAGCCCACCTGCGTGGTGCCGTCGCTGTTGCTGCACTGGCCGGCCGAGTTGGGCGCGGGCGTCTTCTTGTAGCGGCTGGAGCCGCCGTACATGTCGAGCGTGTAGCCGATCATCAGGTCGCCGGCGCTGTGCACGGCGACGTAGCACCAGTTGGCACCGGTGCAGAAGCAGTCGAGCGCGTTGCGGATCACCGCGTTCTGGTCGGCGATGTGGCTGCGGCCGTCCCAGTTGACCGACTTCTTGTTCACGCCGGCATTGGTGCTGGCCGGGCCCCAGTAGGTGAAGTCGGCGTAGTTGCCGATCTGCCCGCCACCGGTGCGGCCGTTGATCCACAGCGAGTAGTTGGTGGCGTAGGCCGACAAGGCGGCCAGTGCCGCCAGCAGCGCGACCCACTTCGACACCGATGGGATCCACGATGAACGCATGTCGCCTCCTGTGCAGGGATGGAAAGCGACTGCGATGTTGTGCGCCCGCGCGAGGCGCTGCACCTGGGCTTACCCGCAGGTGCGACGAGCCTGGCTCATGCAGTCATGAGTGCGGCTCGCAAGGACAGTTCAAAGCGCGTCGTCGGTGTCCGGCAGGTCGTGCCCGTCGGCGATGTCCGCTTCGTCGTCGATCACCGGCGCCGCCTTGCGGCCGCCCTTCTGGGGAATCACCGGCCGGTCGAGGGGTCGGTACACGCGGCGGTTCAGGCCACCCAGCAGATGCGACTGCTCCATCGCCTGCACCACGTCCTGCGGGTTCATCATCAATGCAAACGGGTTGCCGACGAGCGGTTGAACTTGGTCCATGGATGTCTCCGATCAGCTCTGCGATGTTTCCACCGGTGCATGGCACTCTAGGGCTTGGCGGGCAAGGTCCATAGTCGGCGGGCGCCCAAAGCGCGTGTCGGAAATGCACTGACACGCCGAGCGTGCCGGAATGCTCAAACGGGCTGTGGTGCCAGCGCAAACAGCTGCTCGAAGTTGCGGCTCGTCGCCTCGGCCACTGCCTGCACCGGCAGGCCCTTGAGCGCGGCCAGCTGCGCGGCCACATGCGGCACGTACGACGGGTTGTTGGTCTTTCCGCGATACGGCACCGGGGCCAGGTAGGGGCTGTCGGTCTCGATCAGGCAGCGGTCCAGCGGCACGTAGCGGGCCACATCGCGCAAATCCTCGGCGCTCTTGAACGTGAGGATGCCGGAGAACGAGATCATGAAGCCGAGGTCGAGCGCGGCGCGCGCCACGGCCATCGTCTCGGTGAAGCAATGGAACACGCCACGCACCGCGTTGCCGCCTTCTTCCTTCAGGATCGACAGCGTGTCGTCGCTGGCGCTGCGCGTGTGGATCACCAGCGGCAGGCCGGTGCGGCGCGCGGCGCGGATGTGCACGCGAAAGCGCTCGCGCTGCCACTCCATGTCGCCGGTGGTGCGGCCGTTGAGCCGGTAGTAGTCGAGCCCGGTCTCGCCAAGCCCCACCACCCGGGGCCGCGCGGCCAGCGCCACCAGCATGTCCACCGTGGGCTCGGCCACGTTTTCGTTGTCCGGGTGCACGCCCACGGTGGCCCAGAAGTTGTCATAGGCGGCGGCCAGCGCATGCACCTCGGGAAACTCTTCGAGGGTGGTGCAGATGCACAGTGCCCGGTCAACTTGCGCCTCGCGCATGGCAGCGCGAATGTCGGCGAGCTGGGCCTTCAGCTCCGGAAAGGTGAGATGGCAATGCGAGTCGACGTACATGCCCCGCATCGTACCGACCCGCCCGGCCGTCGCCCGGTCAGATGGTTTGCGTGGGCTTGGCCGAGGAGATCGAGGTGCCGAGGATCTCTTCGATCTTCAACCGCAATGCACGTGTCTTCTCGTCGCCGGGAAAGCGAACGCCGACGCCCTGCGTGCGGCCGCCCGAGGCATTGGCCGGCGTGATCCAGGCGACCTTGCCCGCCACCGGATAGCGCTGTGGGTCGTCGGGCAGCGACAGCAGCAGGTAGATGTCCTCGCCCAGCTTGTAGTCGCGCGTGGTCGGCACGAACAGGCCGCCATCGGTGAGCAGCGGGATGTAGGCCGCATACAGCGCGCCCTTTTCGCGGAACACCAGCTGGATCACGCTGGGTCGGGCGCCGCCGGCGGGCGCGGGGGTGCGGGGGGCTGGCTCGTTCATCGCGTGCCGAGTGTAGCCACGCGCTTGCCCGTGCGCCCGGCATTCGGCCACGCCCGCGCGCCTTGAACCACCAAGGATTCCGCAAGCAGGCCGCCGTTCCAGGGGTGCTCGTCGTGCCGGGCCGCGCGCTGCAGGGCCTTGGCCCAGGCCGCGAGGGCGGGCAGGTCGGCGCCCGCCGGCAGGCTGTCGGCGGGGAAATAGGTCGACGCGCCGCCCGTGGCCAGGCACATCGCGTCATGGCAGAGCTTCTGCAGCGCGTCGATCACGCGCGGCACGGGCCAGCCGGCCAGCACGGCCGCATCGCCTCGGGCCACCGCGGCGGGCAACCCCTGCCAGGCGGCCGCGTCCACGCCATCGGCGGCCAGCGCCGCGGCGTCCAGCGGGCGGCCGGCGGCAGCCGCCAGCAGCACGTCGGCGCCTTGCACCCCCTGCCCTTGCAGCCAGGCTCGCGCCTGCGCTTGCGACGGCAGGTGCAGGCGCCAGCGCTGGCAGCGACTGCGAATGGTGGGCAGCAGCCACTCGGGGTCGGCGCTGCACAGCACGAGGCGCACGCCCGCCGGCGGCTCCTCCAGCGTCTTCAGCAGTGCGTTCGCCGCGATCGCGTTCAGCGCCTCGGCCGGGTGCAGCACCACCACCTTGCCGCGTCCGCGCGACGAGGTCTGCTGCGCCCAGCCGATCGCCTCGCGCACCGCCTCCACCTTCAGCTCGCGGCTGGGCTTGGCCTTCTTGCGCTCCGCATCGCGCGCCGGCTCCTCCTCGCCGCTCCAGCCCATGGCCTCGGCCAGCGCCTCGGGCACCAGCACGCGCAGGTCGGGGTGGGTGCGCGATTGCAGCAGGCGGCAGCCCGTGCAGTGGCCGCACGCGCGGCCCTGCTCGGGGCTTTCGCACAGCCAGGCACTTGCAAGCCCGAGCGCGAATTCCAGCTGGCCCACACCGCTGGGTCCGTGCACCAGCGTGGCGTGGCCGCGCAGGCGCTGCAGGGCCTCGTCGAGCGGCTGCTGCAGCCAGGGAAGCAGGCTCTGGCTCATGACGAACGCTGCAGCATCGCGTCGACAATCTGCGCCCAAACGGCGTCGCGTGGCTGGCTGGCGTCCAGGCGCACGAAGCGTTGCGGGGCGGCTGCGCAGCGTGCGGCATAGCCGTCGCGCACGCGGGCGAAGAAGGCCACGTCCTCGCTCTCCAGACGGTCGGGCGAGCGTGCGCCGGAGCGGCGCGCCGCGGCTTCTTCCGGCGGCAGGTCGAACCACAGCGTGAGGTCGGGCTGACGCCCTTGCTGCACCCAGGCCTCCAGTTGCGCCAGCACCGCCAGGTCGAAGCCGCGACCGGCGCCTTGGTAGGCGAACGTGGCATCGGTGAAGCGGTCACAAAGAACGGTGGCGCCACCGGCCAACGCCGGTTCGATGCACGCGCCCAGGTGGTCGCGTCGCGCGGCGAACACGAGCAGCGTTTCGGTGAGCGCGTCCATCGGCGTGTGCAGGAACAGCTCGCGCAAGCGCTCGGCCAGCGGCGTGCCGCCCGGCTCGCGCGTCACCACCACCTGCTGGCCACGCTCCTGCAGCCACGATGCCAGCGGCTGCACATGCGAGGACTTGCCTGCGCCGTCGATGCCCTCGAGCGTGATGAAGCGCGGTGTCATGTCAACGTTGATTGCGTTGGTACTTGTCGACTGCACGGTTGTGCTCCGACAGGCTCTCGCTGAAGTGGCTGGTGCCGTCGCCGCGGGACACGAAATACAGCGCCTTCGTGTGCTCCGGCCGCACCGCGGCACGCAAGGAAGCCAGGCCCGGCATCGCGATCGGCGTGGGCGGCAACCCCGGTCGGGTGTAGGTGTTGTAGGGGCCGTCGGTGAGCAGATCCTTCTTGTGCAGGTTGCCGTCGAAGCGCTCGCCGAGCCCGTAGATCACGCTCGGATCGGTCTGCAGCGGCATGCCGATGCGCAACCGGTTGCTGAACACGCCCGCCACCATCCCGCGGTCGGCGGAGGTGCCGGTTTCCTTCTCGACGATCGAGGCGAGCGTCAGCGCTTCGTCGGGGCTCTTCAGAGGCGTGTCGGCAGCGCGCTGGTCCCATGCTTGCACGAGCCGCCGCTGCATCGCGGCGAAGGCGCGCTTCATCACGGTGAGATCGCTCACGCCCTTGCTGTAGGCGTAGGTGTCGGGGAAGAAGCGGCCCTCCGCCGCAACGCCAGGTGCGCCCAGCGCGGCCATGATCTCGGCCTCGGTCATCGCCGCGGTGCTCTGCTTCAGCGAGCGCGCCTTGGCCAGTTCGGCACGCCACTGACGGAAGGTCCAGCCCTCGATCAGGCGCACGTGCTCCAGCAGTTCGTCGCCCTGCACCATCTTCTGCAGCAGCTGATACGGGGTGATGCCGCGCGGTGCCTCATAGCTGCCGGCCCGAATGCGGCGCGACTGGCCAGACCAGCGGAACCATTCGTACAGGGCCAGTGGCGAGCTCTGCACGCCGGCCTGCACCCAGGCCTGCGCCACCTCTCGCGGCGGCGTGCCGGGCTCGATCGACACCTCCACCGTCGGCGTTTTCAAGGTGAGCGGTTTGTTGACCCACCACACTGCCAGCACGGCCAATGCGATGGCGAGCACGAGCAGCACCCCGAACGCGCGGCGCACGAGCCGCATCACAACCACAAGCCTGCCTGGACCATAGGGCGGAAATGATAATCGCGGCCATGACAACGCCTGACACCGCGGCCCTGCCGCGCGGCGCACTGCGCCTGAACGACTGGGGCCTGATCCGGGCGCAGGGCCCGGACGCGGCCAGCTTCCTGCACAACCAGCTCACGCAGGACGTGGCCAGCCTGCCCGACGGCGAGGCGCGTCTGGCCGGCTACTGCTCTGCCAAGGGCCGCCTGCTGGCGAGCTTCGTGCTCTGGCGTGCCGACGCCGACACGCTGCTGCTGGCCTGCAGCGCAGACCTCCTCGCCGCCACGCTGAAGCGCCTGTCGATGTTCGTGCTGCGCGCCAAGCTGCGCTTGAGCGACGCGAGTGCCGAGCTCGCGCTCTACGGCGTGGCCGGGGATGCGCCGGCCGCGGCGCCGGACCAGCCCTGGCGCGTGGCGGCCATCGACGGCACGCAGTGGGTGCGCCTGCCCGACGCCGCCGGCCTGCCCCGCTACCTGTGCTGCGCGACGCCGAGCCAGGCCCCCGACCTGGCGCCGCTGCCTGGCGATGCATGGGCCTGGCTGGAGGTGCAAAGCGGCGTGCCGCGCATCACCGCGGCCACGGCGGAGCAGTTCGTGCCGCAGATGGTGAACCTGGAGGCCGTGGGCGGCGTCAACTTCCGCAAGGGCTGCTATCCGGGCCAGGAGGTGGTGGCGCGCAGCCAGTACCGCGGCACGATCAAGCGCCGCGCGTTTCTTTTCCGTATCGCGGCCGGCGGGCAGCCGGGGCAGGAGCTGTTCCACAGCAGCGACGCGTCGCAGCCGGCCGGCATGGTGGTCAACGCGGCGGGCTGGCAAGGGCAGCATGCGGCGCTGGCCGAAGTGAAGCTGGCTGCGCTCGAAGGCGGCAGCCTGCACCTTGGCAGTGCGGACGGCGCCCTGCTGGAGCGCGAACAATTGCCGTATGCGCTGCCCCTCGATGCGGGCTGACGCGCGGGCTGCCAACAGCGTCACGCCATGCACCCCGGCCGGCGCCGCCTGTTCATCTACTATCGCCTGAGGGAGCGCGATCTGTGCGTCGCCTGCGAGGCGGTACGGAAGGTGCAGCAGACCTTGCGGACACAGCACCGCGGGCTGAATACCGAGCTGCTGGCGGCACCGGGCGCCGACGTCAAAGGCCTGCGCACGGTGATGGAGATGTACTTGGTGGATGTTCACGTCAGTCCGCGCGGTGTCGACGAGGCACTGCAAGCCGACATCGAGGCCAGCTTGAAGCCCGTGTTGCAGCCTTGGCTGCAGGGCGCGCGACACGTCGAAGTGTTCGACGAGCTGCAGTGAGGCGCGCATGTGCCTGGTTGCCTTCGCCATCGATCAGAGCTCGCGCTTTCCGCTCGTGCTTGCCGCCAATCGGGACGAGCAGTTCAACCGCGCCACCGCCCGCCTGGCCTGGTGGTCGCCCGGCGGCAGTGCCCCCGACATCCTGGGCGGGCGTGACCTCGAAGCCGGCGGCACCTGGCTGGGCCTGAGCGCAGCCGGCCGCCTGGCGCTGGTGACCAATGTGCGCCGCGGCACGCCCGGTGACACGCATGCCCCCAGCCGGGGTGCGATCGTGCCCTTGTGGCTGCGCGGCGACCTGCCGGCGGACCGCTTCTGGATGCAGGTGGCGCTGTCCGGCCACAACCCGTTCAACCTGATCGCGGCAGACTTCCGCCTGGGCGAGTGCTACTGGGCCGGCAGCGATTCCCCGTCGCCGCGCCGGCTGGACCGCGGCGTGTACGGCCTGTCCAATGCCACGCTCGACACGCCCTGGCCCAAGGTGGAGCAGCTGAAGGCGCGCCTGCGTGAAGGCCTGGCCTTGCACACCGGCGCCGACGCACTGGCCTCGCATCTGTTCGAGGCCTTGGCCGACCGCACGCCAGCGGGCGATGCCGATCTGCCGCAGACCGGGGTGTCTGCCGAGCTGGAGCGTCTGCTGTCGCCGGCCTTCATCCTCACGCCCGACCAGCGTTACGGCACGCGCTCGTCCACCCTCGTCATCACCGAGCGCGTGAACAAGCGCCTGCTCACGCACGTGCTGGAGCGCAGCTTCACCGCCGGCTCGCGGCTGGCGCTGCTGCGCCGCTCCACCTTGCAGGACTGGCCACCGCGTTACACCCCGGAAGGCCTGCCTGCGGTAGCGGCACAAGCACCGGTGTCGGAAAGCGAAGTGGCCGAGCTTGAGGCTGCCGCGGTCAAGCGCGGCCGCGCGCGGGGCGTGATCAAGCCGGTGCTGCCGCGCCGCCGCGCCAAGGCCGCGTAGGTGCCCCCGGGCGCTACAGCGCCCGCACCATCTCCACGTGCGTGATGCCGGCCTCCTCGAAGGCCGGGCCGCGCTCGACGAAACCGGCGCGCGAATAGAACGCAGCCGCGCTCACCTGCGCATGCAGCACGGCCTCGCGAAAGCCCTGGGCCCGCGCTGCGTTCATCAGCGCATCCAGCACCGCGCGGCCGACGCGACTGCCGCGCATCACCTGGACCACCGCCATGCGGCCGATCTTGGCCACGCCCGGCACATGCTCGATCAGGCGGCCGGTGGCCAGCGGCACGCCGAAGTGGTTGTAGGCCACTGCATGGGTGCAGCTCGGGTCGGCGCCGTCCCACTCCATTTCGGCCGGGATCTTCTGCTCGTCGACGAACACCTCACGCCGGATCTGCTGCGCGTCGCGGCCCAGTTCGTGCCAGCCACCCACGCGCACCTCGACCATCGGCTTGCCGGTCTCGAACTGCTGCAGCACCTCGCGCAGTTCCTGTGGCACCGGCTTTGAAGTCTGCGTCTGCGGATCGGCGAACACGTATACCAGCTCACCCTGCACCAGCAGTTCTTCGCCGCGAAAGGCGGCGGCCGCAAAGGTCATCGATGCGTTGCCGATGCGTGCGCAGCGGATGCCGACATCCAGTACGTCGTCGTAGCGCGCAGAGCCTTCGTACTCCACCGTGGCCTTGCGCACGAACAGGTCTCCGCCCAGGTACTCCATCGTGGCGTGGTACGGCAGCGCCAGTGCGCGCCAGTAGCCGCCCACCGCAGTGTCGAAGTACATCAGGTAGTGGCCGTTGAACACGATCTTCTGCATGTCCACCTCGACCCAGCGCACGCGCTGGCGATCGAGATGACGGAAATCCTTTCGGCTCAAGCTCATCGTGCAGTACTCCAGGCATGGCGCAATGCGTCGGCGGCCACCTGGTGGGCCTGCGACGCCTCGGGGATGGCGCGCGCCATCTTGATGAAATCATGCGTCAGCCCGCGGAACAGCTCGAGCTGCACCGCCACACGGGCAGCGCGCAGACGGTCGGCGTAGGCGATGCCTTCGTCGACCAGCGGGTCGCACTCGGCCAGCAGCACGAAGGCCGGAGCCACCTCCTCGAGGTCGTCCGCGAGCAGCGGCGCAAAGCGCCAGTCGGTGCGCTGCGCGTCGTCGATGTACTGGTGGAAGAACCATTCGATGCTGGCCGCATCCAGCAGAAACCCATCGGCGAACTCGCGGTGCGACGGCGTGTCGGCATAAGCCGTGGTTCCGGGCGTGATCAGCAATTGCAGCGCCAGCGGCAGGCCAATGTCGCGGGCGTGGATCGCGCTCACCGCCGCCAGCGTGCCACCGGCCGAATCACCACCGATGGCCAGGCGCGTGGTGTCCAGGCCGAGCGTGGCACCGTGCTCGGCCAGCCAGCGCATCGCCGCCCAGCTGTCGTGCACAGCGGTCGGAAACCGGTGCTCGGGCGCCAGCCGGTAATCCAGCGCCACCACGGCGCCGCCGCTGCGCAGGCTGAGCTGGCGACACAGGCTGTCGTGCGTCTCCAGCCCGCCGATGGTGAAGCCGCCGCCATGCAGGTACAGCAGCACCGGCAGGCGCTCCTGCGACGGCGCATACAGGCGCGCCGGCAGGCGCGCGCCATCGGCCGCGGGAATCTCCAGCGCTTGCACACGCGCGAGCGGGGCACGCGGCGGATCGAGTACCTCGGCCGCCAGCACGTAGGCGCGCCGCGCCTGGCGTGGCGGCATGGAGTGAAACGGCGGGCGGTTGGCGCGGCGGATGCGGTCGAGCACGTCGCGCATCTGCGGGGTCAGCAGGTGTGTAGCCAAGGTGACAACGTGACGCGGGGTGAGCCCGCATGGCGGCAGCGAGTGTGCCAGAGCCATACTCGCGCATGGCCTCCATCTTCTACCTCACGCAGATCCAGCTCGACTTCGGTGCCGTGAAGCTGCTGCCGGCCGAATGCGAGCGGGTGGGCATGCGCCGCCCGCTTGTCGTCACTGACGCCGGCGTGCGCGCGGCCGGGGTGCTCGACATGGCGCTGGCTGCACTGGGCGACGTGCCTCATGCCGTGTTCGACCAGACGCCCTCCAATCCCACCGAAGCCGCCGTGCGTGCCGCGGTGCAGGCCTACACGCAAGCAGGCTGCGACGGGCTGGTGGCCGTGGGCGGTGGCTCCAGCATCGATCTGGCCAAGGGCGTGGCGATCGCCGCCACCCACCCCGGCCCGCTGAAGACGTACGCCACCATCGAAGGCGGCAGCGCCAAGATCACCGAGCAGGTGGCGCCGCTGATCGCCGTGCCCACCACCGCCGGCACCGGCAGCGAGGTGGCGCGCGGCGCCATCGTGATCGTCGACGACGGCCGCAAGCTCGGCTTCCACAGCTGGCACCTGCTGCCCAAGGCCGCGCTGTGCGACCCCGAACTCACGCTCGGCCTGCCGCCGCAGCTGACCGCGGCCACCGGCATGGACGCGATCGCGCACTGCATGGAAACCTTCATGGCGCCGGCGGTCAACCCGCCGGCCGACGGCATCGCGCTCGACGGGCTGGAGCGCGGCTGGGCGCACATCGCGCGCGCCACGCAGGACGGCAGCGATCGCGAAGCACGCTGGAACATGATGAGCGCCAGCATGCAGGGCGCCATGGCCTTCCAGAAGGGCCTGGGCGCCGTGCATTCGCTCAGCCACAGCTTGGGCGGCCTGAACCCGCGCCTGCACCACGGCACCTTGAACGCGATGTTCCTGCCGGCGGTGGTGCGCTTCAACGCGGGCGCCGACAGCATCCAGCGCGAGCGGCGCCTGCAGCGCATGGCGCACGCGATGGGCATCGGCGGGTGCGACAGCCAGGGGACCGAGCTGGCCGAGGCACTGCGCGCGATGAACGCGCGCCTGGGATTGCCCGGCGGGCTGGCGGCGCTGGGCGTCACGCCCGACCTGTTCGACCGGATCATCGACAACGCGATGAAGGACCATTGCCACAAGACCAACCCGCGCATCGCCTCGGCAGCCGACTGCCGGGAGATCCTGCAGGCCTCGATGTAGCGGGCACAATCGCGGCCCGCCACGAGTTGCCCAGCCGCATGACCCGCGCTTCCTTCGCCGCCCGCCTGTCGCGCCGACTGCAGTCCCCGCCCTTCTGGCGCGCAGTGCTTGCCTTGCTCGTGCTCGTGGTGGCCTATCTGGCACTGTCGCCGAATCCGCCGCATGACGTGGACACCGGCTGGGACAAGTTGAACCACGCGTTCGCGTTCTCGTCACTGGCGCTATCGGCATCGTTCGCCGGCACAGCAACGCGTCGACACGTTGCTGCCGCGGCCCTGCTGTTGCTCGCGTTCGGCGGCGCGATCGAGCTGATCCAGGCTCAGGTGGGCCGCGATGCCGAATGGGCGGACCTTCTGGCCGATGCCGTGGGGATTGGCGCAGGCCTGCTGCTGGCGTGGGCCGTGCGGCGCTGGATGTTCAGGCCGACAGCGGCAGACCGGTGACGTAACGACCTTCGTGGAACACCAGAGGCGGCACGCCCGCGTGGTGCACGCAGCGCTGCACGTGGCCGACGAAGATGGCGTGGTCACCCTCCTCATAGCGGCTGCGGCTGGTGCATTCGAAGCTGGCGGCGGCACCTTCGATCAGCGGACAACCGCCCAGGCCGGTGCGCAGCGCGACTCCCGCAAAGCGGTCGGCCACCGGCGAGGCAAAGCGTTCGGCCAGATGGCGCTGATCGGCTGCCAGCACATTGATGGCGTAATGCGTGGCGCGAGCGAACACGGTCATCGACCGAGCGCCCAAGCCCAGGCTCCAGAGCACCAGCGGCGGCGACAGCGACACCGAGTTGAAGGAGTTGGCGGTCAGGCCCACGACCAGGCCGGACGGGTCGCACGCCGTGACGATGGTGACGCCGGTGGCAAAGCTGCCCAGCGCAGCGCGCAGCGCCAGCGGCGGCACGGCGAGCTCTGCCTGCACCTCGGAATAGACAGCGGCCATGACCTCCCCTTTCACGCGGATGCCACCGTGGCAGCGCGCGACAGCGCGAACCGGGGCTTGAGCTGGAGAAAGCGCTTCTCGAACAGGTGGTACGACAGCATTGCCAGCACGAGGCTGGCGAGCACGTTGACCACCACGTAGGACACATTCACCGGCAAGGACTTCAACCACGCGTCGCCCTGCGAGCGCATCAGCGGCTGGCCCACCACCTCGGCCAGGATCTTGTGGAACACGTACATCGCGTAGCTGTACTTCGCCAGCACGCGCAGCGGCGCCGCGCGCCAGGGCACGCTCCACCACGAACTGCTGCGATCAGTGTCGGCCAGCGCGAGCGCCAGCATCAGCAGCGCGAAGCTGATCGCGAGCAGCGTGTAGCCCACGGTGTGCGTGCGGGCACCGTCGCGCGGCAGCCCATGCAACACCAGCACGCACAGCACGAACACGGCGGCGGCTGCCGCCATCACTGCAGCGGCCTTCGGCATCAGGCGCGCACGCACGTGCGGCATGCGCAACAGGGCTGCCGCAGCGCCGCCAAGCGCCAGCGCGTCCATGCGTGAGACCGAGAACGTGTACAGCGCCTCCTCGCTTGCGCCCATGGCCACCATGCCGGCCCGGATGCCGAGCGACAAGGCCGCCACGCCGATGCACAGCTGCAACACACCCCGCGCGCTGCGCGGCCGCACCAGCAGGGGCCACAACAGGTAGAACTGCTCCTCCACCGCCAGCGACCAGAAATGCGGGAACGCGTTGCTCGCCACGCTGCGCGGTTGCGTCCAGTTGGACAGGTAGGCCCACAGCCAGAACTGATCGGGCTGGTCCGCGGCCAACCGGGGCGGCAGCGGCGACATCACCAGCGGCAGCAGTACGAACGCGACCAGCAGCACCGCGTAGTACAGCGGAAAGATGCGCAGCACACGGCGCGCGTAGAAGCTGCGGTAGTAGTCGGGCAACTGGCGGCTGTCGAGCAGGATGCCGGTGATCAGGAAGCCACTGAGCGCGAAGAACAGCGTCACCGCGACCCAGCCCGCGTCGGTGCCGGCGGCAAACAGCCGCCCTGCCAGGTTCGGGAACCAGGCGCCATCGGCCACCGCCACGTTGTGCGCGATGACCCACACGATGGCGATGCCGCGCACGCCGTCCAGCGCCGGATAGTGGCTGGGCAGGCCGCCCGCCGATTCCGCCTCTGGCCCGTTCTGGTGCGGCATCACGGTGCTATCCGCCCACCTGTGCGACCAGCACGCTCATGCCGCGCTCCCAAGCTGCCGCCATCTCGCCGAGCAGCGCGGCTGCGTCGAGCGGCTTGCGCGTCATCACCGAGCGCGCGCCCTTGAGGATCAGCGTCTTGCTGTGGTTGGCGATCAGGTCGAAGGCCTCAACGGCGGGGACGAACCCGGCCTCGCCTTGCTCTGCGCGCCATTGCAGGTGCCGCGCAGCCAGCTCGAACGCCGCGCCCAGCTGGCGCAGGCTGCCGAAAGCCCAGGCGTGGTAGTGCGCCAGCCCGCGCTCCTGCAGCGCCGGCAGCTCTGCATGCCAGCGCTCAGCGAACAAGCCGACCGGGTTGGTGCGCGGGCGTCGCGCCAGATGGCGCTGCAGCATCGGGCGCGACAAGCGCGCCAGTTCGGCCTGCGGCCGGCGCACGAGGCGGTCGGTACGAATGATCTCGGCAAACAGCGGCAGCGCGACCGCATCGCCTTGCGACTCCAAGCGGAACAGCTGGCGAAAATCCTCGCCGTCAACCCGGAAGAAGCCGCCGTTGTGGAAGTAGGTGGCCCACTGCGCCTGCAGGTCGATCTCGGCCAGCACGATTGTCGTCTTGGTGTGCTGGCGCCGGTAGTCGGTGCCGGCGGTGTCCGGCAGCCACCACGCGTCGGCCTCGGTGCTCAGCAGCTTGCCGGCACCAAGGTGCTCCAGCGCATGCTCGGCCAGCGGCCGCCAGACATTGAGCTCCTGCACGTCCAGGCCGTACAGATCGAACAGCTCACCGTGCGGCGGTTTGAAGAAGGTCCATTGGTCGCCTTCGAAATCGATCGCCAACGTGAATGGCAGCATCGGCAGCGGGTCAAGGCGCAGCGCATGCAGCACCTCGATCCAGATGTCGATGTAGCAGTTCTTCTCGACCCACACGCTGGGTGCAGCATGCAGCGCATGCGGCACGTAGGCGGTGCCGGGCTGCACGCCCGCCAGCGCGTCGCAGCGTGCAGCGGTGGCGGGCGGACGGCTCATTTCCAGAGGCGGGCCCGCACAGCGTCGGGCCAGCGCTTGGGGTCGTAGCCGTGAGTGCGGAACAGCGCCATCGTCACGCGCTCGAGACCGAAGCCCAGGCAGGCGGTATTGGCGGTGTCGCCGCCGGGTGTCTTGATGCCGAAGGTGCTGCCGAAGTGGTCCTGATGGAAGTTGAACGAGCACACGGCCGTGGGGTTGGCCGCGGAGATCACCGGCACCAGCACCTCGAACTTCAGCTTCTGCTCCTTCTGCGCGGTGGCCAGCATCTTGCCGCCACGCCCGAAGAACGGATCGGCCGCCACGTCGCTCTTGGCCGGCAGGCCGAGCGAGGTGAGCAGGTCCAGGCCGCGCTGCAGCCACATGTCACGCCACTGCACCACCTGATCCGGCGTGCCGACGCGCACGAATTCGCGCACGCGGAACGACTGCATGCGGGTCGGCTCGTCCGATGGCTCGTGGCGATACACCCAGTTCAGCATCGTGACCAGTCGCCCCTGCGCGGGCACTGTGCCGGCGAAGCTGGGGTAGACGGGGTAGCAGGCCGCGGGGTTGAGCACCACGCCCGTCTGCTGCAGGTCGGCCCCCCAGTCGTCGCCGTTCTTGGCCTTCTCGGCCAGCGCCAGCGCCTGCAGCGCATTGCCGAAGAAGCTGTGCACCGAGCCGCACAGGTGCGGGAACGACTCGAGGTAGTTCACCTTCTCGAGGATGCGGCGGTCGATGACCGGCGGGAACGTGTAGAACTCCGCGCCATCGTCCTTGGAGATCTCGCTGACCAGCGCATTGAAGCGCTCCAGCACGTCCTCGAACACGGCGCCGCGGCCGAAGGCGCCAGGCACGCCGACGGGCACGATCAGGCCGTTTTCAACCAGGCCCTCGTAGAACGACTTGACGTCGTAGGTCGTTTCCATCAGCTCCCCCTCACTCGTCCTTGAACACCATCAGCAGCGCCGCGCTCTTTGCGGCGATGCGCTCATTGGAGATCATCAGCGCGCCGGACAGCGCGTCCCGGTAGTGGCGACCGAGCGCGTAGGGGCTGTCGTTCTTGTAGGCCAGGATGCCGATGATCTGCAACGCCTTGTGCACCAGCTGGGGTGTGGTGTCCGAGGTGTGGATCTTCAGGTTGTTGAACTTCAGCGCCCAGCCGATGTTCAGCAGCTCCTGCATGCCGCCTTCGCGCGCATCCAGCTCGTCCACCTCGCGCGCCACGGCCTGCCAGCCATGCTTGAGCGCCTGCAGTTGCTGGGTCACATCGGCCAGCCGCACGGCATTGGGCGGCAGCACTCCCGGGTTCTTGCGCGCCTCGTTGCGCACGAAGGCAGCCGCCTTGGCCACCGCGTCGGCGGCGATGCCCCACCACAGCGCCGCCCACAGCACATGGGAGTACGGCACCATCGATTGCGCCGAGCCGTCGGCAAAGCTGCCCGGCACGATCTGCTCGACGCGGCCGTGCGATTCCAGCTTGAAGCCGGGGCTGCAGGTGCCGCGCATGCCCATCGTGTCCCAGGTGGTGGTTTGGGCGAGCTTGTAATCGCCCTTGCGTACCAGCACCAGCACCTGGTCGCTGCGCGCTGCCTCGCCGTCGCGGCGGCAGGTGACGAGGATGCCATCGGCATGGGCGCAATACGAGCCGGTGGTGGCGTCCTTGTTGAGCACGAAGCGCTCGCCCTGGCGCTCCACCGCGCAAACGCTGGAGCGCGTGTCGCCGAACGTTCCGACCTCGGAGGTCATCGACGCCAGGAGGTACTGCTCGTGCACCAGTTCCTTCAGATAACCTTCGAAGAACGCATTGCCCTGCAGGTGACGCGCGATGCAGGCCACCTGGATGTAGTGCATGGCGAGCACCATGCCGCTGGACGCACATGCGCCGGACAGCGCCGCGCAAAGGGTAGACAGCTCATGCAGGCTGCAGCCCAGCCCGCCCAGCGCACGCGGCACGCCAGCGGACAGCGCACCCACCCGCTTCAGCTCGTCGATGGTTTCCTGCGGAAAGCGCGCCTTGGCGTCGACGTCGGCGGCATGACGGGCCGCCGTTTCCTTGGCGATGCTGCGCACGCAGGCCAGCAATTCGCCGAATGAAGTGGCTCGGGTAGACATGGATGGTGTCCCGGTGATCGGTGCTGCAGCCGACATGGGCCGCCTTGGTTGTCGGCAGTGCCGGGACCGCGCCTCAGCGCGCCCACCTCCTCCTGCCATGCAAGAATTGTGGATCGCGCCATGGGCCTTGTCTCCCCCGAATCCAGTGGTGAAGCGGCATTGCCGCACGTGGCGTCCGTGACGGTTGGCACGGACGAGGCCACGAGCCGCCTGACGGTGGTCGTGCTGCACGGCCATGCGATGCAGCCGCAGGCGCTGGTGCCGTTCGCCCGCTCGCTCGGCGTGCCGGCGCGCTACTGGTTTCCCCGAGGAATTTGCGCGGTGCCCGAGGGCGGCTGGAGCTGGTGGCCAGTGGACGAAGCACGGCGATCCGAAGCGCGCGCCCGCGGCGCCCGCGACCTGCACGACGAACACCCCTCCGGCCGCGCGCCGGCACGCGCGGCGCTGGCAGACCTGTTGCGCCGGGTGGCGCCGCGGCAGCCCGGCGCCCGGCTCGTGCTCGCCGGTTTCTCGCAAGGCGGCATGCTGGCCTGCGACACGCTGCTGCACGAGGATGTGCGGGTGGACGCGCTGGCGCTGTTCTCGTCGTCGCGCATCGCGCTCGACGAATGGGAACCTCGGCGGCAGCGGCTCGCGGGCCTGCCGGTGCTGGTGGCGCATGGCCACGCGGACGCGGACCTCGCAATTTCGGCCGGCCGCGCCTTGCATGACTGGCTGCAGCACGCGGGGGCGATCACACGTTGGGCAGGGTTCGATGGCGGCCATGAAATACCGCTTCCGGTATGGCGCGAATTCCGCAAGTTCCTGCGCGATGTTTCGCCCGGCCCGCCCCCTGTCCCGGTGCCCTGCGAATGAGGGGCGCGTCGTGGTGTGCGCCAGCACCCCACGGCTATGATGCGCGACCAAATCGGCCAGTGGCTGGCCACTCGTCTGCATTCATGAACCTCGAAACCCGCACGGCCAGCGCGATGAACCAGCTGCCCGCGCCGCTGCGCGTGGGCGTGGACGTGGTCTTGATCGACCACATCCAGGATTCGCTCGATCGCTTCGGCCGCCGCTTCGTGCAACGGCTGTTCAGCGAGCGCGAGGCCGCGTACGCGATGCAGTCGCCCGATCTCGCGCCGCAACGCCTGGCCGCGCGCTTTGCCGCCAAGGAAGCGGCGATCAAGGCCTTCGGCTGGTCCGAGGCTGGCGTCGACTGGCGCCAGATCGAGGTCGTGCGCGACGACACCGGCGCCTGCCGGCTTGCCCTGCACGGCCGCGCGGCCCAGTTGCTCGCAAGCTGGGGCCCCACGCAACTTGCGCTCAGCCTCAGCCACGACGGCAATTACGCGGTCGCGGTGGTCACCGCCCTTCCCTCCCTGCATCACCTCCCCGATGGACACGATGACAACCGACGCCATTGAGCAACAGATCCGCGGCGTGCTCGCCGATCACGGCCGCCTCAACAAGGACGCGCACCAACTCGCCGCCGACGACGACCTCTATCAGGCCGGCCTCACCTCGCATGCCAGCGTGAACCTGATGCTCGCGCTCGAAGGCCTGTTCGACGTGGAGTTTCCGGACCACCTGCTCAACCGCAGCGTGTTCAGCAGCATCGGCGCCATCCGCGCGGCGCTGGCGGAACTGGCGGTCGGCTGAAGCAGCGATGAGCGGCGCAGCCCGGCACGTCGGCGCGCACCGCCGGGCCTTGCTGCTGCACGGTTGGCAGGTGTGCAGCGCGCCGCCGTCCTTGGCTGATGTGTCGCAGCCGCCCGAGCATGCCGACTGGATCTCTGCCGAAACCCTGGGGCCCGTGGCCGCCGTGCTGCACGCAGCCGGGCGCTGGTCACTCGACGGGCCGCCACAACGCTTCGACGCCACCGACTGGTGGTATCGCCTGCGCTTCGACCTGCCCCAGGGCTTCAGCCACTCCGAGCTCGTGCTCGGATTCGACGGCTTGGCCACCATCGGCAGGGTATGGCTCAACGGCGAGCAACTGCTCGCCAGCAGCAACATGTTCCTGGCGCACGAGTGCAACGTGGCGGACCGGCTGCGCCCGCAGGGCAACGAACTGCTGCTGCACTTCGCATCGCTCGACGCAGCGCTGGCCGCGCGCAAGCCCCGCCCCCGCTGGCGCGCGCCGATGGTCGAGCACCAGCAACTGCGCTGGTGGCGCACCACGCTGCTCGGCCGCACGCCCGGCTGGTCACCGCCGTGCGCGGTTGTGGGGCCGTGGCGCGACGTGTGGCTCGAGGACCGCAGCGAGTTGCGCTGCGAGCTGCGGCAACTGAGCGCGTCGCTGCAAGGCGATGACGGCGTGTTGGCGCTGAGCTGCGCGATCGATGCGCCCGCGCCGACGCAGGTGGAGCTTGCATTGCAACGCGACGGGCAGCACTTCGCCTGGCCGCTACTGCCGGGCGACGACGGGTGCTGGCACCTGAACGCAACCGTGGCTAAGGCAGCGCCCTGGTGGCCGCACACCCATGGCGAGCCGGCGCTGTACGAGGCGCAACTGCATGTGCGGCGCGGCGACGCTTCGCCCTTCATCGTGACACTTGGCCGCATCGGCTTTCGCCGCATCGAGCTGCAGCACGACGACGACGATTTCGCGCTCAGCGTCAACGGCGTTTCGGTCTTCTGCCGCGGCGCCTGCTGGATGCCGGTGGATGCCGTGACGCTGCGCGGCTCGCCGCAGGAGTTGCGCCGCACGCTCCAGCGCTGCCGAGACGCCGGCATGAACATGCTGCGCGTAGTGGGCCCCGCGGTGTACGAGGACGACGCGTTCTTCGACGCCTGCGACGAACTCGGTCTGCTGGTGTGGCAGGACCTGATGTTCGCCAACATGGACTATCCCGGCGACGACGCGGCGTTCGTCGAAAGCGTCAACCTCGAGCTGGCTCAGCAGGCAACGCGCTGGCAGGGCCGCCCGTCGCTTGCGCTCATATGCGGCAACTCCGAGGTGTCGCAGCAGGCGGCGATGTGGGGTGCGCCGCGCGACGCCTGGCTGCCGCCGTTGTTCGCTCAGCAGCTGCCGCAGCGGCTGGCCGCGCTGCTGCCCGGCGTGCCGTACTGGCCCAGCAGTGCCTGGGGCGGCAGCTTTCCGCACCAGGTGAATGCCGGCAGCGCGTCGTACTATGGCGTCGGCGCCTACCTGCGCGCCGAGTCCGATGCGCGGCGCAGCGGCTTGCGCTTCGCCAGTGAATGCCTTGGTTTTTCCAATGTGCCCGAGCCGGATGCGCTGGCGCGCTTGCCGGCGGGCGCAGCCATTCGCGTGACGCACGCAGCCTGGAAGGCGCGCGCGCCGCGCGACCTGGGTGCCGGCTGGGATTTCGAGGACGTGCGGGACCACTACCTAGCACGCCTGTTCGACGTCGATCCCATGAAACTGCGCTACGCCGACCACGAGCGCTACCTGCTGTTGTCGCGTGTGACCACCGGCGAAGTGATGGCGCGCGCGTTCGCAGAATGGCGCGCGGCAGGCTCGGCCTGCCGCGGCGCGCTTGTGTGGCTTCTGCGCGATCTGTGGGCCGGCGCGGGTTGGGGCCTGCTCGACGATGCGGGCGCGCCCAAGGCCTGCTGGCATGCGCTGGAGCGCGTGCTGCAGTCGCGCGCCGTGCTGCTCGCCGACGAAGGAAGCAACGGGCTGGTCGCACACCTCGTGAACGAACACGCCCAGCCGCTGCAGGCGGTGCTCGACGTCGCCGCCTGGCGGGGCGATGTGGCCACTTGTCGCGCCAGCCGGACGCTCACGCTGGCTCCGCGCAGCGTGCAGGCGTTGCCGCTGATGGCGCTGCTCGAGCACTTCGCCGACCTCAACCACGCCTACCGTTTCGGGCCGTTGAACCACGACGCGGTGGTCGCCACCTTGCGTGAACCGGACGGCATGCGGATCGGGCAGGCGGTGCATTTCCCGGGCGGCATGAACCTGCCGCGCGAAGGCGATCTGGGCCTGCAGGCGCAGGCGAGTTCGGGCCCGGATGGCAGCGTGCAACTGCGCCTGAGCACGCGGCGCCTGGCGCTTGGCGTGCACACCGAGGCCTCGGGCCTTCGAGCCGACGACGCCTACTTCCACCTCGTGCCGGGCGACGAACACCTGCTGACGCTGCGGCCCACGACGGCCCAGGCGCGACCTTGGCGCTGCACCTTGCACGCCTTGAACATGGCAGCGCCGATCAGCGTGCGAGCGCCCCATGCCGGCTGACGTGCAAGCCCTGGCACTGTATTTCGGCAATGCCGAGCGGCCGCTCTTCGGCTGGTGGCATGCAGCGGGTGCGGCGCCGCTCGACACGGCGGTGCTGCTGTGCCCGCCCTACGGGCGCGAAGAGGTGAGTGCACATCGCACGCTGCGCCACTTGGCCGCCGCGTTGGCGTCCGCCGGCTTGCCCGTGCTTCGCTTCGACTACGCCGGCACCGGGGACTCCGCCGGCGACGACGGCATGCCGGACCTCGTCGATGCGTGGCTGCAGTCGGTGGATGCAGCCGTGGACGAGCTGCGCCGGCTCAGCGGCGCCCCCCGCGTGGCGGTGGTCGGGTTGCGCCTGGGCGCGCTGCTGGGCGCATGCGCCGCCGCGCGGCGCGAGGACATAGCCGCCTTCGTGGCACTGGCACCGGTGCAGAGCGGCCGCAGCTTCGTGCGCGAACAGAAGGCGCTGCAGGCAGCATCCGCCGCACGCGGTGCTGCGCCTGCCGGCGAACAGCAGCTGGAGGCCGGCGGCTATGCGATGGGCGCCGCCACATGTCAGGCGCTCGCCGCCCTCGAATTGCGAGGGTTGCCGCACCCTCCGGCGCCACAAGCGCTGATCATCGATCGTGACGACATGCCTGCGCCCGCCGCATGGATGGCCGAGTGGGTGCAGGCCGGCTGCACGGTCGATCACCGGCGCCTGCCCGGCTACGCCGCGCTGATGCAGGATCCGCACAACACCCAGGTGCCGGCTGCGATCATCGACGCCACGGTGCAATGGCTGCGCCAGGGTGCGAGCGCGGGCTCGGCCGCGCGTGAGGTGCCGATGCAGGTATCCGCCACGCTCGACGGCATCATCGAAGAGCCGGTGACGATCGACGCCGACGGCGCATTGCTGCACGGCGTGCTCAGCCGGCCGGTACAGGCGAACAACACGCGGCCGGCGGTGCTGTTGGTCAATGCGGGGGCCCAACGCCGCATCGGGCCGAGCCGGCTCTACGTGACGCTGGCCCGGCGCTGGGCTGCGCAAGGCGCACCGGTGCTGAGACTGGACCTGTGCGGCCTGGGCGACAGCCCCGCTCGTGCAGGTGCAGCCGAGAACATCGTGTATTCGCCCACTGCAGTGGCCGAGGTGACGGCCGCCGTGCGCCAACTGCGCCACCGCTTCCCCGGTCAGCCCTGCGTCGCGGTCGGCCTGTGCTCCGGGGCTTACCACGGCTTCAAGGCCGCGGCCTTCGGCGCGCCGCTGCAGGCCGTGGTGGTGATCAACCCGCTCACCTTCTTCTGGCGCGAGGGCACGCCGCTCGATGCGCCGATGCCCGCCCATCACGTGGCGGCCGAGATGGCGCGCTACCGCTCCAACCTGTTCGCGGCCGAGCGCTGGCGCAAGCTGCTGCGAGGCCAGGTCGATCTGCGCCGCCTTGCCGCCTTGTTGTGGCGCCGTGCCCTGCACACCGCTTCCGGCCCGGCGCGCGACCTTGCCCGCCTGCTGCGGCTGCCGTTGCGCGATGACCTGGCGCGCGAGCTGCGCCAGATGGGCCGCGCACGCGTGGCGCTGCATTTCGTGTTCTCCCAGGGCGACCCGGGCGAAGACCTGTTGCGCACCGAAGGCGGCAGCCTCGTCGGCCGCCTGCTGCGCAATGGCCAGTTGGTGATGCACCACCAGCCCGACGCTGACCACACTTTCACCGGCCTGGCGGCCAGGCGTGCCGTCACCGCGCTGCTCAGCGAGATCGTGCTGGGCTACAGCAACTCGATGCCCGCCAGCCGCGCCGAGCAGGCCTGGCGCACGATGTCGACGAAGTCGCCGAGATAAGGCTTGCCGGCCAGCGCCTTTGGAGCGCAGGCATGCAGTTCACTCCACAGCCCGCCGGCGCCGATGCGCTTGGCGACGACGTAGTCGTGGTCGACATAGCTCTTGACGCCCCAGTTCGGCAGCGCCGCGACGCCGCGCCGGCTGGCCACGAGCTGCAGGATGGCGACGGTGAGCTCGGCCGTGCGGCGTGCCAGGCGGATGCCGGCTGGCTGCAGCACCTCCCGGATAAGGTCGATGCGTGCCTCTGGCACCGGGTAGGTGATCAAGGTTTCCCCCGCCAGGTCGGCCGCCTGCAGCCGGCGCTTGCGCGCCAGCCGGTGCTCGTTGGCCAGCACCACCAGGATCTCGAAGCGGAACAGCGGCGCCACCGCAAGGCCGCGCTTGCGCTGCGGCGCCGAGCCGATCACCAGGTCCGCCTTACCGTCGGCCAGCAGTGCCAGCGGATCGGGGTGGAAGCCGGCCACCAAGTCCACCTCCACCTCGCTCCAGCGGCGGCGGAACTCGTCCATCACCGGCATCAGCCATTCGAAGCAGGTGTGGCATTCGAGCGCGATGCGCAGCTCGCCGCGCGTGTCGCCCTGCAGCCGCAGCAGGTCGCGCTCGGCGGCGCTCACCTGTGCGGTCACCTCGTGCGCCAGTTGCAGCAGGCGCTGCCCTGCCGCGGTGAATTTCAGGCCCTGTCGCGCCGAGCGCTCGAACAGCGTCACGCCGTAGTGCGCCTCGAGTGCGCGCACCTGATGCGACAGCGCGGAGGGTGTGAGGTGCACCCGCTCGGCCGCAGGCGCCAGCTTGCCTGCCGCTGCGATAGCGAGCAACGAGCGGAGGTGGCGCGTTTCGATCATGGTTGAACCCAATTCATCATCTGATGAAAACATGCCGATTGATTCATTTTAGGGTGGCCGCAACACTGCATCGGTTTCATGCATCAAAGGAGGTGCCGCCATGGCCCGGTCCCACATCCTCGGATTTCCACGCATCGGCGCAGGGCGCGAGCTGAAGCGCTCGCTGGAATCGTTCTGGCGCGGCCAGACCTCCGACTCGGCGGTCGAAACAACCGCCCGCGAGTTGCGCGCCCGCCATTGGCAGCTGCAACGCGAGGCCGGGCTGTCGATGCTGAGCGCAGGCGACTTCGCGCTCTACGACCACATGCTGGACCAGAGCGCCCTGCTCGGTGCCCTGCCCTCTCGTTTCGGCTTCGACCCGATGGCGCTCACGCTCGCGCAGCGCTTCGAGCTGGCGCGTGGCAACGCCACCCAGCCGGCCATGGAGATGACGAAGTGGTTCGACACCAATTACCACTATCTGGTCCCCGAGCTCGATCCCCAGACGCAGTTTCAAGGCGGCCACACCGGCTGGTTCGCGCAGATTGACGAAGCGCTGGCCAGTGGCATGCAAGTCAAGCCGGTGCTGGTGGGGCCGCTCACCTACCTGCACCTGGCGAAGACGCACGTGGCCGGCTTCGACCGTCTGCAACTGCTGCCCGCGTTGTGCAGCGCCTATCGCCGCGTCCTTGCCGAGCTAGCGCAGCGCGGCATCGAATGGGTGCAGCTCGATGAGCCCGCACTTTGCCTGGAACTCGACGAGCCCTGGCTCGTAGCCGCGGAGCAGGCCTATGCCGCGTTGCAGGGCAGCGGAGCGAAGCTGCTGCTGGCCACGTACTTCGACGCCGTGGACGCGCCGCGCCGAATCGCCCGCCTGCCGGTGCAAGGCTTCCACGTCGACCTGCTGCGCGCGCCGCAGCAACTCGCCGCCTGGCGCCACGCCTTGCCGACCGACGCGGTGCTATCGACTGGCGTGGTGGACGGACGCAACGTATGGCGCACCGACCTGCGCAAGGCGCTGCAAGTGCTGCAGCCCCTGCACGACGACCTGGGTGATCGGCTCTGGGTTGCGCCATCGTGCTCGCTGCTGCATGTGCCGGTGAGCTTGGCGGCCGAAGCACGGCTGGACGCCGGCGTGCGCCGCTGGCTCGCCTTTGCCACCGAGAAGCTGCACGAACTGCAAACCTTGACCCGGGCCCTGAACGAAGGTGAATCGGCCGTCGCCGACACCCTGCAGGACTGTGACGCCGTGCACGCGGCGCGACGGGCGTCACGCCGTGTGGCCAACCCCTTGGTGCGCAAGCGCGTGGCGGCACTGGACGATCGCATGGTCGAGCGGCACCGCCCGTTCACTGAGCGCGCGCCCCGCCAGCGGGCTGCCTTGGCGCTGCCGCCCCTGCCCACCACCACGATCGGCTCGTTTCCGCAGACCGCGCAGATCCGCCGCGACCGCGCCGCATACAGGCGCGGCGAGCTGACCGCACTGGAGTACCTGCACCGCATGCGCGAGGAGATGGCGCTGGCCGTGCGCAAGCAGGAGGCACTGGGGCTGGACGTGCTGGTGCACGGCGAGGCCGAGCGCAACGACATGGTGGAGTACTTCGGCGAGCAGCTGTGGGGCTGCGCGGTCACCGAGTTCGGCTGGGTGCAGAGCTACGGCTCACGATGCGTGAAGCCGCCCATCTTGTATGGCGACGTGCACCGGCCGGAGCCGATGACGGTGGAAACCGCCGCTTATGCACAAAGCCTGACGGCCAAGCCCGTCAAGGGCATGCTCACCGGCCCGGTGACCTTGCTGCAATGGTCCTTCGTGCGCGACGACCAGCCGCGCGACGCCACCTTGCTGCAACTTGCGCTGGCGGTACGCGACGAGGTGCTGGATCTCGAAAATGCCGGCATCCAAGTGATCCAGATCGACGAGCCCGCCTTCCGTGAAGGCCTGCCACTCAAGCGACGCGACCACGCGCACTACCTGCAGCGGGCGGTGCACGCGTTTCGCCTTGCGGCAGGCGGTGTGCGCGACGAGACGCAGATCCACACGCACATGTGCTACTCGGAGTTCAACGACATCCTGGGCGCGATCGCGGCGATGGATGCCGACGTGATCACGATCGAAACCTCGCGTTCGAACATGGAACTGCTCGACGCATTCGGCGAGTTCGCCTATCCGAACGAAGTCGGCCCCGGCGTATACGACATCCACTCGCCGCGCATTCCCACGGCGGCAGCGATGCGGCAACTGCTGGAGCGCGCGGCCCGGGTGATCCCGGCCCAGCGGCTCTGGGTCAACCCCGACTGCGGCTTGAAGACCCGCGCTTGGCCCGAGGTGGAAGCGGCGCTGGAACAGATGGTGCAGGCGGCAAGAGACCTGCGCGCGCAAATGAAAACCGCCGCGACAGCGGCGGTTTCGTGAGCCATGCCCGAGCCCCCTCGCGGAGGGGGCTCGGGGGAGCAAACCATTCAGCCGTGCTTCTTGTCGAAGAACTGCTCGTCTTCGGTCGAGCCCTTCAGCGCGGCGGTAGACGACTCCTTCTCGATCGTGGTGGTCACGGCGTCGAAGTAGCCGGTACCCACCTCGCGCTGGTGCTTCACCGCGGTGAAGCCCTTCTCGGCGGCGGCGAACTCCTTCTCCTGCAGTTCGACGAAGGCGCTCATGTTGTTGCGCGCATAGCCGTAGGCCAGGTCGAACATCGAGTAGTTCAGGCTGTGGAAGCCGGCCAGCGTGATGAACTGGAACTTGTAGCCCATCGCGCCCAGCTCGCGCTGGAACTTGGCGATCGTCGCGTCGTCGAGGTTCTTCTTCCAGTTGAACGACGGCGAGCAGTTGTACGCCAGCAGCTTGCCGGGAAACTGCTTGTGGATCGCCTCGGAAAACGCCTTGGCGTAGGCCAGGTCCGGCTTGCCGGTTTCGCACCACACCAGGTCGGCGTACGGCGCGTAGGCCAAGCCGCGGCTGATGGCCTGCTCCAGGCCCGGCTTGGTGCGGAAGAAGCCTTCCACGGTGCGCTCGCCGGTGGTGAACGGGCGGTCGTTCTCATCGACGTCGCTGGTCACCAGGTCGGCGGCTTCCGCGTCGGTGCGCGCCACCAGCACGGTGGGCGTGCCCATCACGTCGGCCGCCAGGCGCGCTGCCACCAGCTTGGCCACCGCTTCACGCGTGGGCACCAACACCTTGCCGCCCATGTGGCCGCACTTCTTCACCGAGGCCAGCTGGTCCTCGAAGTGCACACCCGAGGCGCCCGCCTCGATCATCGACTTCATCAACTCGAACGCGTTCAGCACGCCGCCGAAGCCCGCCTCCGCGTCGGCCACGATCGGGGCGAAGAAGTCGACGTCGTCCTTGCCTTCGGACCACTGGATCTGGTCGGCGCGCGCGAACGTGTTGTTGATGCGCTTGACCACCGACGGCACTGAGTTCGCCGGGTACAGCGACTGGTCCGGGTACATCTCGCCGGCCAGGTTGGCGTCGCCCGCCACTTGCCAGCCCGATAGGTAGATCGCCTTCAGCCCGGCCTTCACCTGCTGCATGGCCTGGTTGCCGGTCAG
>CAMLIZ010000010.1 GCA_946480245.1 uncultured Pseudomonadota bacterium
CTGGATCAACGACTCCGACCACATCGGCACGCACTACCGCTACGGCGAGGCGCTGTCGCTCACCGACCAGATGAGCGGCGCGTGGAAGGACTACACCAACCCCGGCCTGGACATCAAGGACTTCATCGGCATCAGCTTCACCACCGCGCCGGACGGCAAGGTGTACCAGCTGCCCGACCAGCAGTTCGCCAACCTGTACTGGTTCCGCGCCGACCTGTTCGCGCGTCCCGACCTCAAGGCCAAGTTCAAGGCCAAGTACGGCTACGACCTGGGCGTGCCGCAGAACTGGAGCGCCTACGAGGACATCGCCGACTTCTTCACCAACGACGTGAAGCAGACCGACGGCCACCCGATCTACGGCCACATGGACTACGGCAAGAAGGATCCGTCGCTCGGCTGGCGCTTCACCGATGCGTGGCTGTCGATGGCCGGCGAGGCCGACAAGGGCATCCCCAACGGCCTGCCGGTGGACGAGTGGGGCATTCGCGTCGCGGCCGACAAGTGCACCCCGGTGGGTGCCAGCGTGGCGCGCGGCGGCGGCACCAACTCGCCGGCCGCGGTGTACGCGCTGACCAAGTACATCGACTGGATGAAGAAGTACGCGCCCAAGGACGCCACCGGCATGACCTTCGGCGAGGCCGGCCCGGTGCCCGCGCAGGGCCAGATCGCGCAGCAGATCTTCTGGTACACCGCGTTCACGGCGGACATGATCAAGCAGGGCCTGCCGGTGGTGAACGCCGACGGCACGCCGAAGTGGCGCATGGCCCCGAGCCCGCACGGCCCGTACTGGAAGGACGGCATGCAGAACGGCTACCAGGACGTGGGCTCCTGGACCTTCCTGAAGTCGTCCAACCCGGATCGCGCCGCTGCCGCCTGGCTGTATGCGCAGTTCGTCACCGCCAAGACGACCTCGCTGAAGAAGTCCATCGTCGGCCTCACGTTCATCCGCGACTCCGACATCCACGCCGACTACTTCACCAAGAACGCAGCCAAGTACGGCGGCCTGATCGAGTTCTATCGCAGCCCCGCGCGCGTGGCGTGGACACCCACCGGCAACAACGTGCCCGACTATCCGAAGCTCGCGCAGCTGTGGTGGAAGAACGTGGCCGTGGCCGTCACCGGCGACAAGACGCCGCAGCAGGCCATGGACAGCCTGGCCAACGAGATGGACGACGTGATGGCCCGCCTGCAGCGCGCCGGCATGGCGCACTGCGCGCCCAAGCTCAACCCCAAGAGCAGTCCCGACAAGTGGCTGAGCGACAAGGAGGCGCCGTGGAAGAAGCTCGCCAACGAGAAGCCGAAGGGCGAGACCATCGACTACGGCATCCTTCTGCAGCACTGGAAGGAAGGCAAGGTGCGATGATGCGCCGATGCGCATCACGTTCCGCTGCGACCCTGCGCTGATCGAGTTGCTGCCGAGGCCGGTGCCGGCCAAGGCGGCACTCCCCGAGTGGCTGCGCCGCATGGCGCCGCGCATGCCCTCGGCCCTGCACGGGCGCAGCATCCGCACGCTCAAGCAGTGCCCGCCGTTCGTGGATGCGATGTCGCACGGCTTCATGATCCTGCTGCCCTGCGACATCGAGGTGCGCGACGGTCGCTTCCAGTGGGACTGGCCGCTGCCGCCGCTGGTGCTGGCCGACCACCCTCGCGCACCGCTGAGTTTTCACGTGCCCGAGCAGCTGGCCGGTTCGCCGCTGGCGCGCGACGGGCAGTCGGCGATCAAGTTCAACGGCTTCTGGACCATCGAGATCGAAGCCGGCTGGTCCCTGATGGCGGTGCACCCGATGAACCGCGAGGACCTGCCGTTCCGGCTGCTGGCCGGCATGGTGGACGCCGACCGCTTCACCGACATCGGCATCAACTTTCCCGCGCTGTGGGTGGACCCGGCATTCGACGGCGTGCTGCCGCGCGGCATGCCGGTGGCGCAGTGCTTCCCGGTGCCGCGGCAGGCGCTGCAGCTGCAGTGCGAGGCGATGGATGCCGAGCACCTGGCGCGCTACGAGGCGCTGGGGCGCGAGGTGCTGGCGGCACCCGGCGTGTACCGCAAGCGCTTTCGCAGCAAGCGCGGCGCCGCTTAGCCGGCAGCCGCGGCAAGCGCCGCGCGCAACGCGTTCAGATCGAGCCACAGCGCGCCGCGCGGCTCCGAGCACAGCGCATTGGCGATGCGCCCGAACGTGGCCTCGCGCAAGCGATAGGCACGCCCGTAGCAGCGCATCGCGTCGTCGAGCCGGCCCTGTGCCTGCAGCCATATGCCCAGGTTGACGGCCGCCTCCACGTGTTCCGGACACAGCGCCAGGCTGTGCTCCAGCGCGTCGCGCTCCCCTTCCCGGTCGCCACGCGCGTGGGCGCGCAGCGACAGCGCGAACCACGCTTGCGCGCCCAGCTTCAGGGTCGGTGGATGGTGCGGCCGCGCCCGCAGACTGCGCTGCGCGTGCTGCAAGGCGGCCTGCGGGTCGCCCGCGTCCAGCTCGAGCACCGCCATCAGCTGGTGCAACGCCGGATGCCGGGCGCCGGCGGCGAGCATCTGCTCGCAGCGTGCACGCGCCTGCGGCTGCTGGCCGGCGTTGTACAGCGCGATGGCCTCGGCGAGTTGCTGTTCGAGCGGGCGCATGGTGTCGGGCAGCATACCTTCGGCCACGGCCGGCTCCCTGCTGCTGTTCATGGGGGGAAGCGCTGTGGCTTGCGGGCAGAGAACTTCAGGCTGAGGAGCACGGACACCAGGATCACAGTGCCGACGATGGCCAGCGACCACTGCACCGGCATGTGGAACCATGGCGCTGCCAGCATCTTGCCGCCGATGAACACCAGCACCAGCGCCAGGCCGTACTTGAGCAGGTGGAAGCGCTCTGCCATGTCGGCGAGCAGGAAGTACAGCGCGCGCAGCCCCATGATGGCGAAGATGTTGGAGGTGAAGACGATGAACGGATCGGTGGTGACGGCGAAGATCGCCGGAATGCTGTCGACCGCGAACACCACGTCGCTGGCCTCGATCATCATCAGCACCAGGAACATCGGCGTGGCCCAGCGCACGCCGTCGATGCGTACGAGGAACTTCTCGCCGTGGAAGGACGGCGTGATGCGCAAGTGACCGCGCAGCCAGCGCAGCAGCGGGTTCTTCTCGAGGTCGGGCTGGTGGTCTGCGAAGACCAGCATCTTGATGCCCGTGACGACGAGGAACGCCCCGAACACGTACAGCACCCACGCGAACTCGCGCACCAGCCACACGCCGGCCAGGATCATGCCCGCGCGCATGACGATCGCGCCCAGCACGCCATACAGCAGCACCCGCCGCTGCAGGTCCGGGGGCACGGCGAAGAAGCTGAAGATCATCACGAAGACGAACATGTTGTCGATCGACAGCGACTTCTCGATCAGGTAGCCGGTGATGAACTCCAGCGTCTTGCCGTTGGCCAGCTCGCGTCCGCCGTTGGCATCGGCGTACCACCACAGCAGCGCCGCGAAGAGGAACGCCATCGCGACCCAGGCCGCCACCCAGCTGCCGGCCTCCTTGACGCCGACGCGGTGTGCCTTGTTGCCACCGAGGACAAAGAGATCCAGCGCCAGCATCACGAGCACGAACGCGACGAAGCCCGCCCACATCGGGCCGGTGGCAAATGCATCGACGGTCATGGAGGGCAGTGCTGTGGAAGCTGGACACGCTGCTCGGTGAACTGGCCCTGCATCGGCTCGACCTGGTGATCTCCGATGCGCCGATTCCCTCGACGCTCAGCGTGCGCGCCTTCAACCATCGGCTGGGCAGCTGCGGCATCAGCTTCTTTGCGGCGCCGGCGCTGTTCGAATCGTGCAGCAGGCGCTTCCCCGATTGCCTCGAGGGCGCGCCCCTGCTCATGCCCGCCGAGGAGTCCGCCGTGGGCCAACGCCTGCGCGACTGGTTGCAGGCGCGTCAGCTGCATCCGCGGGTGGTCGGCGAGTGCGATGACAGCGCTCTGGCCAAGGAGTTCGGGCGCCGAGGGATGGGCATCTTCGTCGGGCCGACCGTGCTCAAGCGCGACATCGAGAAGCAGTACGGCGCGCGCGCGCTCGGTTCGACGCTGGAGGTGGTGGAGGAGTTCTTCGCGATCTCGGTCGAGCGCCGCATCACGCATCCGTGCGTGACGGCAATCACCGAGGCGGCGCGCAACGAACTGTTCGCCTCGGCTGGGCGGCGCACCACCCCGGGATCGAGGCATTGAGATTGCTCAAAGCCGCTCGGTCGCGTCGCGCGCATGCTGCGATGGACTCCTTGTCCAGAACACTCGTGCTGGCAGCAACAAGAGGATCACGTCGATGGCTTCCCGTGGCGCCGAAACCGACGAGGGTCGGCCGATACCGACCCTTCCCAGGCTGATATTCGCGAGCCGTTGGCTGCAGTTGCCGCTCTACGTGGGACTGATCGTTGCCCAGGTCGTCTATGTCTACCACTTCTGGGTAGAGCTCGTTCATCTGGTCGAGGCGGTCCTCGGCAGCGATCGCGCGCTGCAGCTGTTGATCACCAGCATAGGCTACAAGGCCGATGTCGTTCCGGACCGCCTCAACGAGACCATCATCATGCTGGTCGTGCTGGCGTTGATCGACGTGGTGATGATCTCGAACCTCTTGATCATGGTCATCGTGGGAGGCTATGAGACCTTCGTGTCACGGATGTACCTGGAGACGCATCCCGACCAGCCGGAATGGCTGTCCCACGTGAATGCAAGCGTGCTCAAAGTCAAATTGGCCACCGCCATCATCGGCATCAGCTCGATCCATCTGCTGAAGACGTTCATCAGCGCCGCGAACTACACGGAAAAGGTTCTGGTGGCGCAGACCGGCATCCACATCGCCTTCCTGCTGTCCGCGATGGCGATTGCGTCGACGGACCGGATCATGCTTCTCGGCGGGCCGCGCAATGCCCAGGCACGCGAGTAGTTGACGCCTGGGCGTCACCGGTCAGCTTTCGCCGCTCGGCAACGCGGCCCCCCTGGCGCCTTTGCCGCAAGGCGCCCAGAATGATGCCGCCAGGCCCCGGCGAGGGCCGGCATCACGCTGGAGGGGCACCATGGACGAGGGAACCCACCGCACCGCGGAGCGCATCGCTTGGCCGGACACGGCCAAGGGCATCGGCATCGTGCTGATGTACTACGGCCACGTGCTGGCCTGCCTGCCGTCGATCGAGAGCGATCGGGCGCACGGTGCCAGCCTGGAGGAGATGCGCTTCATCTACGCCTTCCACATGCCGCTGTTCTTCATGCTGGCGGGCCTGTTCTTCCGCGCCCCGCGCGACCCGGCTGCGCGGCGCCGAGAGCTGGCCGTGCGGCGCCTGGCGCCGGTGCTCTTCTTCAGCCTGCTGCTGCTGCCGCTGTGGCTGGCCGGGCCCTTGCGCCATGGCCTGTCGCCCTGGCCCGAGCTGGCGCCGATGCTCGAGGGCTACCTGCGCGGGCATCCGGGCCTGGACTGGGTGACCTGGTTCCTGGTGTGCCTGTTCGTCTGCGAGTGCATGGCCATGGTCGTGCTGCCCAAGCTGCACAGCGCTGCCGCGCAGTGCGCCGGCGGGCTGGTCAGCATCTGGGTCGGCGTGCTGGCCTGCAACCACGCGCAGCAGGCGGCATCGCTGTTCGGCCTGCAGGTGAGCTCCTGGTTTGTCTACGAGGCGCTCGTGGCGCTCGGCTTCTACATGCTGGGTCATGCGCTGGCGCCGGCGTTCGCCCGGCTCGCGCGCGACCGCGCTGCAGCGCTGGCGCTGGGCGCGCTCGGGTTGGTGCTGGCAGGCGTCAGCTACCGCTGGAACGGCATGGCGCACCAGCTGCCGGTGATGATGGCCGCCGGCCGGCACGGCGAGCCGCTGATGTTCACGCTCACCGCACTGGCCGGCAGCGTGGGCGTGGTAGGGCTGGCGATCGCGCTGTCGGCCGTGCCATTGCTGGCGCGGCTCGGGCGCCAGTCGCTGGTGCTGCTGGGATTGAGCGGGCTGTTCTTCCACTTCGTGAACGCGCGCGTCGAGGCCTTGCTGCCGCCTTCCGAATCGGCGCTGCCGTTGACCGCGTACGCGCTCCTGCTGTCGGCGTTGTCGCTCGCGGTGGCGCTGCCCGTGGCGGAACGGCTGGTGCGCTGGATGCCGCGCTGGCTGGGGCAGCCGGGCCGCGCGGCGCCGGCCGACTCGCCACTGGCCGCGCACGCTCCATAGGGGATGGCGCCAGCGGCCCGCGGCCGTAACATTCGATCCATTCGCCGCCGCACCGTTTCACCCCCCCATGCTCGCCAGAAACCTGATCCTCGAGCGCTTCACCGCGCTCAGCCCCCAACTGCAGGCGGCAGCGCGTTTCGTGGTCGATCATCCGAACGAGGTGGTGATCGACTCCATGCGCGGGTTGGCCGGGCGCGCCGGTGTGCAGCCGGTGACGCTGGTGCGCCTGGCGCAGCAGCTGGGCTATACGGGCTGGCCGGAACTCAAGCGCGCCTTCGCACAGGATCTGGGGCTGGACGGCAACCGCTACGGCGAGCGCGCACGCTCGCTGGCGTCGCGGCGCGGCCGCACCGACCTGCTGGGCGAGCTGTTCGGAGCGCAGCGCGGCAACCTGGACGCCACCGAGGCGCAATGCAATGCGGCGATGCGGCCGGCCGCGCGCCTGCTGCAGCGTGCCGAGGTGATCCACGTGGCGGGCTTTCGCGCCAGCTTTCCCGTCGCCTACGCCCTCTTCTACGGCCTGCGCCTGCTGCGCGATGACGTGCACCTGGTCGAGGGCCAGGCGGGCGGGCTGGAGATGCAGCTGCGCGGGCTGGCGCGGCGTCACGTGGTGGTGGTGGCGGGCTTCGCGCCGTATTCGCGCGAGTCGGTGCTGGTGGTGGAGGCTGCGCGCGCGGCCGGCGCCAAGGTGCTGGCGCTGAGCGACAGCAGCGCCTCCCCGCTGGCGCTGGCAGCCGACGTGTCGCTGGTGTTCGCGGCGCGCAGCCCGTCGTTCTTCCCGTCGATCGCAGCTGCCGTGGCGCTCACCGAGGCGCTGCTGGAGCTGCTGGTGGCCGAAGGCGGCCGCGCGGTGGCCGATCGCATCGCGCGCGCCGAGCAGCAGCTGATCGATGCCGGCGCGTATGTGGCGCCGTCGCTATCAGCCCGCCGCGCACGACGCTAGTCCGAGAATTCGTAGGATGGAACAAACGTTCCATCCCCGATGGACATGTACATTCCGTTCCGTATACTGGCCCGGGCTTTGCCCCCGGCAACCTCGGGACAACCCTGAGGCTTCCGCTCTCTCCACGATCACCCTCCCAAGGAGACACCATGCGCATGAAGCTCACTCCCGCGGCCCTGCTGCTCGCGGCCGCGAGCCTGCTGGCCCACGCACCGGCCGCCCTGGCCCAGCAGAAGTTCGTCACCATCGGTACGGGTGGCGTCACGGGCGTGTACTACGCCGCCGGTGGTGCCATCTGCCGCCTGATGAACAAGGACCGTGCCAAGACCGGCATCCGCTGCTCGGTGGAATCCACCGGCGGCTCGGTCTACAACATCAACAGCATCCGCTCCGGCGAGCTCGACTTCGGTGTTACCCAGTCCGACTGGATGTACCACGCCGTCAAGGGCGACAAGGTGTTCGAGAAGGACGGTCCGATGAAGGACCTGCGCGCGGTGTTCTCGATCCACCCCGAGCCGTTCACGGTGGTGGCGCGCAAGGAAGCCAACATTCAGAAGTTCGAGGATTTCAAGGGCAAGCGCTTCAACATCGGCAACCCCGGCTCCGGCACGCGCGCCTCGCTCGAGGAGTTGCTCGAAGCGATGGGCATGAAGATCAGCGATTTCTCGCTGGCCTCCGAGCTCAAGGCCGACGAGCACGGCGCCGCGCTGTGCGACAACAAGATCGACGGCTTCTTCTATGGCGTGGGCCACCCGTCGGCCAACATCCAGGATCCCACCACCACCTGCGGCGCCAAGCTGGTGTCGCTCACCGGCCCGGCGGTGGACAAGCTGGTGAAGAACGCGCCGTACTACGCGTATGCCGAGATCCCCGGCGGCCTGTACGCCAACAACCCGCAGCCCACCAAGACCTACGGCGTGCTGGCCACGCTGGTCACCTCGAGCAAGGTGTCCGACGAGGTGGTGTACCAGCTGGTGAAGGCGGTGTTCGAGAACTTCGACGACTTCAAGAAGCTGCACCCCGCGTTCGCCCACCTCGACCCGAAGCACATGGTCAAGGACGGCCTGTCCGCACCGCTGCATCCGGGCGCGATGAAGTACTACAAGGAAAAGGGCTGGCTGTAAGCCGGGCCCGAGCGGGGAACGAGCGTGAACGCTGAAACGCAGGCGCCTGCCATCGACGCGGCCCAGCTGGTGGCCGAAACCGACCTCGGCGGGCGCGACCCGACGGGGCTCACCCGGCGCGTGCTGCTCGGCGGCGCGCTGGCGTGGTCTCTGTTCCAGCTCTGGATCGCGTCGCCACTGCCGTTCATGGTGGGCTTCGGTGTGCTCAACGACACCGTGTCGCGCTCGATCCACCTGGCGTTCGCGCTCTTCCTCGCGTTCATCGCCTATCCGGCGTTCAAGCGCTCGCCGCGCAAGCACGTGCCGCTGCAGGACTGGGCGCTCGCGGTCGTGGCCGCGTTCTGCGGCGGCTACCTGGCCTGGTTCTATGCCGACCTGGCGCAGCGGCCGGGCAACCCGACGCCGCTCGACCTGGCCGCCGCCATCGTCGGGCTCGTGCTGCTGCTGGAGGCGGCACGCCGCGCGCTCGGCCTGCCGATGGTGGTGATGGCGATCCTGTTCATCGCCTACATCTTCGCCGGCCCCTACATGCCGGAGATGATCGCGCACAAGGGCGCGTCGCTGGGCAAGGGCATGTCGCACCTGTGGCTCAGCACGGAGGGCGTGTTCGGCGTGGCTCTGGGCGTGTCCAACAGCTTCATCTTCATGTTCGTGCTGTTCGGCGCGCTGCTGGAAACCGCGGGCGCCGGCAACTACTTCATCCAGTCGGCGATCAGCCTGCTCGGCCACCTGCGCGGCGGCCCGGCCAAGGCGGCGGTGGTTGCGTCGGCCACCACGGGCCTGATCTCCGGCTCGTCGATCGCCAACGTGGTCACCTGCGGCACCTTCACCATCCCGCTGATGAAGCGCGTGGGCTATGCGCCGGAGAAGGCCGGCGCGATCGAGGCCGCCGCCGGGGTGGACGGCCAGATCATGCCGCCGGTGATGGGCGCCGCGGCCTTCCTGATGGTCGAGTACGTCGGCATCCCGTACAGCCAGGTGATGCGCCATGCCGTTCTGCCGGCGGTGATCTCCTACATCGCGCTGTTCTACATCGTGCACATCGAGGCCATGAAGGCCGGCATCCGCGGCATCCCGCGCGGCACGGTGCGGCCCTGGCAGCAGCGCATGCTGTCGCTGGCGCTCAACGTGTCGGGCTTCTTCGTGCTGGCCGCGCTGGTGTATTACGGCCTGGGCTGGATCAAGGGCGTGGCCGGCGGCGCTGCCACGCCGATCGTGAGCCTGCTGATGCTGGTCGCCTACGTCGGCCTGGTGCGCTTCTCGGCACGCTACCCGGAGCTCACGCTCGACGACCCCAACAAGCCGATGGAGGTGCTGCCCGAATCGGGGCCCACGCTGAAGTCGGGCCTGCACTTCCTGCTGCCGGTGGCCGCGCTGATCTGGAACCTGATGGTCGAGGAGTTGTCGCCCGGGCTGTCGGCGTTCTGGGCCACCGTGTTCCTGATGTTCATCCTGGTCACGCAGCGGCCGCTGTTCGCGTTCTTCCGGGGCCAGATGCACGCCGGCACGATCCGGCGCGGGCTCGACGACCTGCTGCACGGGCTGATCACCGGCGCGCGCAACATGATCGGCATCGGCATCGCCACGGCGGCTGCCGGCATCATCGTGGGCACCGTCACGCTCACCGGCATCGGCCTCACGATGACCGAGCTGGTGGAGGTGATCTCCGGCGGCAACCTCATGGTGATGCTGCTGATGGTGGCGGTGGTCAGCCTGATCCTCGGCATGGGCCTGCCCACCACGGCCAACTACATCGTGGTGTCCACCCTGATGGCGCCGGTGATCGTGGAGGTCGGTTCGCAGAACGGCCTGCTGGTGCCGCTGATCGCGGTGCACATGTTCGTCTTCTATTTCGGCCTGATGGCCGACGTGACGCCGCCGGTGGGCCTGGCCACCTACGCGGCCGCCGGCATCGCGCGCACCGACCCCATCAAGACCGGCGTCATCGGCTTCGGCTACAGCATGCGCACGGCGGTGCTGCCGTTCATGTTCATCTTCAACACGCAGCTGCTGCTGATCGGCATCGACAGCATCTGGAGCCTGCTGCTCACGATCGGCAGCGCGGTGCTGGCCAACATGATGTTCGCCGCCGGCACGCAGGGCTGGTTCCTCACGCGCAACCGCTGGTACGAGTCGATCGCGCTGCTGCTGGTCACGTTCACGCTGTTCCGCCCCGGCTTCTGGTGGGACATGGTGTACCCGCCCTACCAGCGCGCGGCCGGTGCGCAGCTGATGCAGCTGGCCGCGCAGGCGCCCGCCGGCGCCAGCCAGCGCATCTGGATCGAGGGCGACACCATCGAGGGCAAGCATGTGAGCAAGGGGGTGCTGCTGCCGCTCGGCGAGCCCGGCCCGGCGCGCGAGCGGCTGGCCAAGGTGGGTCTGCACGTGCTGCCGCAGGGCGACGCACTGCAGGTGCTCACGGTGCAGTTCGGCAGCCGTGCCGACAAGCTCGGCATGGAGCAGGGCTTCCAGATCACTGCCGTCGAGACCGAGGCACCGCGCCCCGCGAAGGAATGGATGTTCATTCCGGCGCTGCTGCTGCTGGGCGTGATCGCGGCGCTGCAGCGCGCCCGCCGCGACCGCGGCGCTGCACCGCGGCCGATGCCCGCCACCGCCTGAATCCCGGCGCCGCGAGCGCCTTTGCTGAAAGCCGTCATGTCCCATGTCATCCATCGCAGCCTGCGTGCCGTGCCCCCTGTGGCCGTGGGCGCGCAAGGCCTCACCATCACCGACGCCGCCGGCCGCCGCTACATCGACGCCAGCGGCGGCGCGGCCGTCTCCTGCCTCGGCCATGCCCAGCCCGACGTGCTGGCGGCGATGCACGCGCAGATCGACAAGCTCGCGTACGCGCACACCAGCTTCTTCACCAGCGAGGTGTCGGAGGCCCTGGCCGACCACCTGGCCGGGCATGCGCCGGCCGGCCTGAGCAACGTGTACTTCGTGTCCGGCGGCTCCGAAGCCGTGGAGGCCTCACTCAAGCTGGCACGCCAGCACTTCGTGGAGGTGGGCCAGCCGGAGCGCACGCTGTTCATGGCGCGCAGCCAGAGCTACCACGGCAACACGCTGGGGGCGTTGGCGGTGGGCGGCAACGAATGGCGGCGCAAGCAGTTCGCGCCGCTGCTGATCGACGTGGCCCGCGTGAGCCCCTGCTACGAATACCGCGGGCGTGCCGACGACGAGACGCGCGAGGCCTACACGCAGCGCCTGCTCGACGAGATCGAGGCCACCTTGCAGCAGGTGGGGCCGCAGCGCGTGATCGCCTTCGTGGCCGAGCCGGTGGTCGGCGCCACGCTGGGCGCCGTGCCGCCCACGCCGGGCTACTGGCAGGGCCTGCGCAAGATCTGCGATCGCCACGGCATCCTGCTGATCGCCGACGAGGTGATGTGCGGCATGGGCCGCACCGGCAGCCTGTACGCAGTGGAGCAGGAGGGCGTGGTGCCCGACCTCATCACCATCGCCAAGGGGCTGGGCGGCGGCTACCAGCCGATCGGCGCGGTGCTGGCGAGCGAGCGCGTGATGGCGCCGATCCGCAGCGGCAGCGGCCTGTTCCAGCACGGCCACACCTACATCGGCCATCCGGTGGCGTGCGCGGCGGCGCTGGCCGTGCAGCAGGTGATCCAGCGCGACGGCCTGCTGGCCCAGGTGCGCGAGCGCGGCGTGCAGCTCGAGGCCGACCTGCGCGCGCGGCTGGGCGCGCATGCGCACGTGGGAGACATCCGCGGGCGCGGCCTCTTCATGGGCGTGGAGCTGGTGCGCGACCGTGCCACCAAGCAGCCCTTCGACCCCGACTTGAAGCTGCACGCGCGCATCAAGCAGCGCGCCTTCGCCAACGGCTTGCTGGTGTACCCGATGGGCGGCACGATCGACGGCCGCCGCGGTGACCACGTGCTGCTGGCGCCGCCCTTCATCGTCGAGCCGGCCGACGTGCGCCAGATCGTCGACCTGCTGGGCCGCTCGATCGACGAGGCGCTGGAGGGCGTGGCCTGATGGCGAGCGACCGCCTGCCGCCGCTGCCGCCCGAGGCCTGGACACCCGCGCAGCGCGAAGCCGCCGAGGAGCTGATCCGCGGCCCGCGCGGCGCGGTGATCTCGCCCTTCGTGCCGCTGCTGCGCAGCCCCGAGCTGATGACGCATGCGCAGCGCATGGGCGAGTACCTGCGCTACCGCAGCGCGATCGGGCTGCGCCTGTCCGAGCTGGCCATCCTGGTCACCGCACGCTGCTGGCGCCAGCCGGTGGAGTGGGCCATCCACGCGCCGATCGCCGAACGCGAGGGCGTGGCCCCCGACACCATCGCCGCCATCGGGCGCGGCGAGCGCCCTGCCGCGATGCCGCAGGACGAAGCGCTCGTGCACGACATCTGCATCGCCCTGCATCACGGCGGCCGCGTGAGCGACGCGCTGTGGAACGCGGCGGTGCAGCGCTTCGGCGAGCACGGCGTGGTCGACCTGGTGGGCCTGAACGGCTACTACGCGATGCTGGCGATGACGATGAACGCGGCGCGCACCCCGCTGCCCCCGGGTGCCGCGCCGGTGCCGTTCGAGCCGGCCTGAGAGCCCTGCGGCGCGGCCGCTCAGCCGACGCCGGAAACGCCGAACAGGCGGCCCACGCCGGCCGTGAGCGCCATCGCCAGCGCACCCCAGAACGCCACGCGCAACGCGGCACGGCCCACCGGTGCACCGCCGGCGCGCGCCGAGAGCGCGCCCAGCACCACCAGCACGAGCATCGACACCGCGGCGATGGCCAGCGCCGTGTGCGCGGTGGGGATCAGCACCGCTGCCAGCAGCGGGCACACGGCACCCAGCGTGAAGCTGAACGCCGAGGCCAGCGCCGCCTGCACCGGCCGCGCGGCCGTGATGTCGGACAGGCCGAGCTCGTCACGCGCATGCGCGCCCAGCGCATCGTGTGCCATCAGCTGATCGGCCACCTGCTGCGCGAGATCGGGCGCCAGCCCGCGCGTGCGGTAGATGCCGGCCAGCTCCTGGCGTTCGTGCTCGGGCTGGTGCTGCAGCTCGTCGCGCTCGCGCGCCAAGTCGGCCGACTCGGCATCTGACTGCGAGCTCACCGACACGTACTCGCCCGCGGCCATCGACATGGCGCCGGCCACCAGCCCCGCCAGGCCGGTGAGCAGCAGCTGGTTGCGGCCGGCATTGGCGGCGGCCACGCCGACCAGCAGGCTCGCGGTGGACACCACGCCGTCGTTGGCGCCGAGCACCGCGGCGCGCAGCCAGCCGATGCGGTCGTTGGAGTGGGTTTCGATGTGGCCGCGTCGCTTCATGCCGCTTCCCCGCGTGTGGTGGCCGCCGATTGTGCTGCGCGGTGTACAGCCTCACCGAGCTGCTGCGCGGCGCTGGCCTGAGCCGGCAGCGCGATGCTCAGGCGCGTGCCCTGGGCGCTGCTGGCCAGCTGCAGCGTGCCACCGTGCAGCTCGACGATGGTGCGGATGATCACCGAGCCCAGGCCGAGCGACATCGACGGATGCGCGGCGTCGGCCGCGATGCGTTGCGCGCGCCGCTGGCCGAAGGCGGCTTGCTGCGCCGGCGCCATGCCCGCGCCATCGTCGGCGATCTCCAGCAGCAGCGCATCGCCGTTGCGCTGCAGTTGCACGTCGACGCGGCTGCGCGCATGCCGCGCGGCGTTGTCCAGCGCGTTGCGCAGCAGGCGGGCCAGCAGCAGGCGGTCGCCGCTGACGCAGCGCCGCGCACCCTGCAGCGCGCTGCTCACGCCGATCGGCACGGCATGCTGCGGCTGCACGGCGCGGCTTTCGGATTCGGCCAGCGCCACCAGGTCCACAGCCTCCTGCGTGCGCCGGTAGCGCGGCTCGTCGAGGTCGGCAATGAAGAACAGGTCGTCGACCAGGCGCACGAAGTAGGCCAGCTCGCCGCCCACGATCTCGAGGAACGCGCGCCGCTCGTCGGCCGGCATCGCGTCGCCGTGCGCGGTGAGCGTGTCGATCGCGGTGCGCAGGCTGGTCAGCGGCGTGCGCAGGTCGTGGCCCAGCTCCTGCAGCAGCGCGCGCCGCGCGTCCTCCGCGCGGCGCAGGCGCTGCACCAGGCGCTCGATCTGCTCGGCCATGCGATTGAAGTCGAGCATCAGTGCGCCGAGCGCGTCGATGCGGTCGGGGCGGAAGCGCGCCTGCAGGTCACCGGCCTCCAGCTGCGCGATCACCGCCCGCGCCTGGCGCGAACGCCCGCGCAGGTAGCTCATCACCAGGGCCAGCGACAGCAGCATCGCGGTGAGCAAGGTGCCGACGAAGAAGATCGCCTGCAGGCGCAGGATCGGCCGCCCCGGCAGGCCGGTGTGGCGCGCGACGACGAAGGCCGGCGGCTGCGCGGCCAGCCGCACCACCGACAGCGTCGGCCGCAGCCAGTGGGTGCGCGTGGTGCGCACCTCGTGGACCGCCTGAGCGGTGTCGGGCCGCGCGGCCTCGGGAGGCAGCGGCGCCGTGCTGCGCGCCGCCAGCACCCGGCCCTGCGCGTCCACCACCCAGATGTCGGCCGGCATCTCCGGCGACTCCGCGATCAGGCTGTCGAGCCGGCGCATCGCCTGCGGGTACGGCTCGGCCTCCAGCGTGCGCGCCATCAGCAGCGCCACGCTGCGCAACAGCGACGCCCGGTTGCCGCTGCTCATCTCGCGCACCAGCAGCACGTAGGCCGCGCTGAGCAGCAGCGACAGCAGCACGCTCGCGGTGAGGAAGCGCCACCACAGCGCGCGGTTCATGGCGCGTCGCCTTCGAGCCGGTAGCCCACGCCGTACACCGCGGTGATGCGCTCCGGCGCACCTGCGTCCTTCAGCTTGCGACGCAGGTGGCTCAGGTGGGAATCGAGCGTGCGGTCGTAGATTTCGCGGTCGCTGTCGAGCGCGTCCAGCATCTGCTCGCGCGACACCACCGCGCCACCGGCCTGCACCAGCAGCTGCAGGATGTGGAACTCGCGCTTGCCCAGCTTCAGCCGCTGGCCCTGCGCCTGCGCCGCATGGCGTGCGCCATCGATGCGGATCGTGCCGAAGCCCGGCAGCGCCTGCGTCGCAAGCGCCGGCGCGCTGCGCTCCAACAGGCGCCGCATGCGGGCGCACAGCTCCTGCAGGCCATAGGGCTTGCGCACGTAGTCGTCCGCGCCTTCGGCCAGGCAGGCCACTGCGCTGGCCTCCTCGGTGCGCGCGGTGAGCATCAGGATCGGCAGCGCGGCGTCGCGCTCGCGCACGCGGCGGCACAGGTCCAGCCCGCTGCCGTCGGGCAAGCCGAGATCGAGCAACAGCAGGCGGAACTCACGCTCGGCCAGCAGCGCGTCGGCTTGCTGCAGCGTGGTGGCCACGCTGAGCTCGAAGCCCTGGTAGCGCAGACTCATCGTGAGCGTCTTCGCGATCATCGGGTCGTCCTCGACCAGCAGCACCGCATCCATGCGCGACCTCGTGGTGAACGCGCCGGATTGTGCCGGCGCCTGCCTGCGCGGCGGCCGCTTCCACAGAAATTACAGCTTGTCTGCCTACAGTGCGGCCCAACACGGAGGATCAGCATGAAGAAGAGCCATTCATCGATCTGCGCTGCGGTCGCCGCGCTGGCCTGTGCCGGCCTGGCCGGTTGCGGCGGCGGGGGCAGCGACAGCAGCAGCCCGCCCAGCGCCGACACCGCCAGCAGCGATGCCCTGAGCGGATCGCCCACGCTGGCTCAGCGCATTGCCGCGGCGCAGGCCACCGCGCAGAGCACGAGCAACGGCTGCTCGACCATCGGCCCGTTCTACTGGGAGGTGGGCAACCGGCTGGACGCGCTGGCCGGCGGGTCGGTGAACCCCGGCGTCACGCAGCCGGTGTACACCGCCGACAGCGTGATGGACATCGCCTCGGCGTCGAAGTGGATCTACGCCGCTTACGTGGTTCAGCGCCTGCCGGCACTGAGCGAGCAGGACGTCAAGTTCCTCACATTTCGCAGTGGCTACACCGACTTCCAGGCCTGCCTGAGCGGCCAGACGGTGCAGCAGTGCGAGGGCATGCTGCACAACGGCACGTACGAGGCCGCCAACGACGGCAAGTTCTTCTACAACGGCGGCCACATGGAGAAGCACGCCACGCTGATCGGCCTGGGGCCGCTGGACAACGCCGGCCTGGCCGCCGAGATCCGGTCGCAGATCGGCCACGACATCGTGCTGGCCTATGCCCAGCCGCAGCTGCCCGGCGGCGTGGTCACCACGCCGGCCAACTACGCGCGCTTCCTGCGCAAGTTGATGGACGGCACGCTCAAGCTCGGTGGCCTGCTGGGCCAGGACGCCACCTGCACCAACCCGAGCACCTGCAGCACCGCGGTGTACACGCCGGTGCCGCAGACCGAGAGCTGGGATTACTCGCTGGGCCATTGGGTGGAAAGCGACCCCAAGGTGGGCGACGGCAGCTTCAGCAGCGCCGGTGCCTTCGGCTTCTACCCGTGGATCGACAGCCAACGCCGCTACTACGGCATCGTGGCGCGGCGCACGCCCAACGAGGGCGGCGGCTACGACTCCGCCGTGTGCGGGCGGCAGATCCGCGCGGCGTGGATGAGTGGGAAGGTGCAGTAACACTCTGATTCAACCTCCGCCAAGGTAGGGGGCCACCGGGCTCGGCAGCCCCCTCCACAATTCCGCGCGCCAAGAACAAAACCCAGGGAGGAACGCGCGATGGAGTCGCTGGATCTGCTGCGCGCCGTGATGCAGCATCTGGGCCTGCCCACCGGCGGCCTCACCGGCGAACAGCGCCTGTACCACCTGCAGGCCGAGGGCGACGCCGCCGCGGTGGCCGGCCAACTGCTGGTCGAAGCCTGGTGCCTGCACGAAGCGCTCGGCGAGCTCTTCGAACTCCAGGTCACGTGCCTCAGCACCGAGGCCCGACTCGACGTGGGCAGCCTGCTCGGCCGCGCCGTGCGCCTGCGCAGCACCTTGGCCGACGGCAGCTTCGCCTGGCGCAGCGGCCTCGTCAGCAAGACCGAAGGCCTGCACGCCGACGGCGGCCTGGCACGCTGGCGCCTCACCGTCGTGCCATGGCCCTGGCTGCTCGGCCAGCGCCTGCACAGCGGCGTGTGGCAGGAGCGCGCCTTCACCGCGGTCATCGACGATCTCTTCGCCGCTGCACAACCCGCCGCTGCGTGGGCCTGGAGCCCCGAGGCCACCGGCTTCATCGCGCAGGGCAGCAACGCCGGCGTGCGCAGCTACGTGGCGCAGTACCGCGAGACCGACCTCGCCTTCGCACAGCGCCTGCTGGCCGAAGAAGGTGTGGGCTGGCGCATCGACGAGGACGACGCTGCGCCGCTGCGCCACAAGCTCGTGCTCTTCACCGACAGCCCCGCCGCGCCGGAAGACCCGAGCAGCGCGGCCAATGGCGGCATCCGCTTTCACCGCGCCAGCAGCCAGGAAGAGGCCGACGCGATCCTCGCCTTCGGCAGCGAGCATGCATTCAGCGCCAGCGTGAGCACCGCCCTCAGCTGGGACTACAAGGCCAAGCGCGCCGTCACCAGCGCGGTGCCGGCGGCCGGCACACCCGGCGGCCCCAACGCCCCGCGACTGGAGCGCTACGACAGCCCCGGCGCCTACGCCTTCAGCGACAGCGCCGCGGCAGAGCACGCAGTGCGCGTGCAGCGCGAAGCCACCGAATGCCGGGCGCAGCGCCAGCTCGGCCGCAGCACGGTGCGCTCCTTTCGGGCGGGCAGCGTCTTCACGCTGCTCGATGGCCCGCCCGACGCGGCCGCGCCGCAGCCCGCGCGCTACCTGCTCACCGAGCTGCAGCACGCGGGCATCAACAACCTGCCCAAGGAACTGGGCCACGCGCTGGCGCGGCGCATGGGTGCGGCTGGCGCCGCGCTGCTGCCGATGGGCCTGCCCGACGAGGTGGTGCAGCAGGCCCAGGCCACCGGCTACGCCAACCAGTTCAGCGCACAGAGCGCCACGCTGCCCTGGCGCCCTGCGCCGCGCCGCCATGCCAAGCCGCTGGCCCCCGGCGTGCAAAGCGCCATCGTCGTCGGCCCGCAGGGCGAGGCACAGGCCAGCGGTGCCAACGAGATCCACTGCGACGCACTCGGCCGCATCAAGGTGCGCTTCCACTGGCAGCGCACCGAGCGCCCCGACGACCGCAACACCTGCTGGCTGCGCGTGGCGCAGGCCTATGCGGGCCCCGGCATGGGCACGCAGTTCCTGCCGCGCATCGGGCAGGAGGTGCTGGTCAGCTTCCTCGAGGCCGACATCGACCGCCCCATCGTGCGCGGTGCGCTGTACAACGGCCGCGGCGAAGGCGGCGTGCCCGCCACGCCGGGCGGTGCGCCCGCCGAGAGCGACACCTCGGTGTTCGAGCGCAGCAGCGACCACCAACCCGCGGGCCAGGGCAACCTGAGCGGCGGCAACGCCCCCGCCTGGCACGGCGGCGCCGCCAACGCGCAGGCCAACGCCGCCGCACTCAGCGGCATCAAGACCCAGGAGTTCGGCGGCGCGGGCTTCAACCAGCTCGTGTTCGACGACACCGACGCCCAATTGCGCCTGCAGCTCGGCAGCACCCAGCACGCCAGCTGGCTCAGCCTGGGCCACCTGGTCCACCAGGCCGACAACCACCGCGGGAGCTTCCGCGGGCTGGGCTTCGAGCTGCGCACCGACGCCTGGGGCGCGCTGCGCGCAAGGCAGGGTTTGCTGATCAGCAGCTACCGCACCGACGCGGCCGAGCCCGCCGGCGACAACGCCCCCGCGCAGGCGCTGGCCCAGCAGATGGTGCAGCTGGCCCAAACCTTCAGCCAGGCGGCCCAGACGCACCAGAGCGTGGCGCTGGCCAGCCACCTCGGCAGCATGCAGGCCAACCAAAGCAGCCTCAGCGACACCCAGGCACCACTGCAAGCACTGAAGACGGCGCTCGACGGCATGGTCGACCCCGCATCACCCGAGCAGGCCAGCGCCGACGCATCGGCCAAGACCACCGCCCCGGCGAACAAGCTGCCCCACACCACCGACCCGGTGATCGCCATCGCGGCCAAGGCTGGCTTGGTCACCACCGCCGGGCAGGACGTGCTGCTGGCCGCCGGCGAAGGCATCCACCACGCCGCCGGGCAGGACAGCACCCGCGCCATCGGCGGCGCCGCCCGGTTGCACACCGGCCAGGCCATCGGCGTGCTGGCCGGCGCGGTGCAGCCGGGCAACGAAGCCGCCGGCACCGGCATCACGATGATCGCGGGCCAAGGCGACGTGCAGGTGCAGGCGCAGGCCGACACACTGCAGATCGCGGCCAAGGGGCTGGTGAACGTGCAGAGCGCGAACAGCCACATCGACTGGGCGGCGGCGAAGAAGATCACGCTGCAGACGGCCGGCGGGGCGCGCATCGTGATCGAGGGTGGCGGCGTGACCACCGAGTGCCCGGGCAAGATCACGGTGCATGCGGCGACGAAGAGCATGGTGGGTGGGGCGAATGCGAGCTACGCCATGCCGCTTCTACCGCGGCAGGTGTGCGTGTCCTGCCTGCTGTCCGGCGCCCAGACGGGCGCGGCCTTCGCGAAAAGGGCGTGACCCATGGTGCCCACCCCGTTCGAACACATCCGCGCTGCCCTGGCCCCCGCCGCGGCGCAGGGCCAGCTGTATGCCCTGATCGACCTAGCCTGCGCTCCAGAGGGCCTGCACCACGTCACCGGTCAGCGCGCGCCCGCCGGCGCATGGTGCCTGTTCGAAAACGGCATTGACGACAACGCCGCGGCAGCTGCGCCGTGGCTGTGGGCGCTGCCCCATGCGCCCGCCAGTGCCGAGCTGGACCGCAGCATCGAGCTCGGCTTGCTGTACCCCGCTGTCACCTGGCTGGCCAGCCCGCTGGGCGCTGCAACGCTGCGTCAACGTCTGGCGCGCCGGCTCGACGTGGTGCTGCCCGGCAATATCGAGCTGTTGCTGCGCTACTTCGACCCTCGCATCCTCAGCGCCCTGGGCCCGCTGCTGACGCCCGAACAGGCGGGCGCCTTCTTTGCGCTCGGCAACGCATGGTGGGCGCTGGACCCAGCCGGTCAGCTGCATCGTCAGCCCCTGAGCGCGCCGCCGGTCGATGCGCTGCAGGCGGCTCTGCCAATTCAAGCGCCACAGGAAGCAGCGCTGATCGCGCTGAGTGAATGCAACCACCTCCACGCCGATCTTCACCGTGCCGCTCCGGCCGCCTGGCGCGAGCTGCCACCCGAAACGCGCTGGCCCTGGGTGCAGCGCCAGCACGCAGCGGCGGCGCAATGGCGGCTGCAGAGCTTTGACGACAAGCTGCGCTTGTGCCTGCTGGCGCTGCGCGAGGGCGAAGCGTTTGCGCAGCGCGACCCGTGGCCGCGGCTGATGCCGGCCGTGGCCGCGGGCGAGATCAGCTTGCGGCAAGCCTTCGAGCAGGCAACGGAAGCTGCGTGATGCGCGGCTCGCTCGCCGTTGCTGCAGTCGCGGCCATGTTCGCGCTGCCTGCCTGCTCGGGCTCGTCGCAGGCCGATGCGCCAGGAGGGCAACCTGCCGACCCGAACGCGCCAGTGCGGCTGACCATCGAGGGCTACAACTACACCGACCGGTACATCGACAGCTTCACGGTCAACGGGCAGGGCGGCGGCAATCTGTTCGTCAGCTCGCCGACTTCCGGCGGTGGCAAGGGGGCATGCTGCGTGAGCTGGAGGCCCGGGAGCCAGCTGCCGCGAAAGATTCACATACGGTGGGTGGGTGCGTATTGCAAGCGAACCCTGTACGGGCTGGAGGGGGAGACGCAAACAGTGAGCGAGTCGATATGGCGCGAAGCCGACGCAGTGCTGGACGGTCCGATCCCGAAGAACCCGAAGAACTTCGAAGTGCACATCTACAAGGATGGGCACGTGGAGGTCGCGATCACGGCCGACCTCTCTGAGCCAAGACTCAAGCTGCCGAGCAGCGACGAACTTCCGATTCGCCCCGGCATCACCTTCCACGACCCGATTTGCACCGATGAAACACCGACCTGACAACGCGACCTCGTTCATCGGCAGAGGCCTGCGCAAGATGCGATGGCTCGTCGCAGGCCTGACATGCCTGATCGCCCTGCCCGCCTGCTCCGGCTCGTCGCAGACCGGTGCGCCCGATGCGCAGCCCATCGACCCGAACGCGCCGGTGCTGCTGACCATCGAGGGCTACAACTACACCGACCGGTACATCGACAGCTTCACGGTCAACGGGCAGGGCGGCGGCAATCTGTTCGTCAGCTCGCCGACTTCCGGCGGTGGCAAGGGGGCATGCTGCGTGAGCTGGAGGCCCGGGAGCCAGCTGCCGCGAAAGATTCACATACGGTGGGTGGGTGCGTATTGCAAGCGAACCCTGTACGGGCTGGAGGGGGAGACGCAAACAGTGAGCGAGTCGATATGGCGCGAAGCCGACGCAGTGCTGGACGGTCCGATCCCGAAGAACCCGAAGAACTTCGAAGTGCACATCTACAAGGATGGGCACGTGGAGGTCGCGATCACGGCCGACCTCTCTGAGCCAAGACTCAAGCTGCCGAGCAGCGACGAACTTCCGATTCGCCCCGGCATCACCTTCCACGACCCGATTTGCACCGATGAGCAGCGCCGCTGAATCGAAGTTCCAGGGACCGGGCAGCAAGCCCTCTGCCGGCTGGCTGCGTCTGTCGGCGCTCGATGAAGTCATGCCCGGCACCGCGGCTTGCGCCGCCACCGCATCCACCGGCGGCGACGAATTGCGGATGCTGATGCGGCAGGTGGGACTTCTGCCTCGCCCCGTGCCTCACCACTGCCGTTTCGTGGTGAAAATCGCCATCTTCTTCGACGGCACGGGCAACAACCTGGATGCCGATATCGGCACGCGCGAGCACAGCAATGTTGCGCGGCTCTACCGTGCCCATCCGCGAGACGACCGAGGCCTCGGGCTACACGCCCGTTACGTCCCAGGCCTCGGCACGTATTTCAAGGATGTTGGCGATCCCGGCGAGAAGTCCGGCATGGCATTCGCGCGCCGCGGCGAAGATCGCCTGCAGTGGGCCATGCGCGAGGTGGACGACATCCTTGCCAATTACCCGCCGTCCCAGGTCACCTGCCTGCGCTTCGCCTTGTTCGGCTTCTCGCGCGGCGCGGCGCTGGCGCGTGCCTTTGCGATACGGCTTCAGCAGCGCTGCACGCGCAGCGGCGCCGGCTGGGCCTGGGACCGCGGCAGCTTCGACACCAGCATCTACTTCATGGGGCTGTTCGACACCGTGGCCTCGGTGGGCCTGCCGGCCGGCTCCGGCGCTGGCTCCGGTGCCGCAGCCGCCGGCGTCTCGCTGGGCCTGGTGCTCGCGGCGCGGCGCGCCGACGGCAGCGCCGGGTTGGGTGCCATTGCCTTTGGCCGGCACGACGGCGCAGACCCCACCCCGGGCCCGATCGATGGGCACATGGCCTGGGCCAGCGACCTGCGCATTCCGCCCCTCGCGCTGAAGTGCGTGCACATGGTCTCGGGCCACGAGATGCGCAATTCGTTCCCGCTGGACAGCGCGCGGCTCGGCCGCCAGTACCCCGACGGCGTGGAGGAATACGTGTATCCCGGCGTGCACTCCAACGTGGGCGGCGGCTACCGGCCGGGCGAGGGGGGCAAGAGCCCGGTCCCGAAGGAGTCGCTCAGCCTCGTCTCGCTCAACGCCATGTACGACAAGGCCCACGAAAGCGGCGTGCCGCTGGTGCTGCGCAGCGCCTTCTCCCAATTCGGCATCGCCGACGACTACGACACCTCCCCCAAGCTGCTCGAACGCTGGCACCGCTACATGCGCCAGGCCGAGGCCGGCGGCGACGTGGGCGCCAAGGTGCGTGGCCACATGCGCTGGTACTTCGCCTGGCGCTTCCAGGCCATTCGCGCCAAGGCGCTGCAGCGAGGCCTGAGCAAGACGCCCGAGGCGGACGCGCTGCTCGCACGCAAGGAGAAGGAATTTGCCGCCGACGAGCGCCGTCTGAAGGCCCGCATGGCCGAGCTGGAGAACGCGCCAGAGCGAAAGCAGGCCGAGCAGGCGCTGCAGCGGGCGCAGTGGGAGTACGACCGGGCGCTGTACGGCCAGGGCCGCTACGGTACGGTCGCCGGCGTGCAAAGCATCCTGGATGCCCACGCCAAGCTCGACGCCGCGCGTGCGCGCTTTGCCGATGCCAACGATCCCTACCTGCGCGAGCACGCCAAGCTCAACACGCTACCGGGCACCGGGCTGCAGGCCCGCATCGACTTCTACGACCAGCAACTGCTGCTCGACGTGCAGACGCTGCAGAAGCTGCGCATGCTCATGCCATGGGCGCGGCTGCGTTCGTTCTATGCGGGCCTGCTGGATGCGTATGAAGACGAGTTCGCGCGCGGCCGCGGCCTGCGCGACTCGGAGATCATCGCGTTCTTCGACCACTACGTGCACGACTCGCTGGCCGGCTTTGCGCTGGACGAGACGCTGCCCTCCGACCCGCGCTGCATCTACATCGGCGGCGACGTGGAAATGGAATACGCGCTGGCCCCGCCGACCATCGAGCCGATGCAGGCGGCGTAGCGAGGTGGCGCCGCGCTCTTGCGCTGCTCCCGCCTCGACTGCTCCAACTCAACCTCGATCTCGACCCTTGTCATGACGCCGATGCACCCACTGGCTGCCCCACTCGAACGCTGCCGCGCCTTCGCGCGAGCGAGCCTGCTGTACCTGGCCGCGTGCGCGGCTGCGTCCGCCTGGGCCGACACACCGGGCGACCTGGCGGGTACCTACTACCTGCGCGGTGTCACCGAGGTGGGCAGCGTTCTGCGGCTGCGGCCCTCGGGGCGCTTCGAGTACAGCATTTCCTACGGGGCGGTCGATCAGTCCGCCACGGGCACGTGGCAGGCCGACGGCGGGCGCGTCACGCTCACCGCCGACACGCCGCCGGCCCCGCGGCTCGCGTTCGGCGAGCGGCGCGGCGAGCCTCTGCCACGCTACGCCGAGGCGGGCGCACCGCCTGTGCTGCTGACGGTCCAGGTGGCCTCGCCCTCGCTGGGGCTGGTGTGGTCGCGCGTGGAGATCACCGCCGAGTTCAGCAACGGCCGCACGCGCTCGGGCGTTACCGGGCGTTCGGGAGAACTCGGATTCAAGGCGCTGGACGACGCGCAGTGGAAGGGCGCCGTGGTCCAGCGTGTCAGCGCGGCCTACCCGCCGGGCAAAGTGCCGCCCGTGTGGGTGAACGTGGACGCCCGGCACGACAAGACCATCGTGTTCCACTTCGAGCCCGGTTCGCTGATGCAGCCGGCGTTCGCCACGATGCAGCTGACGCCCGTGCGCGCAGGCAGGAGCGTGCAGTCGCTGAAGGTCGTGCCGGAAGCGGGCGCAACGGAATCCGCCGAGTACGTGCGTGAGTGACGGCGAAGCAGGCCGCGAAAGAGCGCTGCCGGGTTATGCGTCGAGTTCGACGAGGCATACGAGCGCGCAAAGACGCAGTTCCTGAGTCGCATCGGTGTCAACGATGCGGTGCTGGCCGAGGCCCAGGCCACCCCGGAGCTCAACATTGACCCATTGGTCGCCAAGTTCAATGCGTCGAGCACCGCACAGAGAACGCAGTACTGCGAATCGAATGTGAACGAATTGAAATCACTCGCCGCTACTCCGATTCAGTAGTGCGCACGCGCCTCACGACGCGCCCCGCGCACCACGCTCTGTGCATCCACCAACTCCAACCAATGTCGCTTCACTCACGGCTGCCAGCTCGTGCGCCGCGGCGCCCAGCATCCGTGCATTCGGTCGCCAGCGCCGACTCCGCCGGCAAGACCACCACCCCGGTGAACAAGCTGCCCCAGCGGCACCGGCATCACGATGATCGCGGGCCAAGGCGACGTGCAGGTGCAGGCGCAGGCCGACACACTGCAGATCGCGGCCAAGGGGCTGGTGAACGTGCAGAGCGCGAACAGCCACATCGACTGGGCGGCGGCGAAGAAGATCACGCTGCAGACGGCCGGCGGGGCGCGCATCGTGATCGAGGGTGGCGGCGTGACCACCGAGTGCCCGGGCAAGATCACGGTGCATGCGGCGACGAAGAGCATGGTGGGTGGGGCGAATGCGAGCTACCCGATGCCGGCATTGCCTGGACAGGTGTGCGTCTCCTGCCTCCTGAAGGCCAGGGCGCAAGGTGCGGTGGTTGCAGCCAAAGGGGGATGACGCATGGAGAAGCGCCAGCAAGCCCACGCCCACCGCGCCAACGATATCGACGCGTGGCTGCAGGCGCCCGAACGACTGGCCCAGCCGTTGTACCTGCTGATCGACGGGGCCGCTGAGGCGGCGCAGGGACAACCCTGGCGGTCCTTCGGTGGCACGCCCACCCTCAATCTGTTCGAGCCGCGCACCGCCAACCCCGAGGCGCTTGCCATCGCACCAAGGCTGCTGCCGCTTGAAACGGCGGGGCTGCGCACCGCTGCCGTGTGGGCGTTTGCACAACAAGGCGCGGAGCAGCCCCTCGCCACGCTCATCGCCAGCCCGTTGGCTCCCTTGCGCCTGCAGGACCGCCTGCTCCGGCGCTTCGACATCGACGCCGCCGGGAGCGACATGCTGCTGCGCTTGTGGGACCCGCGCGTCATGCTGGCGCTGGTGCAAGCTGCGCCTCCTTGGCTGGACGACGCGCTGGCGTTCGGCACGCAGGCACTCCTGCCGAGCCGCACTGGCGGCATCCATAGCGTGCCCATGATTTGCCCCGAGCAAGATCCATTGCAGGGGGGGCGGCGCCTCGCGTGCTCTCAACCGGAGCTGGACGGGCTCGTTGATCGCTCTGCTGCAGATTCGCTGTTGGCGATGCTGCGCGAACATCATCCCGACATGCTCGACCGCGTGGAGGACGAAAGACGCCACGCGGTCGCGTCAGAGCAACTGGTGGAATGCCTGGCCCGTGGGTTCAGCGCTCCCCGAGATCAGGCCCTCGCGCTCGGCATTGCGATCGAGCACGGTGCCGACTGGTGGCACCGCAGCGAATGGGCCGCGTGTGTGTACGCAGGCATGCAAGAAGGCTCGCTGATCGCCGGCTATCGCAAGACGGTCGGGTGAATTGACCATGAGCTTTTGGCGTTGGCTTCTGGCCTTGGCACTTCTGCTGCCGCTCTTGGGCGCCTGCTCGGACGACAAGCCGATCGTGCTGGGCATCGAAGGCTACAACTACACCGACCGCTATATCGATTCGTTCGACGTGGATGGACAGGGTGGGGGCAATGTCTTCGTGAGTGACGATGAATCGGGCGGCGGGAAAACATCCTGCTGCATCCGATACAGGCCATCGCAACGGCTCCCCGTCAAGATGACGGTTCGGTGGACGTTTGGCTACGAGCGGGGAAAGGACGGCAATATCGTCGTTCCCAGTGAACAACACGAAGCGGAGGCGGAACTCCGCGGCCCCGTGCCGGCGGACCCGAGATTCCTCGAGGTGCACTTCATGCGCGACGGGACGGTTCGCCTTCTCATCACAGCGGATCGATCGCCTCCCATGTTGAAGATCAATCGATAGAAGAAGCAAAGCCAATGACCTTCATCTTCGAACGTTTGCGCATCATTGCCGTGCCCTGGCTGCTTCTCGCCGGGCTCTTGCTTCCAGCCGCCGGAGGCTGCTCGGATGACAAGCCGATCCTGCTGGGCATCGAAGGCTACAACTACACCGACCGCTATATCGATTCGTTCGACGTGGATGGACAGGGTGGGGGCAATGTCTTCGTGAGTGACGATGAATCGGGCGGCGGGAAAACGTCCTGCTGCATCGGGTACAGGCCATCGCAACGGCTGCCCGTCAAGATGACGGTTCGGTGGACGTGGGGGACTGTTGAAGATGAAAACAAGCATGTGGTCAAGCCACGCGAGAGCGCTTCCTACGAGGCAGAGCTCCGCGGCCCCGTACCGCCGGACCCGAGATTCCTTGAGGTGCACTTCATGCCCGACGGGACGGTTCGCCTTCTCGTCACAGCGGATCGATCGCCTCCCATGTTGAAGATCAATCGATAGAAGAAGCAAAGCCAATGACCTTCATCTTCGAACGTTTGCGCATCATTGCCGTGCCCTGGCTGCTTCTCGCCGGGCTCTTGCTTCCAGCCGCCGGAGGCTGCTCGGATGACAAGCCGATCCTGCTGGGCATCGAAGGCTACAACTACACCGATCGCTATATCGATTCGTTCGACGTGGATGGACAGGGTGGGGGCAATGTCTTTCTCAGCAGTGACGATTCCGGTGGCGGTGGGACATCCTGCTGCATCGGGTACAGGCCATCGCAACGGCTGCCCGTCAAGATGACTGTTCGGTGGACGTTTGGCTACGAGCGGGGAAAGGACGGCAATATCGTCGTTCCCAGTGAACAACACGAAGCGGAGGCGGAACTCCGCGGCCCCGTGCCGGCGGACCCGAGATTCCTCGAGGTGCACTTCATGCGCGACGGGACAGTTCGCCTTCTCATCACCGCGGATCGATCGCCTCCCATGTTGAAGATCGACCGCACGAGCAGGGCACATCCATGAGCAGTCCCCTCAATCCTGCGGTGCCGGCCGGCTCTGCCGTCGCAGATGTTCAAGCGTCGGCGTCCGCAGTCAACGGCCTCGCAAGCCGTCTTGCTCAAGAGTCGGGGGCCACGGCACATAACCGTTCCGCCAACTGCCAGCAGGACCTTTGGTTCACCGTCTTCTTCGATGGCACGGGAAACAACCGCGACATCGACGTGCCGACGTTCGAGCACAGCAACGTAGCGCGCCTGTTTCGCGCCACCTCCGAGAACTCGCCGACTGCCGGAAGGTACCGCTTCTACGTTCCGGGCATCGGCACCCCCTTCCGTGAAATCGGCGACCCGGGCGGCCGCCTGGCAATGGCTGTCGCTGCCGGTGGCGAGGCGCGTATCGACTGGGCGATCAAGCAAGTACTGACAGAAGTGGCCAACGCCGCGGCCCGCGCGCAAAACCCGGTCAACAAGATCCGCTGCATCAACATCGCGGTCTTCGGCTTCTCGCGCGGCGCGGCGACAGCCCGTGCCTTTGCACGACGCATTGCCGATCTTTGCCGGCAGGACGGCGCTGCCTGGGCCTGGAAGGACGGCGGCCACCCTGCCCGGCTGTATTTCATGGGCCTGTTCGACACGGTGGCTTCGACGGGCCTGCCCGCCTCGGCGCGCAAGTTCAGCGGCGAAGCGCTCGCGCTCAGTCCCGTGCTCGGCGGGCTCCCGATCTTCTTTGCCTCCACCGCCGACGGGCACGGCGGATGGGCGAGCAATCTGCGCGTTCCGCAGATGGTGGAGCGCTGTGTTCACTATTGCGCGGTGCACGAGATACGCAATTCCTTTCCGCTGGACACCCTGCTCGAGGATGGCCACTACCCGGCTAACTGCCACGAGGTGTACTACCCGGGTGTGCACTCCAACGTGGGCGGCGGCTACCGACCCGGCGAAGGGGGCCGCAATGTCAACCGCTACGCCATGCTGAGCCTCGTACCGCTGAAAGCGATGTACGACGAAGCGGTCAGAGCGGGTGTTCCGCTGCGTGCTATCGAGGGGTTGAGTGATGCGATCAAGGACGACTTCGTTCCGCCGACCGATTCCGACAAGAACGCCCGTCTTCAACTCGGCCAACGCTTCAACCACTACATGAGCACGGTGGGCTGGGGCGGGCGCAGCGTGGGTGACACCGTACTCGCCCATATGCGCATGTACTTCCGGTGGCGGATCATTCATGTGGGCCGAAAGACGGTGGCGCACAGGCAGGGGCAAAAGGATTGGGACGAGCAGCGCCTGCAGGCCTACGAGGCGGGTCTGACGCAGGAGCGCCGCGAGAAGGCGGAAGCATTGCATCGCCTGCAACAGCAGTACCGGGCGGCCGAAGATGCGCGCGATGCAGCCTGGAGCTGGTACTGCCGCGGCCGTGCCCACGAGGACCGCCGCTCCGCCTATGACGCTGCCGCCGCGCGCGGCGAGAGCGCGCGCTGGGCAATGATCAATGAGGAAGCGAGCGTTGCCACCATGCCAGCCGACTCCAAGACGCTGCTGGCCGCACTGGACAAGTTCGATCACCAGTTCCTTGAAGACAGCGCCAAGGTGCGTGCCGCCGATTCAAGAAAGCTACGACCGTTCGCGCGCATTCTTCGCGAAGCCTGGGAGGACCCCCCGCTGAACGATGCGCAGATCATTGCCTTCTTCGACGAATACGTGACCGATTCCCTCGCCGGCTTTGACGCTGATCGAACGCGAGCGGTGGACGCGCGGTGGCTTTACCAGGGCGGAGATTCGATGGTGGATTATTCGATGCTGGAGCTCGGGCCAAAGACGCCGCAAGCGTCGGCGCTCACCTGAAACCGCGCTGGCGCGGCGCATGGGTGCGGCTGGCGCCGCGCTGCTGCCGATGGGCCTGCCCGACGAGGTGGTGCAGCAGGCCCAGGCCACCGGCTACGCCAACCAGTTCAGCCGGTCAGCCACCTCGGCAGCATGCAGGCCAACCAAAGCAGCCTCAGCGAGAGCCAAGCACAGCTGCAGGCCCTGAAGACCGTGCTCAGCGGCATGGTCGACCCCGCATGCCCCGAGCAGGCCAGCGCAGACGCAGCCGGCAAGACCACAGCGACAGCCAACAAGCTGCCCCACACCACCGACCCGGTGATCGCCATCGCGGCCAAGGCTGGCTTGGTCACCACCGCCGGGCAGGACGTGCTGCTGGCCGCCGGCGAAGGCATCCACCACGCCGCCGGGCAGGACAGCACCCGCGCCATCGGCGGCGCCGCCCGGTTGCACACCGGCCAGGCCATCGGCGTGCTGGCCGGCGCGGTGCAGCCGGGCAACGAAGCCGCCGGCACCGGCATCACGATGATCGCGGGCCAAGGCGACGTGCAGGTGCAGGCGCAAGCCGACACCCTGCAGATCGCGGCCAAGGGACTGGTGAACGTGCAGAGCGCGAACAGCCACGTGGACTGGGCGGCGGCGAAGAAGATCACGCTGCAGACGGCCGGCGGGGCACGCATCGTGATCGAGGGTGGCGGCGTGACCACCGAGTGCCCGGGCAAGATCACGGTGCATGCGGCGACGAAGAGCATGGTGGGTGGGGCGAATGCGAGCTACGCCATGCCGGTAATGCCCCAGCAGGTCTGTGTGTCGTGCCTCTTGAATGCGGCTGCGCAAGGTTCGCCTTTCGCGAGGCGCGGATGAATCACTCGTCCCAACACCGGAGCACCCGCTTCGATGCATTGCAGGCCGAGGCGGAATCCCAAGGGCCCATGTACGCCACGCTGGACCTTGCCAACCTCCGCAGGGCCGCTGCTCCCGCGCTGGCTCGCCTGAAGAACGGCGGAGCGCTATGCCTGCTGGGCGACCAGCGGCCTGAAGCGGAGCTGGCCAGCCCCTGGCTCGTGCCGGTATCGCAGGCGCATGCAGCGCTTCTGCCGTGGACGATCGACCTGGCCACGCGGCACTCCGCGGTCACCTGGATCAGCTCTGCGCTGCCTCTGCCGGCGTTGGCCAGCCGGCTGGGGCAACGCGCCGACGTGCTGCTGCCCGATGGCGAGCGCGCCCTGCTGCGCTTCTTCGATCCGCGCGTGCTTCCAGCCCTGCACCAAACCCTGGACGACGCGCAACGGCGCGCCTTCTTCAGCCTGGGAACCGCATGGCTGTACCCTGGCCGCAAGCACACCTTGGAGCGCATCGACATGCGGCCGGCTGAAGACATCACCGCTGCGCCGCTGCGACTCAGCGACACCCAATTTGGCCGCATGCTGCGATCGGCGGAGGTCGACTGTGTAATGCCGGAGCTGGTGAAGCAGGTGCCGCAGCGGTTCCTCAGGATGCCGGCCGGCGAGCGCATTGACTTCACCGATCTTTGGCTCGAGCGAGCTGACGCGCTGAACCTCGAGCAGCATCCCGACCGGGTGGCCTTGTGCGTGCTGGCCGCCAGCTTGGGCGACCGCTTTCATGAAACGCCACCGTGGATCCAACTGCTGGCCGACGTGCGGGCAGGGCACCTAACCCTCGCGCAGGCCATCGAGCAAGCGGAGAAAGCGACTGCATGAGTTTCGAGACCCTGATACGGCACCGTTTGGTACTGAGCCTGTTGCGCGGCGCCATTGCTGCTGCGATGGCCCTCGTGCTGAGCGCATGTGCGGCGGCCACCGACGCGCCCACCCCTGCGCCCGCGCAGTACGGCAAACCAGTCAGCCTGGTGATCCAGGGCTACAACTACACCGACGACTACATCGACAGCTTCACGGTGAATGGAGCGGGCGGTGGGAACATCCTCGAGAGCGGTCCCGAGTCGGGTGGGGGAAAGAGCGTGTGCTGCGCCGCCTACACACCCGGCACGCCGCTGCCCATCCGTCTCAAGATTCGGTGGGTGGCGAACTATTGCCAATACCGGTCGATGACCGCCTATGGGCCGACCCCGGTGCACCGGCGCGGTCTGTGGAAGGAAACAGAGGCATGGATCACCGAGCCGCCCCGGGGGCAGCCGCGTGCCTTGGAGATTCACTTCTATCCCGATGGTCATGTCGAAGCGGCGGTGACCGAGGGCTACTCACCTCCACGCCTGCGGCTTGCGCGGGACGCTCAGGGCCGGCGGCCCGGCGTGGGTCACGACTATCCCTGGTGCACCGATGACCAACTCAAGTAGCGAACGCACGATCGCTTGCGCCGGGCCCAGCAGGCAGCAACCGCGGCAGGCATTGGCGAGCAGCGCCTCCGCCAGCGAGACGCTGCTCGCACCCGTTGCGCCGGCGCCGAACGCACCGGGCCCACAACAGAGTGCAACGCGGCAAGCCCTGTCGGTCCGGGCCGCACTGCAGGACAAGCAGCCCGCATTCACCTGCAAGATCACGCTGAAGCTGGCGTTGTTCTTCGACGGCACCGGCAACAACCTGGATGCGGACAAAGGCACGGACGAGCACAGCAACGTCGCTCGCCTGTTCCTTGCCCATCCCGACGATTTGGAGTCAAGCGGCATTTACGCGTTCTATGTTCCCGGCCTCGGCACCTACTTCCGCGACATCGGGGACATCGGCGACGACGACGGCATGGCCTTCGGCAAGTACGGCGACCAACGCCTCGACAGGGCGATGCAGTGGCTGAAGGACACGATTGCCAAGCATCCGGCCGACAAGATCGTCGAGATCCGGCTGGCGGTGTTCGGCTTCTCCCGTGGCGCCGCGCTCGCGCGCGCCTTCGTGCGCCGAGTCGAGAGCGCCTGCAAGCCGGGCACAGGCGGGTTCGTCTGGCCCAGCGCCGGCAAGCCCTGCTCGGTGTACTTCCTGGGCCTGTTCGATACGGTGGCGTCGGTCGGCCTGCCGGCCAGCACCAGCGGCTTGTCGCTGGCGATCGCCAAGAAATGGACGCCGCTGGACGTGGGGCTGGAGCGCCGCCGCGAGGGCGAAACGGGCACAGGCCTGGCGCAGATCGCCGTGGGCCAGCAGCCGGGCGCGGACCCGACGATGGCGGTATACGACGGCCACATGAGCTGGGCAGGCAACCTGCGCATCCCGGTGATCGTGAAGCAGACGGTCCACCTGATGGCGATGAACGAGGCGCGCAACTCGTTCCCGCTGGACACAGCGTGGGATGGCAACACCTTGCCGCCGGGGACGACGGAGTTCGCGTACCCGGGCGTGCATTCCAATGTCGGCGGTGGATACAGGCCGGGTGAAGGCGGCAAGAGCCTGCACCCCGACCTGCTCCTGAGCAAGCTGCCTCTTCGCCACATGTATGACGCAGCGGTGGCGGCGGGGGTGCCCCTGCTTCCCCTTGCGGACCCTCGCGTCGAAAGCGACTTCTCGTTCCTGCCGGCGCTCGCCGAGCGCTTCAACAAGGTCCTGTCCGCAGCCGGGTGGCGCCAGGGCCGGCTGGGAGATGCCTTGCTGGCGTTCCGCGAAGTCGAATACCGTTGGCGCTTCCGCAAGATCCACCTGAAGCTGCGCGCGCGGGACAAGCCGGTGATCGCCGAGCAGGAGGCCGCGTTCCGGCGTGACGCGAAAGGTGATGCGGCGGCCGGGCGCGAAGGGCTGGAGGCCGAAGTGGCCCGCCTGGAGAAAGACCCGCAGCGCCTGGCCGCGCAGCGCGACATGGAGCGCAAGCAGGACGAGTGGCTGCGCGCCGTGCAGGCCGACCCGGGGATGGAGCACGAGGCGGAGCAGCAAGCCTACCTCGCCGCCAAGGAGCGCTACGCCCAAGCGAGCGATGCCTACCTGCGGGAGCGCGCCAAGCTGCGCACGCTCCCCACGTACGAGGGCGAACTCGTGCATCACCTCGACATCTACGACCAGCAACTGCTGAAGGACGTGGAGGCCCTGCGCCAGCTGCAGGTGCAGTCGGACGTGCCACTGCGCCCGCACTACCGTCGCCTGCTGGAAGCCTATCTGGACGAGTTCGAGCGCGGACGCGGCTTGACCGACCCGCTGGTGATCGACTTCTTCGACAGCTTCGTGCACGACTCGCTCGCGGGCTTCGCCAAGGACGCTACGCTGCCGTCCGATCCGCGCTGCTGCTACGTGGGCGGCGACGACGAACTGAAGTTTGCAGACCTGCGGCTGGCAAGCGGCTTGTCCATTGCCTGACAAGTCCGCGAATCATGCTGCGAGACGTTGTGTCGCTTGAAGGAATCGGGCTCAATCGGAACGATGAGCCGGCTGAGCTTCTCGGACGCTGAGTAGGGCCTCCTATATGAGTTCCAGCCCCGACTGCTGGTCTTCCCCTCACGACGCGCCCCGCCGCACTCTCGCCCCGCGCACCTCGAAGCTCACCGCTTCCCGCGCCACGCCCTTCGCATCCACCAGCTCCAGCCGGTGCCGCCCCGGCCATGGCTGCCAGCTGGTGCTCACCGCCGCTCCCAGCGGGCGTGCATCCAGTCGCCAACGCCAGCCATGAGGCAGCGCACGCGCGGGCGCAAACACCAGCCGCTGCGCCTGCGGCGGGATGTCGGGGTCCAGCGCGAGTACGCTGCCGTCGATCGGCTGGGCGATCAGGCCGGTGGGCGTGGGCGTCGAAGCCTGGGTGATCACCGCCAGTTCGGTGCCGGCCACGAACCATTCGCTGCGCGGGGGCTCCACGCGGGGATCGAAGCGCACGGCCTGCTGCAGGATGCCGCGTGGCGGCGGTGGGGTGGCGGGCGAGCCGGGCGGCGGGTCCCGCTCCAGCGCTTCCATCACGCTGCGCCACACCGGCGCTGCGCCGCTGATGCCGGACACGTCGGCCATCGGCTTGCCGCTCGCATTGCCCACCCACACGCCCACGGTGTAGCGGCGCGAGAAGCCGATGCACCAGTTGTCGCGCATGTCCTTGCTGGTGCCGGTCTTCACCGCGGCCCAGCGGCGCATGGCCAGTGCGTTGTCCAGGCCGAAAGTGATGGCGCGCGCTTCGCGGTCGGCCAGGATTTCGGCCACGATGAAGCTGGCGCGCGGGTCGAGTATTTGGCGGGGCGCCGTGTGCGGGTCGCCGGCCCGCAGGCGCAGCGGCGTGAAGCGGCCGCCGTTGGCCAGCGTGCGGTAGGCGTTGCTCAGATCGGCCAGCGTCACTTCGGCCGAACCGAGTGCGAGGCTGTAGCCGTAGTAGCCGCCGTTGCGGCGCAGGCCCAGGCCCAGCGCCTGCAGCCGCTCCGCAAAGGCTTCGGGCGTCACCATCACCAGCGTGCGCACCGCGGGGATGTTGAGCGAGCTCGCCAGTGCGGTGCGCACGCTCACCGCGCCCTTGAATCGGTGGTCGTAGTTCTCCGGCACATACAGGCCGCTGGCGGTGTCCAGGCCAAGCGGTGAATCGTCCAGCAGCGACGCGGCGGTGAGCCAGCGCTGCTCGATCGCCAGCTCGTAGAGGAGAGGCTTCAAGGTGGAGCCGGGCTGGCGCCGTGCGCTCACGCCGTCCACCTCGGCCGCCTGCGACAGTGCGCCGCCGCTGCTGCCCACCCAGGCCAGCACGTCGCCGCTCGCGTTGTCGATCACGATCAGCGCGCCGTCTTCCACCTGCCGGCCCTGCAGCTCGGCGATGTGGCGCTGCAACGTGTCGGTGGCCAGGCGCTGCAGGCGCGCATCGAGCGTGCTGCGCACTTCGGCGTGGCGGCCGTCGAGCAGCCGGCGTGCGATGTGCGGCGCGATCTGTGCGTCGTCGTCCAGCCGCGCGGCGGTCTTGTGGGCCAGCGCCAGCAGCGCCGCGCCGTCGAGGCCGTCGCAGCCGAGCCGTTGTTCCTGCAGGATGCCGCAGGCGCGCTGGGCCACGGTGCGTGCCGGCGCATTGGGCGCGCGCAGCAACGCGGCGGCGATCGCGCTCTCCTGTGCGTCCAGCCCGCTCGGCTGCTTGCCGAACAAGGTGGCCGACATCGCGGCTATGCCCACGATCTCGCCGCGGAACGGCACCAGGTTGAGGTAGGCCTCGAGGATCTGGTCCTTGCGCCACTGGCGTTCGAGCTGCAGCGCGTCGGCCGCCTGCACCAGCTTGTGCGTCAGCTGGCGGCCGCCGCCGTTGCCGGCCTGCGCGGGGTCGAGCAGGCCGGCCAGTTGCATCGTCACGGTGGAGGCGCCGCGCGTGCGCGTGTGCCACAGGTTGCCGAACGCCGCGGCGCTCACGGCCTGCCAGTCGACGCCGCTGTGCGCGTAGAAGCGCTTGTCTTCCGACAGCAGCAGCGCGGTGCGCAGCGCGGGCGACACGTCGGCCAGCGGAACCCAGGCCAGGCGCCGCAGCTGCGGGTCGGTGCGCAGCGTGTGGATCGGCTCGCCATGCCGGTCGAGCAGCACGCTGTCGGACGGACGCCATGCCGCCTTCACCGCGTCGAAACGCGGCAAGCCGGTGGCCGCGGCGCTGGCGCTCAGTGCCAAGGCCGCCAGCGGCAGCGCGAGCCGCCGCGTCGTCATGGCGCCACGTTCCATCGCCCGTTCGGCGCCTCACCGAACATCTCCGGCGCATACAGCGCTTCCACCCGCGTGGGCGGCAGGCCGAAATCGCCGGGGCTGTTCAGGCGCAGCGTGTACTCCACGGTGAGCGGGCCCTTGGGCAGGTAGCGGTAGTAGGCGCGCAAGCCGGCGAAGCTGCGCTCCTCGTAGGCCAGCCAGCCGCGGCTGTCGCTGCGCTCGCCGTCGGTGGCGATCGCCGCGTCGCGGCCCAGGCCGCTGCCCAGCAAGGTGGCGCCGGCGGGGATCGGGTCGTTGACGGCCACCCAGGTCATGTCCGCCTGCGCGTCGATCGTGAGCGTCACGCGCAGCACGTCGCCCCGCGAATACACGCTCGGCGTCTTCTGCTCGAGCGGCGTGATCGTCTTGGTGATGCGGTAGCCCGCCGAAAACGGCTGCGCCAGCGGCACCGCGGCCTTGGACACCAGCGTCATCCACGGCCTGCCGCCGCCGACGTGCGAGACCTGCAGCGTACCGGCCGACGGCGGCGCCGAGGCCGCGCCGGTCTGCGGCACCGGCCAGCCGAGCTGCAGGCTGCCGCCCTGCGGCTGCTGTGCCCACAACATCTGCTGGGTGCGGCCGCCGCCTTCGAAGCCGGCATGCGTGACGCCGCTCACCGGCGTGTGCTCGAACTGGCGCGCAAAGGCCTGCACCGCCAGCACGCCCCATGCATTGGCGGTGGTGGTGGACCAGTGGCCGAACTGCTGCCGCTGCAGCGCGCCGGTCACCAGGCGCGGCAGGTCGTCGGCCCAGCCGGGGCGCTGCAACACGGCCAGCACCATGCGCACGGCGTTGACGTCGCCGTTGGCCATCAGCCACCACCAGTTGTCGTCGCGCTCGGTGGAAAAGCCCAAGCGCGTGCCCTGCAGGTTCAGGCGTGCGCGCAGGATCTGCTCGGCCTCGGCCAGACGCTTGTCGTGCTCGGGCATCGCGGGCATGCGCTGCAAGATCATCAGCCAGTCGATCAGCGCGCCGGTGGGCCACTGGTTGGGCAGCAGCTGAATGCTCTGCAGCATGCGTGGCTGCGCGCGGCCGGTGCGCGACAAGGCCTCCAACGCGGCCAGCTTGCGCACGTCGAGGTCGCCGTTCTTCAGGAAGGCCGGCACCCAGAACTTGCGCTGCACGCGGCCTTCGATGAACGCGACCAGTGCGCCTTCCATGCGGCTGCGCAGCGCGGGCGGAATCGCAAAGTCGCTGCCGGCCTCGCTGCTCAGCGCCAGCAGGTAGGCCGTGAGCGAATCGCTGCCGCTGTTGCGGCTGCCCGCCGCCGCAGGGAAGTACTGCGCCAGGCCGTCGTCGTCCAGGTACAGCGGCAGGCGCTCCATCAGGCGCTGCCACGCCGCGCCGTCGTGCAGGCCGACGGCGATGGACGCGCGCTGCTCCAGGCAGTCCCACGGATAGCGCAGGAAGTACTCGCGCACGCCGGGCAGGCCGTCGGCGAGGGTGGCGCGCAGGTTCACGTCGATGCCGCCGCGCAGCGCGCCGCTGGCATCGCGCAGCGCGTTCTGCGGCGGCGCCAGCGCGATCGACTGCGGCGCGGCGAGCTGCAGCAAGGTGGCCTGCTGCACGGTCACCGGCACCGCCTCGGCCACCTGCTGCGTGAACTTGAGGCGGTCGCGCGCGCCGCCGGCGTCGGCCGTGACCGTCCAGTCCACGCTCCTGGCGTTGAACGGCACGATCACGTCCCACGCCGCTTCCTGCGCGGCGTTGGCGGCGATGCGCAGCGTCTGCGGCGCCAGCGCCTGCGCGCCCTCGCCGCTGGCCAGCGCCGCGCTCACGCTCACCTCCATCGGCTTCGCGGTGGTGTTGCGCAGCGTGAAGGCGGCGCGGTAGCGGTCGCCCTCACGCACCAGCGGCGGCACGCCGGACACCAGCTGCAGATCCTGCGTGCTGTGGATGCTGGCCTGGCCCATGCCGAACAGGCCCGCGCGCCCGCCCGCCACCGCGTCGGCCACCGCGACGATGCGAAAGCCGGTGAGCGAATCGTTCAGCGGCACGGCCACCGTGGCCCGGCCTTGCGCGTCCAGTACGACGCGCGGGTTCCACAGCAGCAGCGTGTCGAACAGCTCTCGCGTGGGGAACTGGCCACCGCCACCGCCGGCCGGCGCGGCCTTCTTGCCGAAGTGGCGCTTGCCGATGATCTGCATCTGCGCGGTGGCGGTCTCCACCTCGTAGCCGCGACGGCGCACCATGGCCTGCAGCAGATCCCAGCTGTCGTTGGGCATCAGCTCCAGCAGCGCCTCGTCCACGGCCGCCAGTGCCACCTCGGTGCCGGCAGGTGCCGGGCGGCCGTCGGGCAGGTTCACCTTTACGGTCACGCTGGCGGTGGCGCGGATCGGGTAGCTCGGCTTGTCGGTGCTCACCGTCACGGCCAGCCGGTGGCTTGCGATGCCGACCTGGATCTCGGCGATGCCATATTTGAAGGCGGGCTTGGCCAGGTCCACCAGCGCGGTGGGCGGCTGCGCGCGCTCGCCGGGCTGGCCGCGCCAGCTTTGCCACCAGTCGGCGGGCGTCTTCCAGCCCCACTGGAAGAAGGAGTACCACGGCACGTCGTTCAGGCGCCCGCGCACCGCGAGCACCGAGATGAACACGTTGGGGCCCCACTCGGCCTTCACCGGCAGCTCGATCGTCGGATCCCTGCCGTGCAGCGCCATGGTGCGGGTCTCGAGGATGCCGTTGCGCTCGACCGCCACCAGCGCGGTGGCATGCCGGAACGGCATGCGCACCTGCAGCCGTGCCGTCTGGCCGGGCTCGTAGCTGCGCGCTTCGGGAATCACGTCCATGCGGTCGTCGTTCTGCGCGCCGAACCAGGTTTCGCCTTGGCGCGTCACCCACACGCCGGCGGCCGAACGCGCCAGATGGCCGCCAGCGTCGCGGGCTTGCGCCACCAGCTCGATGTCGCCGTTGCGCTTGAGCGCCACGTCGCACAGCAGCAGGCCGCGCGCATCGGTGCGCCCGTTGCACACCTCGCCGATGTCTTCGTCGGCGTTCTGGTTGTCGTAGGCGTAGAAGCCGCCCACCAAACGGCGGCGCGTGCTCTGCACCGTGTGCAGCACCGCGTGCAGCGCGATCTCCACGTCGGCCTGCGGGCGGCCGGCGGTGTCCAGTGCCAGCAGCTGTGTGCGCAGCTTCTGCTTCACCGACACCCAGCGCTCGGTGCGCACGCCCAGCACCAGCGCCGACGGCCACACCGGCACCGTCTGCGACAGCGTCTGCAGCTCGCCGTTCGGGTCCGGGTAGGTGGCCTGCACCAGCAGTTCCGACGGGCCCTGCACCGGCGGCAGCGCCTTCAGGGTGACGCTGCCCGCGCCCTGCTTGTCCAGCGTGACGGCCAGCTTGTCGGCCACCAGCCGCGCATCGTCGGGGCCGCGCGTGCGGGCGGCGCCGGCGTCGTCGCCCTCGTCGACGTAGTCCTCGTCGAACAGCCCCGCGCCATCGGCATGGCGCGGCTTGCGGGGCGGCTCGAAGCTGAAGCCGGGCCAGCGCTCGGCACGCAGCTGCTTGCCACCCTCGGCGGGCCGCAGCTGCGCCGACACGCGCACCGCCAGCCCCGCGGCACCCCCGCCGTTGCCGTAATTGACCTGCAGCTGCAGCGGCACCTCCTTCGGTTGCACCAGCGCGGCCTGCGGCGGCACGATTCGCCCGGTCATCACCGGCAGGCGGAACTCCTCGACGCGGAAGCTGCCGGTGCCCACCACGCGGCCGTCGGCGCACAGCATCTGCACGTCGTAGAGGCCGAGCTTGGCGTCGCGCGGAATGTCGAAGCTCGTCTCGGCATAGCGGCCCAGCCGCCATGCCAGCGGGAGGTCGAATTTCTGCCCGGAGCCTTCGTGCACGATGCGCAGCTGTTGCGGCAGCTGTGCAGGCGGCGGCAGTTGCAGCGCGGCCAGCTGCTCGACGCGCGCGTAGTGCTTCATCGATACCGTCTGGCCGGCGCGCAGCAGCGTGCGGTCGAACACCGTGTGCAGGCGCAGCGGCTCGGCGGTGTCGCCCTCCCAGCGGCTGCCGCCATAGCCGACGTGGAAGCGCCAGGCCTCGATGCCCTCGGTCCAGGTGGACCACACGAAGGCCATGTCGTTGCGGCCCTGCGGGTCGTGCAGGCGTGCGCTGACGAAGTAGCCCACCTCGCCCCCGCCCTCGCCGTCGTCGCCGGGGTTGCAGTAGCGCCAGTCCAGCGGCGGCAGCGCCTGGTTCACCATCGCAAAGCCGTGCGCGTCGCTGCGGCCGCGCCACTTCACCGCGCCGCGGCAGTCGGAGATCTGCAGTTGCGCATCGGGCACCGGTTGGCCGCGGTCCAGCGTGGTCACCCACACGCCGGAATTCACCACACCCCACTTGAAGTGCACGCCGAGGTTGGTGACGAGCGCGGTGGTGCGCACATACATGGGCGCGTCGCGGTCGAGCAGCGCGCGGCCCAGGCGCGGGGACTCGATCTCCACCACGTGCAAGCCGGGCTCGGGCAGCGGAATGCCCACCACCTCGAACGGCCGAGTGTCCTTGGCGTCGGGCGGCGGCAGCGCGAGGCGCTGCGCGCCTTTCTCGTGCGCCAGCAAGCTGACGGTGCGGCTTTGCACGAAGCGCGTCTCGTCCAGGCGGCGGTCTTCGCGCTCGTCGTCGGCCACGTCCTCGCCGTAGCGCTTGGCGGGGCGCGCGGCGGTCGGCGGGAGCGGCGCGGGTGGCAGCGTGAGGCCCAGCTCGGCCTGCACCGCATCGCGCGGCAGCACGCTCTCGTGATAGCGGCGCACCTTGGCCAGCCACTCGATCACCGCGGCGTCGTCGGCCAGCCGCAGGTCGCGCACGCTGCCGGGCTGCAGGCCGCGCACGGTGAGCGCCGGCTCCACGTGGCGCAAGGTCACCGGCAGCAGCGGTTCGGCGTTCAGCTCCAGCACGCCGAACGGCGCGGCCGCGAACTTGGCCAGCGGCGGTGCGCCGGCGGTGCGCACCGTGAGCGGAAACTGCGTCGCGTTGACGAGGGCGCGGCCGGCGTCGTCGGCCAGTGCGGCTGGCAGCTCGATGCGCAGCGCCGCCTGCTCGGGCAACGGCGCATTCCACTGCACCGCGCTCACGCCCTCCCGTGCCTGCGCTTCGGCGGCGTCGACCACGTCGCCCTTCTTGCGCCCGATCAACCAGAGGAAGCGGCGCACGCCGCGGTCCCACAGCGACAGCAGCTGCTCGCTCTGTTCGCCGCGGCCGGTTTCCACCTGGGGTGTACGGCGCTCGCCGGCCGGCGTGACCAGCGCGATGCGCTCGGCTACGCGGCGCGGCACCGGCGACGAGAACTCGATGCGCAGCGGGCGGATCGGCAGGCAGTCGGCGCGCGCGTTCTCGCGTTCGCATGTGAGACTGGCGGTGAACGGCGGGCGCACCGTGTAGTGCAGGCGGCGTTCGGCGGAGTTCGCCACGCCCGACGGCGTGGCGATGCCAACGCCCCACACCAACTCCATCTTGGCGCCGCTGGGCAGCGGGCGCGCGCATTGCAGCATCAGCACGCGCGCCTGCTGCGGCTGCAGCTTCAGCGCCTTCAGGATCGCGCTGCGCACCTCGCCGCCCACCAGCTGCACCGGCAGTTGCTCGCCGATGCCGCTGGCCTGGCAGTGCGCGAAGCGCTGCACGCTGTCCGGCGTGGCGGCGCCGTTGAGCAGCAGCGCGAACACCTGCTGCTCCTCGATCGTGCCGCCGCCGTCGGCCTCCGGTTGCGGGTAGGCGCGCACGATCACCGGGCCGCCCGTGCTGAAGCGGAAGTCGTGCGGGCCGGTGATGGCGCTGCCGGCCAGCGCGCGCAGCTCGGCTTTCAGCGTGGCGCTGCAGGCGCTGCCGGCGGGCAGGTCCTGCGCGAAGTCGTAGACCCAGGTCTTGCCGTCCACCCAGCGTCCGCTGCCGCCGGTGGGGCAGCGCACGTCGAATGGCGCCGGCAGCCTGGGATCGCCGAAGCGCACCATCGGCTCGGAGAACGTGGCGCGGAGCTGGCGCACGCGCGCCACCTCGCCTTGCGGCGAGAAGGTCTGCACCGTGGCGGCAAAGGCGCTGGCCGTGCCGGCGAGCAGGGCGGCCGCGACGAGGCGGCGCAGGGTGTCGTTCAAGGCGAGGCTCCTCCCGGAGCCCGCACTATGCCGCGACTACCTCACGTCGGGGAACAGGCGCTCCATCGCGACGTCGATCACCATGCCGCACAGGCTGTACAGCAGCGATCCGATCAGCGCCGCGCCGAAGCCGGCCACGTTGAAGCCGCTGAGGATGCTGGCGGCCACGTAGAACATCAGCGCATTGATCACGAACAAGAACAGCCCGAGCGTGAGCAGCGTGACCGGCAGCGTCAGCAGCACCAGCAGCGGCCGCAGCAGCGTGTTCAGCAGCCCCAGCACCAGCGCGGCGACCATCGCCGAGGTGAAGCTGTGCACCTGAACGCCGCCATACAGATAGGCCACGAGCAGCAGCGCCGCAGCCAGCAGGAGCCAACGCACGATGAGTTTCATGGAGCGAATTAGACCACCCGGTGCGTCACGAGCGAAGCCGTCGCAAGGCGTGCGCGGCCGAAAAGCGCAATGCACCGCCGTGCATGACGAGCCCGTTGTGATGCGGCCCAGCGACAAAACGCTTGCGTCAGAGGGCGAAATGAGGTTTTCACGAGTGAAAACGGCTTCTCAACCACTGTGGAGGGCGATACCATTCGCGTCGCAGGTTCACGAGAGCAACGAAGGCGAGCTGTCAAGACCTTCCCTTGGTTCCGGCACATCAACCAACCACTTGATGGAGAGATTCGAAATGGCAACTGCGAAGAAGGCTGCTCCGGCCAAGAAGGCGGCAGCGAAGAAGGCGGCGCCGGCCAAGAAGGCGGCTCCTGCAAAGAAGGCCGCGGCCAAGCCGGCCGCCAAGAAGGCGGCCCCGGCCAAGAAGGCCGCGGCAAAGAAGGTCCCCGCCAAGAAGCGCACCCCGAACCCGGCGTTCATGAAGGAAATGAAGCCGAGCCCGCAGCTGGCTGCCGTGATCGGCGACAAGCCCGCTCCGCGCACCGAGGTGACGAAGAAGGTGTGGGACTACATCAAGAAGAACGGCCTGCAGGACAAGGCCAAGAAGACGATGATCAACGCCGACGCCAAGCTGAAGGAGATCTTCAAGAAGGCGCAGGTCTCGATGTTCGAGATGACCAAGCTGATCAACGCCCACCTGAGCTGAACGGCTCAACGGACTGCAAAAGCCGGCCTTCGGGCCGGCTTTTTTATGCGCCGCCGAGTTCCTGTGCCAACAGTTCCAGCACGCGCAGCACGTCGATCGGCTTGGTCCAGTAGGCGTCGAAGCCGGCCGCCATGGCAGCGTCGATCTGCTCGCGCATCGCGTCGGCCGAGAACGCGATGCAGCGCAGGCCAGCGGTCACCGGCTCCGCGCGCAGGCGCTCGATCACCTGGCGGCCGCTCATGTCGGGCAGGTTCATGTCGATCAGCAGCAGATCGGGCCGCTGCGCGCGCGCCAGCTCCAGCCCGCGCGATCCGTCCACCGCCACCTGCAGCGACCATTGCGGGCGCAGGCGGAACACCTCTTCCATCAGCACCACGTTGAGCGGCTCGTCCTCGATGTAGAGCACCCGCCGCTGAGGCGGGGCAGGCGCCAATGCGGGCGCCAGCCCGCCCGGGCTCGTCTTTTCCGGCGTGGCCCCGCCGGCCGCGTCGGCCACCCACAGCACCACCGTGAAGCGGCTGCCGCGGCCCGGGCTGCTGTCGACCTCGAGCCGGCCCTCCATGGCCAGCGTGAGTTCGCGCGCGATCACCAGCCCGAGCCCGGTGCCCTCCACGCGCCGGCGCTCGGCGCCGAGCCGGTTGAAGGGCTGGAACAGCTGGCTCAGCTGCAGCGAGTCGAGCCCGGCGCCTTCGTCCACCACCGACAGCTGCACGTGCGTGGCGTCGTCGTCCACGGCGAGCTGCACGGTGCCACCGGGGCGGTTGTACTTGATCGCGTTGGACAGCAGGTTCGTCAGCACCTGCTCCAGCGCGCGGCCGTCGGCCTGTACCCAGCAGGCCCGCGCGGGCGCGGGCGGCAACTGCACGCCGTGGCGCGCCGCCAGCGGCTGCAGCACGCGCAGCACGTCGGCGAGCACGGCGCTCGCGTTCACCGGCTGCAGCGGCAGATGAAAGTCCTGGCGCTCGATGCGCGTGAGGTCCAGCACCTCGTCGATCAGCTCCAGCAGGTGGCCGCCGGCGCGCTGCACGCCGGCCAGGCGTTGGCGCTGCTCGGGCGGCAGCGGCTGCTGCGTGTCCAGCCCCATCAGCTGCGCGAAGCCGAGGATGCTGTTCAGCGGCGTGCGCAGCTCATGGCTGACGCGCGACAGGAACTCGCTCTTGGCGTGATTGGCGCGCTCGGCGGCGTCCTTGTCGCGGCGCAGGCGTTCGTTGGCGATCTGCTCGCTGATGTCGCGGCAGGTGCCCAGCAGCGCCGCCACGCGGCCATGCGCGTCGGCGCGAGCGTGTGCGGCCAGTTCGAGGTGGCGCAGCGCGCCATCGGCGCCGGTGATGCGCACCCGGCCTTCGGTGTGGCCGCCGCTGCGCCAGGCGCGCTCCAGGCCGAGCCGGGCCTTGGCGCGGTCTTCCTCGTGCGCCATCGCCAGCCACTCGTCGAGCGCCAGCGGCGCATGCGGATGGGGCAGGCCGTGCGCGTGGCAGGCGCGGCGGTCGAGCGTGAGGCGGCCCTTGGCCAGGTCGATCTCCACCAGCCCGATGCCTGCCGCATCGGCCGCGCGTTCCCAGCGCGCCTCCGTGTCGCGCAGGGTCAGCTCGATCTGCTTGCGTTCGGTGATGTCGGCGGTGAAGCCGTGGAACAGGACGCTGCCGTCGGCCAGGCGCTCGGGCGAGGCGCGCGTGTCCAGCCAGCGCACGCTGCCGTCGTCGCGGACGATGCGGTACTCGCGCGTCCATGGCTGCACGTGCTGCACGGCCTGCTGCAGGCTGGCACGAAAGCCGGGCGCGTCGTCCGGGTGCAGCAGGCGCCACGGCACGTCGCTGTCGACACCCTCGCCGCGCTCCAGCGGCGGCTCCACGCCGAACAGCGCATGCACGCCTTCGCTCACGTACACATAGCGGCCGCGGCCTTGCGCGTCCACCAGGTACTGGAACAGCGCGCCCGGCAATTGCGACGACAGCTTGGCCAGCAGTTCGTGCTGCAGCTGCGCCTCACGCTCGGCGAGGATCTGCGCGGTGACATTGCGCGAGGTGCCGCGCCAGCCGCGGAACTGGCCATCGCTATCGAACACCGGCGTCGCGCTACGCGACACGTACAAGGTGCCGCGCGGCGTGTCCTTGGCGGTGATCTCGCGCGCGAACGGCGTGTGCCGTGCCAGCACCGCATGCAGCCCGCCGCCGGGTGCCGACGTGCGGCCATGCATATCCAGGCGCGGTTCGTCGTCCACGCGGCGCCCGATGCACTCGTGCGCCGCGATGCCGGTGACGGCCTCGAACTCGCCCGAGATCCAGCGGTAGCGCAGCGCCTCGTCGAGCTCCCACATCCAGTCGCCGGAGGCGCGCGCGAGGTCGTGCAGGCGCAGGCTCTGGGCCTGCAGCGAGTGTTGCAGCCGGCGCTCCGACAGCAGGTGCGCCGCGCTGCGCGCCAGGCTGCCGAGGGCGGCGCGCTGCGCTTCGGCCAGGCTGCGCGGGCGGGTGTCCATCACGCACAAGGTGCCGATCACGACGCCGTCGCAGCGCAGCGGCACCCCTGCATAGAAGCGCACCCTGGGCGCCTGCATCACCAGAGGCAGCCGCGCGAAGCGCTCGTCCTGGCGGGCGTCGGGCACCTCGAGCAGGTCGTTGCCGGCCAGCGTGTGCTCGCAGAAGGCGCCTTCGCGCGCGGCTTCGGCCTGCTCCAGCCCGCGCCGCGCCTTGAACCAGTGGCGCCGGCTGTCGGCCAGCGACAGCAGCGCGATCGGGCATTCGGTGATCGCGGCAGCGCAGTCGACCAGCGCGTCGAAGCTTCCCTCGGGCGGGCTGTCGAGCAGCCCCAGGGACTGCAGCACTTGCAGTCGGGCGTGCTCGTCAGCGGTGGCGGAGCTCATCCAGGAAGGAGCGCGGGCGCGAAGCGGCGAAGCCGCGGATTGTGCGGCATGCCCCGGTGCACCTCAATCGGCATTCACGGCAGGCGCCGTGACGCAAGGCGCAGCCTCAGCCCTGCTGCAGCCGCCGCTCGACGAAATCGAGCCGGTCCTGGCCCCAGTAGATCTCGCCATCGATCACGTAGCTGGGGGCGCCGAACACGCCGGCATCGATCGCCTGCTGCGTGTCGGCCTCGTAGCGCTCCTGCACGTCCTGGCGCTGCGCGTCGTCGATGCGCGCGGCCGGCAGGTCCGCCTCGGCGAGGAGCTCGGCCAGCGTCCGTTCGTCGGCGATGTTGCGCTCCTCGGCCCATACCGCGCGCATCACGTGTAGCGCCAGGCGCATCGCAGCTTCGCTGCCGTCGGCCCTGTCGACCGCGATGATCAGGCGCGCCGCATCGTCGCCGCTGACCGGAAAGAACTTGGGCTGCAGGTTGAGCGGCGCATGAAGCCAGGTGCTGAAGCGGCGCAGCTCCAGCAGCCGGTAGGCCTGGCGCTGCGGCGCCCGCTTGGCCAGCGGCAGCCCGCCCGAGACCGGGAACACCTTGCCGCCCAGGTCCACCGGCATCACCTTGATGCGTGCGTCGTGCGCGCGCGCGATGTCCCAGAAGCGCTGGTGGCCCAGGTAGGACCAGGGCGACTGCGGCGCGAAGTAGTAGTCGACCGTGAGGCTCATCGTGCAGACCCGGTGGTGGAAGGCCCGCGCACCTTAGCGCAATCACGTCGCGCATGCCGCCGCGGCGGCGGCGCTCAGGCCTGCAGCAGGGGCTTGAGGTAGCGGCCGGTGTGGCTGGCCGGATTCGCTGCTATTGCTTCCGGCGGCCCCTCGGCCACCACCTGGCCGCCGCCGGCGCCGCCTTCGGGGCCCATGTCGATCACCCAGTCGGCAGTCTTGATCACGTCGAGGTTGTGCTCGATCACGACGATGGTGTTGCCGGCGTCGCGCAGCTGGTGCAGCACGTGCAGCAGCAGCTGGATGTCCTGGAAGTGCAGGCCGGTGGTGGGCTCGTCGAGGATGTACAGCGTGCGGCCGGTGTCGCGCTTGCTCAACTCCAGCGCCAGCTTCACGCGCTGCGCCTCGCCGCCGGACAGCGTGGTCGCGCTCTGGCCGAGCTTGATGTAGCCCAGGCCCACGTCGAGCAGCGTCTGCAGCTTGCGCGCGATCGCCGGCACCGCGCTGAAGAACTCGCGCGCCTCCTCGACCGTCATGCCCAGCACCTGCGTGATGTTGCGGCCCTTGTAGAGGATCTCCAGCGTCTCGCGGTTGTAGCGCGCGCCATGGCACACGTCGCAGGGCACGTACACGTCGGGCAGGAAATGCATCTCCACCTTCAGCACGCCGTCGCCCTGGCAGGCCTCGCAGCGGCCGCCGG